>CAJQOS010000010.1 GCA_905479975.1 uncultured Puniceicoccaceae bacterium | reverse complement strand
ACTTCCACTTCGAAGATGAAATCAGAATATTCCTTTACGGTTGAGAGGAACCACTTGGACTTTTCCGTGCTGAGGTGGATTTCTCCAGCCACGATTTCCGCCTGCCCCCAGTCGTAAGGATTCTCCCAGTGTGCGAGGTCTGTGCCGTTAAAGAGCTCGGTCCATTCGCCTGCGATTGATGTGCTGGCTGTCAGCAGTGCTGCAGTCAGTATAGTAATCCAGAATTTTGTTTTCATTTGTTTAAAGGTGTTTGGTTTATTTTACAGTGCGTAGAATGCTTCCCAGCCCTTGCGCGGTGCGGGGTCGAGTAGGGCGTTGGCTACTTTATTGTTGGTGATCTGTTTCTTGTGGATGTCGAAGTCCAGTTCGCCGCCAAAGCGTTGGGATAGCACGCCGAGGTTGAACACTTGTGTGAGTGGGCCGCTGACGCTGAAGGGCGAGCGTGCTGCTTCTTCGCCCTTACAGGCGAGCAGGAAGTTGGCGTAGTGATTCGAGTTTTTTTGCGAGAACTTTGGTAATTGATCGCGCATGTCTTTGTATTTTTCACGCGGAACGATTTGGAGCGGACTGCCGTGTGAGCCGCCTTTGAAGGTGAGTTCTTTGCTGTAGAGCACTTTGCCGGGTTGCTTGAGTGTGGTGGGGCCGCGCGAGACTTCGCCGGTTTCTTTATTGGTTACTGGCTCGCTGAATTCGCTTTCAAGCTGTGGCTTGTTTTTGACGCCGTCCTGCCAGGTGACTTCGCAGGCGGGCAGGTCGGGGCCACGCTCTGGAAAGTCGAATCGAATCGTGGAGGCGTCGGGATAGATGAGGTCGCTGTGGTTGACGCCGTCGCGGTGGAGGGCGCTGACCTTTGTGGGTAGTCCGAGTTCCAGGAAGCGGTGGCAAGTATCGAGAATGTGTGGCCCCCAGTCGCCGAAGCAGCCGCTGCCGTAGTCATACCAACTGCGCCACTCTTGTGGGTGGAGCTTTTGACTGTAAGGGTGTGGTTGTGCGACCGTATCCATCCATTGTTCCCAGTTGATGCCAGCGGGCAGCGGTTCGCTCGGGTAGGCTGTGGTGCTGTTGCCCCAGCCATGCCAGCGGCGTGGCTTGTTCATGTGGGCGGTGATGCGGGTGATGTCTTTGATGATGCCCGCTTCGCGCCATGCTTTGAATTGGAAATAGTTGGCGCCGGAGTGTCCCTGGTTGCCCATTTGAGTGACGAGCTTCGGGTGTTTGGCTGCCATGCGGATGAGTCGTTCCGTCTGGCCGAAGGTGTGGGCGAGCGGCTTTTCGACGTAGACATGTTTGCCTAGTGACAGCGCCAGCATCGTCGCGGCGAAATGTGAGTGGTCGGGTGTGGCAATCAGCACTGCGTCGATTTGGCCAGCCATCTTATCGAACATGACGCGGAAGTCGGTGAACGCCGGTGCATCGGGAAAATCTGCCTGGCTTGCTTGGGTGTGTGCGCCTTGGAGGTCGATATCGCAGAGGGCGACGACGTTGCAGTGACCGGATCCGAAGAGGGCACGTAGGTCGTTTCCGCCTTGGTTGCCGATGCCGATGACGGCTAGGTTTACCTTTTCGCTGGGGGCGAGACCGGTTGAGGACTTATTACCCAACGCAATGTAGGAGGGGAGGATCGTTAATGCGCTGAATGCGGCTGATGATTTTAGGAAATTGCGGCGGGATGTATGTGCTCTGTTTGGGTGCATACTTAATTGTGTCGATTATTCTGAGGAATGGTTCCTTTGAGGGGAGATTCAATGTTTACTTAGTAAACAAACAAAATTGTAATTCATGCTTTAGCAATATTAAAAAAGCTATTACTTAAAAAACATGCCAATCAAACAACGATACGACCGGGGCGATATTCGCCGAATGAATGCAGTGAGTGTTTTGA
This sequence comes from uncultured Puniceicoccaceae bacterium, assembly GCA_905479975.1. Classification (GTDB taxonomy): domain Bacteria; phylum Verrucomicrobiota; class Verrucomicrobiia; order Opitutales; family Coraliomargaritaceae; genus Lentimonas. Next base: position 17,111 of record CAJQOS010000010.1, on the reverse strand, counting down.
ATCAGTTGCGGCTGAAAGGGCTGTTGTCGCGTGCGAATATTGCGGGGGAGTTGGGGTTGACGCGTGCGACGGTATCTAGTATTGTGGCGGACTTGTTAGAAGTGTCGCTGGTGCGTGAGGTGGAGTATTTAGAGGGGCGTGCTGGGCGACCTGGTCTGTTATTGGGATTGAATCCGAATTATGGCTGTATGATTGCCCTCGAGGTAGACTTGGATCGTATTTCTTTGGTGTTGGCGAATCTGGGGCGTGAGACGCTTTGGCGTGTGGATGTGCCGGTCGCTGTGGATGCCGCATCGCAGGCTGTGCTGGCGCAGGCAGCTGAGTTGGTCGAACAGGCGTTGGAGCGTGGGCGAGCGGCTGGGTTGAAGTGCTTCGGTGTCTGTGTGGCATTGGCGGGTTTGGTGAACTCAGAGAGAGGTGTGTTGGCGTATGGCCCGACATCCGGTTGGGAGGCGGTGCCGTTGCGGGCGGATTGGGAGGCACGTTTATCGGTGCCAGTGACTGTCGAGAATGAGGCGCACGCGGGGGCGATCGGCGTGCACCACTTTGGCGAGCGGGCAGGGGTGAGGAATTTGATTTATCTGAGTGTTGGCGTGGGATTGGCTGCAGGGGTGTTTATGGATGGGGCGCTCGTGCGTGGAAAGCAGGGCTTTGCGGGGCAGGTCGGCCATACACGGTTTACGCCCGATGGAATTGATTGTAGTTGTGGCAAGCGTGGCTGTTGGGTGACGGAGATCGGAGCCTCTGCGGTGGTGCGGAAGTTGGCTGATGCGGGTGTTGAAATTTCTAAGAGCTCGGGTGACGGGATCGACTGGGTCGAGCTTGTGGCTGCTAAAGCGCAGGCGGGTGATCCCTGCGTGTTGGCGGTGCTCGATGGTGTCGGCCGTCAGGTGGGCCGTGGTTTGGCACGTTTGGTGCAGACGTTTAATCCTTCGCAGGTGGTCGTCGGCGGCCGCCTTGGCGGATTGATGCGTTTGGTTGAGCCTGCGATTCGTGAGGCGATGCTTGCTGAGACGCTACCTTATATGGCCAGTTCGCTGCAGCTTGCGGTTCATGGATCTGGCGAGGATCAATTGCAGGGCTGTCTGGCGACTGTTTTTGATGGGTTGATGAAGAACCCTGCGATTGGTGAGATGTAACGAAATGATTGTATGATGGAATCGAATTACCGCCTATTGCACATGCGTCGAAGCCCTCAGGGCGGACGACGTGGCATGGCTCCGGTGAGTTTATGAAGTATAATCGCTGGGGGTGAGTTCGGCTGCCGTTGTGGAGACGATTGATATTTTTCCGACCCTGTGTGAGTTGGCTGATCTGCCCACGCCTGATAATGCGCACGGAGTTTCTTTGGCTGAGAGTTTTGGCGATCCGTCGTCATTGGGGCATTCCGCCGTTTCTTATTCGGGGCGCGGTTTGCGCCTTAGCACCACGAAAGAACCAGCGGATGGGCTCACGCCAGCGCTCTACCATCCAATCATTGGCCTGCTTCTTTTCCTCCGCCCAGCGGGGGAATTGTATGATTTCCATAACAACTCATATAGTGACCATAAATACACCAAAATCAAACCGAAGAGCCCATTGAGTGCACGAATCGCCGGAAACAAAATCTTGATAGCACACATCATTTTGACTTACCTACTAACAATTCAGTCGCCCGCATTCCCCCGACAGCACTGAAGTCTCAGCCACGGGCTGAAAAACGGGTCATGTCGGAATGGCACGAACTTAAGCCGTTTTGACGACATTCAAGACTAACTGGGATCGGCTGCTTTAGCTGCCCGCAGAACCCCTAGTCATTTAGAGGTAGATAGTTATAGAAAAACGGCAGCCAAAGTAGCCGATCCCTGCAGAGGCTTAGCCTACGTATGCCCGCGCATTCTGGAACATCTGGAGCCATGGGCCGGCTTCGCCAGTGAACTGGTCGGTTGGTTTATACGACATCTGCACGGCGCGGAAGCAGCGCTCAGGGTGCGGCATCATGATGGTGGCGCGGCCGTCTGTTGTGGTGAAGCCGGTGGCGCCTTCGGGGGAGCCGTTCGGGTTGGCGGGATATAATTCCGTTGGCTCGGCTTTGCCGTTTACGTAGCGGAGGCTGAGTTGGTTGCCTGCCTTGATCGCATTCAAATCACCGGTTGCGCTGAAGTTCGCGAAGCCTTCGCCGTGGGCGACGGGGATCGGGAGGATCGAGCCTTCCATGCCTTCGAAGAAAATACTCGGGCTCTTGGTGATCTCTAGGTTGCTGTAGCGGCCTTCGAATTGCTCGGAGCGGTTGCGGGTGAACGCAGGCCAGTTTTCGGCGCCGGGGATGATGTCCTTGAGTTGGGAGATCATTTGGCAGCCGTTGCAGACGCCGAGCGTAAAGCTGTCGTTGCGTGCGAAGAAGGCGGCAAACATATCCTGCAACTTGGCGTTGTAGAGGACGGATTTTGCCCAACCAGATCCAGCGCCGAGCACGTCGCCGTAAGAGAAGCCACCGCATGCTACTAGGCCAGCAAAGCTTTTGAGGTCGACGCGGCCTGCGAGCAGGTCGGTCATGTGGACGTCGATGGATTCGAAGCCGACACGGTCGAAGGCGGCAGCCATTTCATTCTGCCCATTTATTCCTTGTTCGCGGAAGACTGCCATTTTTGGGCGGGCAGAATGAGTGATGGAGTGAGGGTGAGGAGTGAAAGTGGACTCTGGAACACTACCACTCTCACTGTCACTTTCACTCGTGAGGAACGGAGCATCCGGATCGAACGTTGGCTTAACGATTGTCTTGGAAGTCTCTTGGTTGAGTAGGGCTTCGTGCTCTTCCTGGGCGCAGGCTGGGTTGTCGCGTTGCGCTTGCATGTGGTACGTGAGCTCGGACCATGCGCGGTTGAGCGTGGTGATGCTTTCGGAGAAGAGTTGTTCGTTGTTCAGTTGAACGTTGAATGTTGGATCTTCTTTTGTGGTGCCGATCAGGTGTGCGATGTCGCTGATGCCGTGCTTTGCAAACGTTGCGATGACGGAGGCGAGTTGATCGCGATTGATCTCTAGCACGGCGCCTAGCTCTTCGTTGAAGAGTACGGCGAGGGCATCGTTGCCGAGCTTGTCTAGGACGATGTCTTGACCCTTGCGGCCGGCGAAGGACATTTCGGCTAGTGTCGCCAAGAGGCCGCCGTCGCCCTTGTCGTGGTAACTTAGGATGCTGTCGCTGGCCAAGAGTTCTTGGATGGCGGCGAAGAAGCCTAGGAATTTCTTTGGATCGTCGAGGTCGGGTGTTTCGTTGCCGATCTGATTGTAAACTTGCGCGAGTGTGGAGCCACCAAGGCGGTTTTTGCCTGCGCCGAGATCAATTAGGATTAAGCTGCTGCCAGGCTCTTTGAGGTCGGGTGTCACGGTCTTGCGGACGTCAATGACGCTCGAAAATCCGGTCACCATGAGGCTGAGTGGGGAGACTTGTTTCTGATCCGTGCCCTTGCTGTCCTTCCAGCTGGTGCGCATGGACATGGAGTCTTTGCCGACGGGAATGCTGATGCCGAGGGCGGGGCAGATTTCCATGCCCACGGTCTTAACGGTGTCGTATAGGTTGGCGTCTTCGCCGTCTTCACCGGCGGCGACCATCCAGTTGGCGGAGAGCTTGATGTTGCCGATCTTGCCGACATTGGATGCAGCGAGATTCGTCAAGCACTCACCGATGGCGATACGGCCAGAGGCAGGGGCGTTGAGGATCGCCATGGGTGTGCGCTCACCGATTGCCATGGCTTCGCCAGTGTAAGTGTCGAGCGAGGTGCTGGTGACGGCGACGTCGGCGACGGGTGTTTGCCATGGGCCAACCATTTGATCTCGGGTGACCATACCTGTAATGGAGCGGTCAGCGATGGTGATAAGGAAGGTTTTGTTGGCGACGGCAGGGAAGCGAAGGACGCGGTCGATGGCGTCGGGTAGTTGGACTTCGGATACGTCGAGTTCGGCGTGGTCTTCGACCTTTCGCTTCACGTCTTTGAGCATCTTCGGTGTCTTGCCGAGCAGGACGCCCATTTTCATATCGATGGGGTTGTTTTCGAAGTGGGAGTCTTCGAGCACGAGTTGATCATCGTTGGTGGCTTCACCGACGATGGCGACTGGGCAGCGTTCGCGTTCGCAAATGCTTTTGAATTCTTCAATGCGGTCGGGCATGACGCCCATGACGTAGCGCTCTTGGGATTCGTTGCACCAGATCTCCATGGGGCTCATGGAGGAGTCTTCATTGTGAATGTTGCGTAGGTGGAATTTGCCACCGGTGGCTTCGACGAGCTCGGGCAGACCGTTGGAAAGTCCGCCGGCGCCAATGTCGTGAATGGAGAGCATGGGGTTTTCGTCGCCGAGTGCGATGCAGCCGTCGATGACTTGCTGGCAGCGGCGTTCCATTTCAGGGTTGCCGCGTTGCACGGAATCAAAGTCGAGGGCTTCGGACTGTGCGCCCGCTGCGATGGAGGAGGCTGCGCCGCCGCCGAGACCGATCTTCATCGCAGGGCCACCGAGCTGGATGATCAAGGCTGTGGGGGGGATCTCTTTCTTGAGCACGTGCTCGCGCTTCAAGTTGCCCATGCCGCCTGCGACCATGATCGGCTTGTGATAGCCGCGATGTAGGTCGTTGTGCTCGAGCTGGAGGGTGCGGAACATGCCGCAGAGCTGCGGACGTCCAAATTCATTACCAAAGGAGGCGCCGCCGATCGGGCCTTCGAGCATGATGTCCATCGGGCTGGCCAGACGGGCGGGGTGCTCGGCGATGTGCTTTTCCCAAGGGAGCGGGTAGCCGGGCACTTCGAGATTGGAAACCATGAAGCCGGAGAGACCTGCTTTGGGGCGGCCGCCGATACCAGTGGCACCTTCGTCGCGGATTTCACCACCGACGCCGGTTGCTGCACCTGGGAAGGGGGAGATGGCGGTGGGGTGATTGTGGGTCTCTACTTTGCAAAGGATGTCGAGCTGCGCTTCGGTGTGGCGGTAGTTGCGCTGGTCGCCGCGTTGGTTGACTTCGAACCAGGCTGCGGGGGAGCCTGCGATGACGCCGCAGTTATCGGAGTAGGCCGAGAGCGTGCCTTCGGGGGCGAGCTTGTGGGTGTTGCGGATCATGCTGAAGAGCGAGAGTTCGCTCTTGTCGCCGTCGACGATCCAGTCGGCGTTGAAAATCTTGTGGCGGCAGTGCTCGGAGTTGACCTGCGAGAACATGACGAGCTCGGCGTCGGTCGGGTCGCGCTCCATTTTCTGGTAAGCGGCGACGAGGTAGTCGATTTCGGGCGGGCTCATGGCGAGGCCCCAGTCGATGTTGGCCTTGCGGAAGGATTCGGGGCCTTCGGCCATGAGTGGCACGGTGCGCAGCTCGGAGGGCTCGAAGTGGGCGAAGAAGTCGGATACGTCGGTGTAGACCGCTTCGGTCATACGGTCGTGCAGGGCGAGGAGGGCCAGGCCGAGGTTGTCCATTGTCAGCACCATGCCGTCTTGAGCGATCAGGCGGAAGTGGATGCCCCGCTCGACGCGTGCGATGCCCTCGATGGAGCAGTTGTGGAAGATGTCGGTCGCCTTGGTGGACCAAGGGGAGATCGTGCCCTTACGCGGGGTGACGAAGAAGCCGCCTTCGCGGTCGAAGTGGCGGTCTGCGGCGAGGAGGGCGAAGGCGCGTTCGTTGGTTTCGTCGCTGAGCGGGTTGTCGGACTCGATGAAATAGGCTTCGACGGCGTCGATTTGGGTGATCGCCAGCTCGGGTGCAGCAGCGTTGAGCGCGGCTTGAAGCGCGGTGAGACGGAAATCGGAGAATGCGGGACGGCCCTGAAGAATGATCGGTTGCATAGCAGTAAAAAAGAAGGAACTTTGAACGTCGAACGTCCAACGTCCAACATCGAATTGTGGAAATGAAATATTTTGACTGGTTCAACGCTGGGCCTTCTCAGTCGGACGAGCTGGTTGTGGGCGCTGAATGAATAAGACGGGTAAGTTGGCGACGGAAGGGAGGGGGAACAATGCTGAAAACCTGAAAAACCTAAAAATGGAGCGCAGCGGGCGGTTATACTCGCACACATGACAATTTGTGAAAAGTGTAGTCGAGTTTCTTTAGATGCTCGACCGACACGGCGATTGATGCCGTCTCCTCCAGGCGGGTGGCCACCCTTTCGACACTTCGACAAGCTCAGGGTCTACTCAACCTAAAGGAAGCCACCTACGACTTCAGGCTGCTAGCGCCAGAATAGGTAACCAGATGCCCCATTGAAAATCACAAATCATGATGCGTGCCAGTATCACAAGTGCGTGTGCGAAGTGATTTGAATTACATCGTGTTGGGCTCGGCGGTTCGAATTGAGGGTTTGAGGTCGATTTTTAGGCGCGTTGGGCATAGTTTGTTCGAATGAGTATGCCTCCTAAAGTAATCGCGCACCGTGGTGCTTCGGCGCATGCACCCGAGAATACAGTGCCTGCCTTTGAGCTGGGTTGGCAGCAGGGTGCGGATGGCGTGGAATGTGATGTGCGGCTGACTGCGGATTGCCAAGTGGTTTGTATACATGATGCGGATACGGATCGTGTGTCTGGCAAATCATTACTGGTCGAGAGTCACAGCTATGCGGATTTGCAGCAACTGGATGTCGGGGCCTGGAAGGGGGCGGAGTTTAAGGACACGCGTATTCCGCAGTTGAGTGAACTGCTGGCGATTTCTCCGTTTGGGAAACAGGTGTTTATCGAGGTCAAAACGGGCGTCGAGATCCTTCCGGCACTGTTCGATGTGCTGGATGCGTCGCCGATTGATTTGAGGGTGATCACGGTCATTGCCTTTGATGTCGAAGTCATTCGATCGCTGAAGCAACAACGCCCGGAGCTTCGGGCGTATTGGTTGATCGATGTGCAATCGAATTGGTTGGGGCGCTCTAAATTGAAGCTGGATGATGTGTTGGATACGCTGATCGAGATTCGAGCCGATGGGCTTGGGGTGCGATGCCATTCCGGGATTAATCGCGAGATGGTGCATGTGATTTTGAGTGCGGATCTCGCGTTGAATATTTGGACGGTGGATGATCCGACCGATGCGCGGCGTTTTGACTCGTTTGGCGTGACGTCGATCACGAGTAACGAGCCGGCGGCGATGGTGGCCGCGTTGAAGTGAGTTCATGGACTGGGCAAAGCACTTCCGACGTCAGATGGCCGCGAAGCAACGTTGACTCCACTCGCACGTGCCGTTCGACATCGTGATGGGGGTTGCGTTTGTCGGGAGTCCGGATCAGCAAGATGATATTACTTTGCTGGCGTTTGAGCTGACTTAGTTCGGGAGTGCGACAGTTCTCCCTTGGATTGTGCCTCATGCTGTCCATGCTTCGCGCTCGAATGAATGCACATTTGAAATCGATTATATTAAGCGCAACGGGTGCCACCGAGTTGGTTGAGCTGGGTGTGATCCAGAGCCTTTGGAGCGGCTATGGATCGATTGTTCGTTATGGCCTAAAAGGCGCAGCGCTGGAGAGTGTGGTGGTCAAGCATGTGTCGTTGCCTGAGGGCGTGGCACATCCACGAGGTTGGAATACGGATCTGTCGCATCAACGTAAGTTGAAGTCCTACGAGGTGGAAACGGCGTGGTATCGCGACTGGAGTGCACGTTGCGGGGCGGGATGCCGTGTGCCGAAGTGCTTGGCGCTGGAGTCGGTGGAGCATGAGTTGATCATTGTGATGGAAGATCTGGATACGGCGGGCTTTGATGTGCGGCTGACTTCGGTCGGTGCGGTTGAGATGCATGCGTGCTTGTCGTGGTTGGCGAACTTTCACGCGACGTTCATGGGAGCCAAGCCGACGGGCCTATGGGCGAGTGGCACGTATTGGCATTTGGAGACACGACCAGATGAGTTGGCGATTTTAGCGAAGGAGGATCCTGCGTTGAAGGACGCGGCGGTTGCGATCGATCTGGCGCTCAAGGCGAGTCCATTTCAAACGTTGGTGCATGGCGACGCGAAGTTGGCGAATTTCTGTTTTTCAGAGGACGGTGCTTCGGTGGCGGCGGTGGATTTTCAATATGTTGGCATTGGATGCGGGATGAAGGACGTTGCCTATTTGATGGGTAGTTGTTTGGGCGAAGCGGCTTGTGAGCAGCAGGAGTCTGAGTTGTTGGATGACTATTTCGCGGCCTTACGCGAGGCGTTGATTGCTCAAGAGACGGATTTGGGTCTGGATGATTTGGAGCGCGATTGGCGGGCGTTGTTTCCGGTGGCGTGGACAGACTTTCATCGCTTTTTGAAGGGCTGGAGCCCGGGGCATTGGAAGATCAATGGTTACAGTGAGCGACTGGCGCGCACGGTGGTGGCTGAGTTGCAGGAGGATGCGCAATGCGATTGAGCACGGGAGATTTACGACAGCTTGCCAATGTCGCAGTGGTTGCGGTGACGGAAGCTGGGGCGCTGATCGCGGAGTTCAATGGGAGAGAGGTCGCGGTGGAGCGCAAAGCTGGCGGTGAGAGCTTAGCATCGCAGGTGGTGACAGAGGTTGATGAACGCAGTCAGTCTGTGATTTTGAAGCATCTATTGCCGACCTGTGCGACTTCTGATCTGGCGCTGTTGAGCGAGGAGCAGGCGGATGACGGGGGGCGTTTAGAAGAGCAGGCGTTTTGGTGTATCGATCCGCTCGATGGGACTTTGCCGTTTACGGAGTCGATTCCCGGTTATGCGGTTTCGATTGCGCTGGTGGCTCGCGATGGCACGCCGTTGATTGGCGTGGTATATGATCCCACGACGGGCACGCGGTATCAGGCGGTGGCAGGGCAGGGGGCGCAGCGCAATGGCGCGCCTTGGCAATTGAGCGCACGGCCAGAGTCGGCAGCGCTGCAATTGATTGCGGATCGTAGTTTGCCCAAGCAGTCACAGTTTGACGCTGCGCTGGAGGAGTTGGGAGTCGTTGCGGCTGAGTGCGGCAATGGCGAGCTAGAGAGGACTTTGACGGGCGGCGCGGTGATGAATGCGTTGTGGGTGTTGGAGCGCGCGCCGGCGTGTTATTTCAAATTCCCGAAGCCGCAGGACGGCGGTGGCAGCCTGTGGGATTATGCGGCGACGGCGTGTCTCTACGTCGAGCTAGGTGCCTGGTGCAGTGATTTCGAGGGGCAGGCCTTGGATTTGAATCGAGCAGACTCAACATTCATGAATCACCGCGGGGTAGTGTTTGCCTCAGATCGTGAGCTGGGGCGTCAGTTGTTGAAGCGCATTGTTGGTTGATTCATCGTGCATCTGCGCTTAGTCTGCGATTTCATTTAATCGAAAGAACATTATGGATATAGAAACTCTGACATCGTTTTTTATGTGGTGCACCATTCTGAATGGAGCCCTGTTGATCTATGCGGCGGTGATGTGTCTCTTCGCTGCGGACTTTATCTATCGGATGCACTCTCGGTGGTTTCCCATGTCGAGGGAGACTTTCACCATCGCGCTGTATGCGTGGCTCGGTTTGTTTAAAATCGGCTTTTTCATCTTTAACGTCGTGCCGTTTGTGGCGCTTTTGATCGTCGGCTGATGCGGTGGTTGGATGGCGGCGACTGCCTATCCTTTAGGATTTTCTTGAAGTTAAATAGACTCGATAGTCGATTAAGCTTAACTTATGCTGATTAATACCTATGTAAATGCGGCTAATGACTAATACCACACAGGGAAATTGCACAGAAGGTGGCTCGGTTGGACCGATTCGTCAGGCAGTGCTCGTGATTAATTGCGGCAGTTCGTCGGTTAAATTTGCGCTGATCGATACGGCCTCATCCGAGCCTTTGATTACCGGTTTGGTCGAGTGCTTGAATAGTGCCGATGCCGAGTTGAGCTGGAAAGTGGACGGTCAAAAAGCATCGAAGGCGTTGCCTGATGCGGATTTGGTCGCCGGCTTGAGCGAAGTGATCGCAGTGCTGCCGGCTGACGCTGAGGTGGTCGCGGTTGGGCATCGTGTGGTGCATGGTGCAGAAGAATTTTCGGGCAGTGTGATGCTTTGTGACAAAGTGATGGGGGCGCTTGAGCGTTGCTCTACATTGGCACCTTTGCACAACCCAGCAAACATCGAGGGCATTCGTGCATCTCAAAAGGTCTTCCCTGGGTTGCCTCAAGTGGGTGTTTTTGATACTGCTTTCCATCAGACCTTGCCTCCGCATGCGTATCTATACCCAGTTCCCTACGAATGGTATACCGATCTCGGGGTGCGTCGTTATGGATTTCATGGCACCAGTCACCGTTATGTGGCCGAGGAGACTACACGTCGATTGGGCAAGGACATGTCTGACTTAAGTATCGTGATTGCACATTTGGGCAATGGTTGCAGTGCCTGTGCGATTGAAGGGGGGCAAAGCGTGGATACCACGATGGGACTTTCTCCACTTGAAGGGCTTGTGATGGGCACGCGCAGTGGGGATATTGATCCAGCTTTGCACGAATTTATTTCTAAGGCCAAGGGCTGGTCGCTTGAACGCATTATGACGGCGCTCAATAAGGAGAGTGGCCTGCTTGGCATTTCTGGTCAGAGCAATGATATGCGCACCTTGGTGAATGCCATGGACGAGGGCAATGAGCGTGCTGCGTTGGCGATCGAGGTGTTTGCTTATCGCTTGGCGAAGTCGATCCTCGGTCTGACTGCGGCTTTGACTAAACTCGATGCAATTGTCTTTACTGGTGGTATCGGCGAAAATTCTCATAAGGTGCGTGCCAAGACGCTGGCTCACATGCGAGTGCTGGGCGTGCAAATCGACCCAGAGCTCAATGCTCAAAACGGTGACGCCGCTACTGGCTGTATCACAAAGGAGGGGACACTTCCGTGTCTCGTCGTAGCGACCAATGAAGAGCTGATGATCGCTCGTGAAACTTTAAATGTAACTCAATCATGAAACATGTATTTTTCCTCGCAGCCTCCGGAGTGGAGAGTGGTCTCACTTCCATCTCGTTAGGTGTCTTTCGTGCATTAGACCGCCGCGGTATTCGCGTCGGTTTCTGTAAGCCGATCAGTCAAGAGTCCTTTCCCGAAGGCGAAGTCGATCCTTCGATCAGCCTGGTGTCGAGCACGACCGGCTTTAAGCCCGTTGCGCCTATGACGCTCGATGAGGCGGAGCGCTATGTGCGTAATGATCGGATGGATGATTTGATGGAAAAGATCGTCGAGCAGATCAGCACGCATGCCGAGGAGGTCGATGTGATGGTGGTCGAAGGATTGTTGCCGACCGAGAGCCAGTCGTTCCCGAATCGTATCAATCGATCGGTGGTGAAAGCGCTGAGCGCCGAAGTTATTTTGGTCAACGCCTTGCGCAGCACGTCCATGGAGGATCTTAAAGAGAGCCTAGAGATGGCCGCTTCGTTGTATGGTGGTTGGCAGCGGAAGAATGTTATCGGTTGTATCTTAAATAAGGTGCAGGCGATGGATGCCGATACCTCCACTCAGACGATGAGCGTGCATGGCACAGGTAATAGTGATCGTCCTACGAAACAGATGAGCGTTGAGGAACTGACCGCATTAAAGGAGCAGATTGTCTCCGAGTGCTCGATGTTTCAGGACCCTGACTTCGAGTTGATTGGTTGTGTGCCTTGGAATCCTGAATTGCCGTCGTTTCGTGTCAGTGATGTCGCGCGGCACTTAGATGCGAAGATTGTGAATGCGGGGGATTTGGATGGTCGACGTGTTAAAGACGTGGTCCTCTGCGCCCGTAACCTATCGCAAATTCTTCATGTGTTTGATGCGGGCCGCCTACTTGTCGCTCCCTGTGATCGAATTGACATTTTACTCACAGCGGCACTGGCGACGATGGATAAGATCCCGCTTTCTGGTATCGTATTGACTGGTGGGATGGAATTGAGCGATGCGGTTTTAGATCTGTGTCGACCAGCCTTCGAGCAGGGCTTGCCAGTGCTGAGCGTTGAGACTGATAGTTTTGACACCGCCACTGCGCTTTCTCGTATGCGTAACTATATCCCAGGCGATGATATTGAGCGGTTTAATATGACCTTGGATTACGCGGCTCGTCATTTGAATATGGAGACGCTTGGCTCTCGCGTGGCGAGTGACCTCGAAGTGCGTATGTCGCCGGCGGCGTTTCGTCATCAACTTTCGTGCCGTGCGCGCAAAGCGAACAAGCGTATCGTGCTTCCCGAAGGGGATGAGCCGCGCACCATCGTGGCGGCAGCTGCTTGTCAGCAACGTGGTCTCGCTCAATGTGTGTTGATTGGTAACCCCGAGGATGTCGCTCGTGTGGCACTGCGCCAAGGCGTAGATCTTGCGGGCATTGAAGTGATCGATCCATATGAGGTGCGCGAGCGTTATGTGCCGACACTCATGGAGATGCGTAAGCACAAAAACATGAGTGAGAAGGAAGCGCGTGAAGCGCTGGAAGATACTGTGATGCTCGGCACTGTGATGCTGGCATTGGACGAAGTGGACGGCCTGGTTTCCGGCGCAGTGCATTCTTCGGCCAGCACGATCCGTCCTGCCTTGCAATTAATCAAGACCAGCCCCGGGGCGAAGGTCGTCTCATCCGTCTTTTTCATGTGCTTGCCCGACCAAGTCTTGGTCTATGGTGACTGTGCGGTGAACCCCGATCCGAATGCTGAGAGCCTTGCCGATATCGCGATTCAGAGTGCCGAGTCTGCCGAGAGCTTTGGCATCCCTGCGCGTGTTGCACTTATTAGCTACAGCACAGGTCAGTCTGGTTCCGGGGTGGATGTGGAGAAGGTGCGTGAAGCGACTGCGATCGCGAAAGCTGAGCGTCCTGACATCTTGATTGATGGCCCGCTGCAATACGATTCGGCTGCTGTCAGTGATGTGGCCAAAACGAAGGCGCCTGATAGTAAAGTCGCAGGACAAGCCACCGTGTTCGTCTTTCCGGACTTGAATACAGGCAACACGACTTACAAAGCGGTGCAACGTGCCGCCAATGTCATTAGCATCGGCCCAATGTTGCAAGGCCTGCGCAAGCCAGTGAATGATCTCTCTCGCGGGGCACTCGTGGACGATATCGTTTACACCATCGCAATCACCGCGATCCAAGCTGACATCTAATCCGCCGCTGCGAGGTCGATTTCAAAAAGGTCGTCACTGTAATCACGGTGACGACCTATTTTTTTTACGCTGCCTACCAACGGCGCGTCGGCGCGACGCGTAGCGTCTCGTAGCGGCTGACATCGACCTCTTGAACGAAGCGGCTCGGGCTGAGGCGCATCACCGTGTTGCCCTGTTGGTTGAGCATCGGATAGCTGAGGTAGAGTTCCTCCATCGCGCGGGTCACGGCTACGTAAAACAGGCGGCGCTCTTCTTCGAGGTCACCGTCGTCGATGGTGCGCTTGAGTGGAAAGAGTCCATCGGCGAGGCCGATGACGAAAACGATCGGGAACTCGAGGCCTTTGGCTTGGTGGATGGTGGTCAGGCGCAGGCAGTTGAGTGCTTCTTCCGGTGTGCGCTCATTACTCTCGGAGGCGAGTAGCACGAGTTGCGAGAGTAGTTCTTGCATGGTATCGAAGCGACTGGCGAAACTGATGAGGCTCTGTAGGTCATCGGCGCGCTCGGGCCAGTTCGGGTAAATCTCCTTGATGAATGAGCTATACCAGCCGTCGAGTGCGAGTTGCACAATCGCATCGGGCGCTTCACTGCTCAGCGCGGCGGAGACCTCACGGATCGTTTCGGCGAGCGACGGCCATTCTTCTTTGGCGTCGTTGGGCACTTTTTTCAGAACCGCCTCGGAGGTCAACACCTCGCAAAAGTCTTTGCCTTCTTTTTCGGCCAATTTCTTGGTGAAGGCATGAATGCGCTCTGCGGTCTTCGGCCCGATTTTGGGCAAGAGGCAAGTGAAGCGCATAAACGCAGAGACGTCGGCCGGATTGGAGGCGAAGCGTAACTGCGCGGTGAAGTCGCGGATGTGGGCTTGCTCGAAGAAGCGCACGCCGCTGGTGATTTGATAATCAATGCCGCGGCGAGTGAGTTCCATTTGCAGATCCATCGCTTGGTAGTGGGCGCGATAGAGCACCGCGATTTCCGAGAGGTCGCGGCCTTCGTCGATCAGGCCTTCGATCCGTTCGATGATGAAGGCGGCTTGACCGCGCGCATCCATCACCGGTGTGAAGTAGGGCTTCTCGCCATCGGCGCGCACGGGGCGCAGCTCTTTGGCGTAGCCCATGCCCGAGGGCTGTGCGGCGAGCACCGCGTTGGCAAATCCAAGGATTTGCGGTGAGCTGCGGTAGTTTGTCTCGATCTTATGAATCGTCGCGCCGGGGTGGCGCTCGGTGAATCGCATGATGTTGTCGAAGTCCGCACCGCGCCATGTGTAGATGCATTGCGCGTCATCGCCCACGGCCATGATCTGGTGGTGCACGCCGAGGATATCAACGATCTCGGATTGCAGACGGTTGGTGTCTTGAAACTCGTCCACCAGAATGTGCTTAAAGCGTTCTTGGTAGAATGCGGCGATTTCGGGATGTTCGCGCAGGAGTTTGAGCAAATATTCGAGCAGATCGTCGTAGTCGACCACTTGATGCTCCAGCTTGGTTTGGTGATAGACCTTGTAGATGTCGGCGATTTTTTGCGCCATGCCTTCGAGGAAGGGGTAGTGGTCGTCGGCTTCGTCGAAGACGCTGCGGCAGGTGTTGCGCGCGTAGCTGATCATGTTGTGCACGACCTTGGGCTTCGGGTTGTTCTTACCTTTGATGAATTTCGGATCGACGGTGTTGATCGCGCTTTTCAGTAGGCTCTCTGATTCGGTCTCGTCGAGAATGGTGTAGTTGCGCTTGAGGCCGACCGCTTCGCCATGCACGCGGAGGATGCGCTGCGCGATGCTGTGGAAGGTGCCGCCCCAGAGCTGGTGCTTTTTGACTCCGGTGAGCTCTTCAACGCGTTCCAGCATTTCTTTGGCTGACTTGTTGGTAAAGGTAAGCAGCAGGATCTCGTAGGGCTTGATGCCTTGGTGGAGCAGGTAGGCGACGCGGTAGGTTAAGGTGCGCGTCTTGCCAGAGCCAGCGCCAGCCAGCACCAGCGCCGGTCCCGGCTCTGCGGTGACGGCGGCGTATTGCTCGTCGTTGAGCTCGGCGCGGAAGTCGATTGGCGCAAAGGCGCTGGATTCGGTGTCGTAGAAATCGGTCATCAGTTGCTATGAAGATTCTATAATGGGGCGGAGGGCAAAATGAAAATGGGGAATGTGCATGAGAAGCACAGAGCATCTGACTTCTGAGTTGCGGTTTCAGTGGTGATTGTTTCCTTCCCCTAGATGCAAATCATTCCTTCCAGTATGTTGCCGGAGCGCGACAAAGACGCCCTGCGTGTTTTCTTGGAAGGGTGTCGGGAGTCGGCGCGAGCTAAGAATCATTTTCAGATCGCGAGTATTTCGTTGGCAGTGAAGCATATTGCGCCCTTGGCAGTGCTTCAGTCGATCTACGAGCCGGACGAGTTGCACTTCTATGTGGAGCGTGCGGCCGATGAAGAGGCGCTTGCCGGGGCGGAAGCCGTCGCGGAGGCGACTTTTTCGGGGCCGGATCGGTTTGTGCAGGCGCAGGCGTTTGCGGATGAAATTACAGATAATACCATCGTGGTGGGTGATCTGAATGAGCCGTTTACCGGGCCGCACTTTTTTACTGCATTTACTTTTAATGATACGGTGCCGGAGGGGAGTGCGTTTGCACCGGCGACGATTTTTCTGCCGCGTTGGCAGGTGTCGCGCTCCAAAGGCAAGTATGGCGCGGTTGCTAATATCCGCATCGATCCAGATGCGGACTTGGATCAATTGGTGGCTCGGGTGTGGGGCGCTTATCAAAAGTTTTCGATCTTTGATTATACGACCGATGCGGTTGAAGCCGAGCCTGCCGCAACGCCAACAGTTGTAGAGCGTTCAGAGTTGGCTCCAGAGGTCTATCCGCGAGCGGTCACGCAAGCACTTGAGGAAATTGGGGCCGGTGCCTACGAGAAGATCGTATTGGCGCGCGGCATCAAGTTGGAGGGCAATGAACCGTGGCAGCCGTTGGATGCGTTGAACCGTTTGCGTGAACGCTTTGCGGGTTGTTTTACCTTTTCGTTCGGCGGTGGAGGCGGGCGCAGCTTTATCGGCGCGACGCCGGAACGTCTATTGCGTATTCGAGATGGGCAGTTGCTCACTGAGGCGATTGCAGGCTCAGCGCCACGAGGTGTGAGTGCCGGCGAGGATGCTAAGTTTGCCCGCGGTTTACTTGAAAGTGAGAAGGACTTGCACGAACACGCCTGTGTGCGTGATTCGATCCTGCGCCGCTTGAAGGCTGTGGGCGTTTCGGGACGCGCAGACACCGCGCCACGTCTATTGCCATTGGCGAATGTGCAGCATTTGAGGACGATGATTGAGGCCGAGGTCGGCAAAGAGGTGCATTTGTTGGATATTTTGCAAGAGATGCACCCGACACCTGCGGTCGGCGGCACGCCGCGCGAAGAGGCCGTGCCGAGGATCCATGATTTGGAGCAGATGGACCGTGGGCTCTACTCGGGAGTGGTGGGTTGGTTCAATCATCTCAACGAAGGCGAGATGATCGTCGGCATACGCTCTGCTCTGATCGAAGGCAATGCGGCTCGTCTCTATGCAGGTGCCGGCATTGTAGAGGGCTCGACCCCCGCGAAGGAAACTCGCGAGACCGAGTTGAAATTGCGCGCCTTGCTCGATGCATTGACTGCGTAGGGTGTAGGCGTGGCCTCGATTGTGGCAGACTTAGCTTAGAGGTCTTCTTTTGATAGGCTCTTGGCTGTGTATTTACTGCTCAAGGGGAGTATTCTTATCAAAATGATGAGCTCAGTTGCTTGAAGCCGCGATCAAGGGATTATTGGCTCTCTGTTCAACCCGCAGAGCTATAGGCTCTAAGCAAAGGGCTTTCGGGGATGTTTGGTTTTTCAAAAGTCAAACAATCTAGTTTGGTATATTGTTTGGTTTTTACGTAGCTCTTCGTGAGCCTTCGTAGGTCTTCGGAGTCAGGATTTGGCAAAATGGCAGATTTCCTATAGATCCAAAAAAAGCCTTCGAAGTCAAAGACTTAGAAGGCTTAAATTGGGTGCAGGGACAGGATTTGAACCTGTGACCTTCAGGTTATGAGCCTGACGAGCTACCGGGCTGCTCCACCCTGCAATAAATTTATTTTAGAAACGAATTGAAGCAGAAACTCGTCTCTCTTCGTGCGGCTTGCCGTTTG
>CAJQOS010000009.1 GCA_905479975.1 uncultured Puniceicoccaceae bacterium | reverse complement strand
AATAAAAACCAAGTCGCCCGAGGCGACTTAACGCCGGGCGCACTCAACTGCAACCGCACCAATTAATACAACATAAACCAGCATACTAAGAGAATCACTTCTCCACTGGAATCAGGGCACTACAAAGTGACGGTGAGGAGGTTGGTGCCGTTCGCGGTGTGCGTTGCATGCTGCCGAGGGGCTTCTCTACTTCGCGTTACTTAGCGCGGCTTCGCGGGCAAAAAATGCGTCGTGTGTGGCTTGTGGGGCGATTGCTTCGCGGTGTTCTCGTTGCGTGCTGCTGAGGGGCACTGCTGGCGCGAGTAAACTCGCACGCCACGTATGGGGAGGGGTGCTTTGCTGTGGGCGAGTAGGCGCTACGGGATACGCAGCGCGATGAGGCAGACGTCGTCTTCCAACTCTTTGGTGTGGGTGAACGCTTGGACAGATTGGAGCAGCGCATCCATCATTTCGGGGAGTTGGTCACGGCGGTGCTGCATGAGGAAGTCTGTGAGGCGTGCTTCGCTATATTCTTCGTCACCGATGGCGGCTTCGACGATGCCATCGGTATAGAGGATGATTTCATCTTGAGATTCTAAGAGGATACTGGCTTCGGCATACTGTGTGTCTGGTAATAAGCCGAGTGCGGGGCCGATCGGGGCGCCGCTAAATATCGTCGCCATTTGTGATGGTTCGGCTGGCACGTGAATGCCGTGGCGTGCGCCAGCTTGCACGTGGGTGAGGCGCTTCGCTTCGAGGTTGATATAACTATACGCCGCCGTCGCAAACATCGGTTGCCCTGAGGGTTGAATCGTGCGTTGCATCATGTCGTTCAGGCGCGTCATGAATTCTGCGGGTTGACTCGCGTAGTCGCGGAGTTGATGCACTGCAATTTGAATCATCGCGGTGACCATGGCCGCGCGCACACCATGCCCCATGACATCGGCTACCAGGATCGCTGCTCCATTCTCGTTGGTCTTGACTATTGAGAAGAAATCGCCGCTCAGGTGAAAGGATGGGATGTATTTGGTGGCGATCTCCAAAGTGCTGCATCCTTCAGCATTCAAGAATGTCGGGGCGCGTTGCTGTATGAGTGTGTCTTGCAGGTTACGTGCGAGCACTAGTTCCGCCTGCATACGTTCGTGGTTTTGCTCCAGCTTCTCATGTAAGTCTTTGGCTTCAGTAATGTCACGCGAAAGGCCGAACGAACCGGCCAGGTAGTTGGAGCGTGTATGCAGGGGCAGCTTTCTCGACGCGACCCATACTAGCTTACCATTTTTGAGGATCTTCTCTTCCTTATAGAGTTCGTTGAGTTCGCCAGTGGCGATTTTTCGCTCATCGATATAAGCCTCTTGAGCATGCTCCTGATCAAAAAGATCAAAGTCGCTCAATCCGAGCACTTGGTCGGGAGATGTTTTGCCGCATTTGGTTGTCAGGTATTGACTGACCGCTAGGAAGCGAGAGTCGCTGTCTTTGAAGTAGATGTATTCATCCAGATGCTCCATCATGGTCTGGAAGAGCCATCGTGGTGAGATGTTGTTGGTGCTGAAGTTGCCTGATATTGAGTTGTCGATGTTCAGGGATGCTCGCTTCTTGTAAAAAGTGTAGGTCTGGTCCAGGCCGACTTGAATGGCTTCGGGAGTGTTTTTACAAAAAAAGATCGAGCGCCCGACCCGAGGGTGGTGGCTCAGGAACTCGACCTGCTGTTCGAATTCCGACTCGTCGATAATGCACAGGGTCGCCGGAGGCAGGTTCCAGTCGGAGATCGTGGCGGTGAGACGCTCCAGATTTTTAACGTCTGGTCCGGTAATCAACAGATCGATGTCAATTTCCGAGGCCGTGATCGGTAATTTGACTTCAATAATCTCAGCCTCGGAAAACCCGGGGTAATTCCGAATCCGCAGACTCAAGGACTCATCGCAACTTAGATAGCAAACAGACATAATATCGTGATTACTTTGGTATAGCGACTCCGCTGGTAAAGGCAATCTGTATTCCGGGGTCGTGCTGGATTTTCGCTGCTTGTCGTTCGCTAAGTTCGCGCCGTTAGGCGTGCTTGAGTGAAGATTGATACCAGCCAGTGATGGGTAGTAGCTTACCTGAGTTAATGTGGATTTGGGGAGTTTTCCGTGTTGCCCGCTAATCAAGCAGGCGGTTGGTTTCGTCAATCAGATAGAGCGGCAACGAAATCAATTCAAACGGCTCTGACTGCTTGGACGCGACGGCAGATGAAACCATGCAGCGGCTCGGGACATCGGTATTAAATCGAACCGCACGGGCGATGCCTTTTTCCGCCGCAAAAAACATGCAGGGATTTTAGCGATCCGACTTTTCCGGCCTTGATTTCAACCGGGACAACCTGCGCCCCATGGGCGAACAAGTAATCGACCTCCGACGAAGAACTGCGCTGTTCCAGTAGTAAAGCTTCGGCTCGGCGTAGCTCGACGGGCGCAGACAGTTGCTCAACGCCGCACTGGATCAAGCTCGATCCAGCGCGACGCGAGGCGCTTCGCACCCAAGGGCATAATCACAAGCGAAGGCCCGAAGGTTCAGATGATTCGCTAGAAATCCGAGAAACGAGCGATTGGTTCAGGATGGACCGTTGCTTTGGCTGTTTTTTGGAGCTGTTTGATTTCGCTCTCTGCGGCTTTGATTGCTGTTTTGGTATCCAAGTTGTCGATCACAAGTGTGGTGGTGCGCGACTCACCGCCAGCTAGGGTGATGACGCGGCCTTTCTTACGCTCGAATCCACGGGCATTGGGATAGCTGGTGGCTGGTTCCATACCAGTCACATAGCCGTCCGCTTTGCCTGCTGGGTTTTTCCACAGAGTGAAGCAAGGGAAGTCCTTCAGTGAGAAACGTAGGACGGAGGCCATATCGCCTGCGGCGTTGCGCAACATCGTCATGGTCTCGCGGCTGCCGCGTTTACCGGCTAGCTCATAGTAGTAGCCTTGCTCGACGAATCCGACTTCAGGCGCTGTATAAGTACCGACGGCGTCGATGCCCTCCGCAGCGCGTGGATCGCGGGGAGCGAGTTGCTTAATCGGTGCAACAAACTTTGAGCCTTTCTCTAGGAGCGGCTCACCGTAGTTGACGTGATAGAGGAGCTGATGCTCGACCGGATTGCCGCCGAGGTTGGTCACCGTATCGGTGATGGTCATCTTGCCTGTGCCGAGTTCCGTGCGGATCTCGGTGTTCAGTCGAAGTGCTGGACCAAACATCATGGTCTCATCGACCTCACCCTTGAGGATGATTGCTTCATCGGTGATTTCGATTGAAACCGCACGCGCAGGGATGTTGGCGATGTTGCCGTGTAGCGTGAGTGATACGTCGAACTCGTTACCGCTGTAGTCGAGCACAGTATCGGTGCAGGGCGCGCCCATGCTGTTGAGCCCGCAGCGCACGATCCATTCGTTGAAACCTTTGAGCCAGCCGATGCCGCCGCGTTCTTGTTGGTTGATGAAGGCGGGATTGACCGGATCTTTGACGGGAGAGTCCCAACCGAGGTCGATGTCGCCGCATTGACCTCTTAAAATGCCCATGCCTCGTGTTGGAAGCACGGCGAAGGAGAGCTTGCCGTTGTTGATTTCGACGACTTGCACGCCGTCCTGCAAACCGCCGCGCAGTGTGTAGGATTTGACCGACCAGTCCGCCGAGCCTTCACCTTTGAGGTTGATGGCTTGGAATCCTTCTGCCGATTGTGGAGTCAATAGAGATAGTTTGTATAATGTCTTCATCGTCGATTCTCCTATTTAAATTATTTGTCAGCGGTTTTTTCGAGCTGAGCAATGAGCTGCTCCTTGTTCGGACCAGTGCCTTGCGTGACGAAGAAGGCGGTGGTCGCGTTCGCCATGGCAAGACGCTGCTTGATCGGCAAATCCCCGAGCGATGCGCAGATGTAACCGCCATTGAAGCTGTCACCTGCACCTGCGAGGCGGACGATATTGGTTTGGCGCTCTTGCATGGCAATCGCTTCACCGTCTGCGACGCTAGAAGCGACGGCAAAGTCTGGCGTGTGAACGACGAGTTCATCGAATCCGATCTTATCGCGAGCGATTGGCAACGCTGCTGCGATTGCCTCTGGTGTTGCTTCCGCACATTCGACTCCGATACGTGAGCAAAGCTCCATGATCTCGTGGTGGTTCAGGCTGAATGTCATTGGGATCTTGCTGTTGAATTGCTTGATCATTTCCAGTGACTTTAAGAAGGCCTCGCTGGACTTCTTTTGAATGTCGGCGAAGTCGAAGAACATACGCTTTGGTGCGTTTTCAATGGTCTCATACTGTTTCATGAAACCCATGAACAGATCGTCAAAGTTGGATGTGAGTGACCAGTAGCCGAGTCCTAGAATGTCCACGCCTGTGAACATGTCTTTGATTTGCTCTTCGGAGAAGTGCTTCTCGAAGTCTGCCCACTTGAGGTTGGAGACGCGCCCGAGATCACTCATTAGGAGCTTCCCGTTCTGGAACTCAAATGCGAGCGTCAGTGCAGGATCGCCCAGTGAGGTCAATGCACAGCTGTCTTTGAATTCTTCGTAGGCCGGGTCGATTGTCGCTTCGCCATACAGACCGGGGAGCACGGGCTTCAGGCCGAGACATGCCGCGATACGACCTGTGTTGATGCCGAATCCACCTTCGCAGCGACGCTTCGGGACGATTTCAACGCCGACTCCGCCGCCAGCGCGCTCGACGATCAGTTCGCCAAAGTCTTTGAGATTCTCAATCGCTGAGAACTCAGTTTGATTTTGTCTTTCTTGGACAATCTCGTAGGTCTCATCTACGAAACCGTCACATCCGAGTAGGATGTTGCCGCTCATTTGGTTAATGTAATCGACGTATTTTTTCATATCAGTGCTCATAATCTTTTTTAGATGTGTTTTTTTGTAATCTGTTGGTGTGTTCTATCTTTGGTCGGATACGAGGGGGTCGTTCGATATTGAAAGTGGATTCGCCTATTCGGGTAGAACAAAGGCGATCTGTATGCCGGGGCCGTGGACGCCTTCGATCAAGATGCCTTCGACGTCGGCGGTTTTGGAGGGGCCAGTGGCAAATACGATGGATGGATCGTCGCCGAAACGCTTGATGGCTTCGGGGATGCTTTCGATGATGTCTGACTCTTCGAGCGCCGCGATGTGTATCCACGGCGCAAGTGCTGCGAGGCGTGCGGATGTATCGCTGTCCTTGAGCATGATCGTGCCGCTCTCGGCGATGCCGGCACTGGCTTTGGTGATGCCGAAAGTGTATTCGTTAATCTTCGAGTCGTCGTATTCGGTATCAAAGGTGATGCCATCGAGCGTTTCGAAATGCTTCGCGAGTGCTGGATCGCAATAACCGAAGGTGCTGTTCTCTTCTTTGAGAAATACAGCTAAGGCATCGAGCGAGTCGTAGTAACGCGAGCTGGCAAATGCGAGCTTGTCGGCAAACTGCGCCTTGAGGCTGTCGAATGCTTGCGCTGGTTTACAGACGATCAGTTCGTCGTCCCATTCCGGGTTGTCCGCTCGGTTGGGGAGGGGGGCCAGGGCTGCGCGGATGGCAGCAAAAATTGTGTCTCTATCGTTACTCATAGTTCAATCAGTTGGAGCTCTATTTGAGTCGTTTCTCTAAATCATTCATGACTGTTGTGGGGCCGACGTATTTGCCATTTACATAGCTGTCGGAGAGCACGTTGCCATCGCTGTCAACGAGCACGAGGCAAGGGATGCCGCCACCGGCGAATTTGGTCAGGTTCTTGGATTTCTTCTTTTGATCGAAGTCTAATGCGAGCCAAGGCATGTCAGACTCTTTCATGTAGCCCGCCATGTCTTTTTCGCTGCGATCGCTGCTGACGAATATGACCTCGAAGTTGTCGTGTTTCTTGGAGGCCTTCTCGTAGAAATCGACCAGCTTTGGAGTGAATCCGCGACAAGGAGGGCACCAATGTGCAGAGTAATAAATGGCGTAATACTCCTTAGGTGCCAGCTCCGATTGATTGACTCTCTTGGTGCGACTGCCGGAGCTTTTGACTAGATCCTTAGTGATGCTGAGCTCGAATTCAGTTTTCTGCGCTTCGGGCGCAGCAGTGCTGATTTCGGGTTCTGATGCCGCACTGAGCTCAGTGATGACCTTCTGGTCGGCCTCGCTGAGGTCGGTCAATGCCACTCGGGTATGCATACCGCTGTTCAATCTGAATACGACTTCAGTGCCCTTACTGGAGGAGGCTGTTTTTATAAATTCCGCATCCATGCTGCGGCCTTTGGCATCCGTCCATTCGCGTGCAATGCCACTTGTTGCAATGCAAAGCAGTGAAAGTGCGAGGATGTAGAGTGATTTATATTTCATATCAAAGACGCGTAAGGGAGTTAGCCTTTTTGTCGATTTTTAAACCACTTGCGAAATTCGCCGCCTTGGAACTTCGGCAGCTTGCGAGTCGTTTGCCAGGATTTGGCGGATGGATGCGGCACCAATTCCGTTGGAATATAGTTCATGGTATGGCCCATCGAGAGTGCGGTTTTCCACATCGCTGGTTGTGAGCAAAGTGTCGCCCACATGCCAAGCTTTGGCGTGCCCTTCATCGCTCCTTTGATACCTTCGCGTTTCGCTTTGTCGCGCAGTCGTAGCAGGAGGTCTGGAATGGGGATGTTCACAGGGCAAACCTCGTTGCACGCGCCACAGAGGCTAGATGCTTTCGGCAAGTCGGCCAGCTCGGGGAAACGATTGCCGGCGAGTAATGGGCTGAGCACTGCGCCGACTGGGCCAGGATAAACACTACGGTAAGCATGGCCACCGGCTTGGCGATAGATCGGGCAGACGTTGAGGCAGGCGCCGCAACGGATACAGCGTAGGATCTCGCGGCACTCGCTGGCGAGCACTTCGGTGCGACGGTTGTCGACGAAGATGACGTGCATCTGCTCGGGGCCGTGCGGTTGGCCGTCTTCCTTTTTCGGGCCACCGATGAATTGGTTATAAACGGTGAGTTGCTGGCCTGTGCCGGAGCGTCCGATCAGGTTGAGGAACAGACCCAGGTCGCGGTCGGTCGGCACGAGCTTTTCGATGCCGATCACTGCGATGTGGATTTTGTTGGCCGCCATACAGAAGCGGGAGTTGCCCTCATTGGTAACGAGCACCATGCGGCCGGATTCTGCCGATACAAAGTTCGCACCAGTCAAACCGACTTCGGCGTCGATATATTTTTGGCGCAGGAATTTACGGGCGCGGCGAGTGATGACTTCTGGATCGTCGTTGTAGTCACCCAGACCTTCGCGCTCGAAGCTCTTGGCGATGCCGCGGCGATTCTTGTGCACGATCGGTGTGACAATGTGTGAAGGGTGGTCGCCATCGATTTGCAGGATAAATTCGCCGAGGTCGGTTTCGACCACGGTTTTGCCGTTCTTCTCCAGGTAGTCGAGCATGTGGACTTCTTCGGTCAACATACTCTTCGACTTCACCACCGTCTGTGACTTAGTCTCGTTCATGATGCGTAGCACTGCGGCATTCACGGCTTCGTCATCGACTGCGAAGTGCACCTGTGCGCCATTGCGCTTGAAGGAGGCTTCGGCCTGCTCCAGGTATTGGTCAAGGTGCTCGAGTGTGTGCTGCTTAATGTTGCCTGCAGTCTCGCGGAGCTTGTCGGCATCGGGATAGTCGCGGGCGAGTGTGGCGTAGCGTCGCTCCGACTTCATCTTTGCACCTACGAAATTCGCGTCGTGCACTTCATCTGAAAGGTTGAAGGCCGCTTTGTCTACTTTTTGAAAACTCTTCATGGCGATGGGAAATGTGAGTGTTGATCTTGGAGGCTGGGATCGGCGGCTTTAGCCGCCGTGCGTTGTGTTAGCTTAGGTTCGGTGGGCAGCTGAAGCAGCCCGTCCTTGGGGCTGGCGTTATAGTTTACCGGCGTTTTTGAGTGAGTCGCGGAGCACTTGTGCGATGTGCTGGCGCTTGGTTGTGTTGCCTTGTTTGTCCATCATGCCTCCGAAGTGCATCATGCAGCCCATGTCGGCTGCTGCGATGACGTCCGGTTTGCAGGCGGTGAGGTTCTCAATTTTTAGCTCACCCATGGTCTTCGAGATGTTAGGGAAGCTGACTGAGAAGGTGCCGCCGAAACCGCAGCATTGCTCGACTTCTTCGATCGGCTCTAGGTCGAGGCCTTCGATGGATTCGAGTAGGGTGGTGATGGCTGCGCCGCTATTCGAGCCACGTAGGTGGCAGCTGCGGTGGACAGTCATTTTTGCTGGGAAAGAGCCGGGCCAGTCGGTGATGCCGAGGCCGTTGACGATAAAGTCGAGCAGCTCCCATGTGCGATTGGCGAGGGCTTGAATCACTGGCAGGTCTGCCTCTTTCTCAAATTCCAAGGGAGCACCGTGAAAGAGCATAGCCGCGCAGGAGCCCGATGGCACGATGATCGGTTTATCGCCGGCAAAGACTTTTGCAGTATGGCGCACCACCTTACGCGAATTGGCCCAGTCGCCGCCATTGAAAGCAGGCTGACCGCAGCAAGTTTGGCCATCAGGGAGTTCGATATCGCAACCGAGAAATTCGAGGACTTCAACTGTCGCTTGAGCGACGTCGGCATAGAATGCATCGCACAAACAGGTCGTCATTAATTGGACTGATTTGCTGTTTGGGCGATTGGGTGGTGTATGTAACAGGCTCATGGAGTGTCTTGATTAATCGATATACCGTGGTGCGTTGAATGTCGATTCGTTCAACTATATTAATTGTTTGTGTGTGCGTTTGATTGATCTGTTGCGGGCTGGGGCAGTTGACTGTCTCTCGTCACTACTCCTCTTGTATCAGTATTGCTTATTCTAGGTCGACGAAGAGTTCAAGTTCCTAATGAGACTTCGAGGTCTTTTATTGCGATTGAAAAAATCCCCGATGCTGCTCGGTGTATGTAGAGCGGCATCGGGGAGTAATTTGAGCTTTTAGGATAGTATGCGTAAGGATTGCATCGCTTCGTCGCTGACCGTTTTCTGACGTTCAGCCATGTTTGCTAGGGTGAGATCCTCGTCGAATGTTGGGATGACTGCTT
>CAJQOS010000008.1 GCA_905479975.1 uncultured Puniceicoccaceae bacterium | reverse complement strand
TTCGGCCCTTCGGGCACTTATATGGCTTTGTGCTTGATCTACGCAAACCGCCACGGTGCAGAGCTGTTATCGTTTTGTTTTCAACAAAATCGTCATTTAACTTGGGAACTTACCCACTGTTTCTGCGGAAGAGGCAAAAATGGTGGCCGTCTGTTTCATTCTGTATCCAACATGAAACGTATATACAGACCCTTTCTCAAGATTCAGAATCAGAACACGGTAGAGATCGACGTGAGCTCCTCCCAGCCGCTGCTGCTCGTCACGCTCTACGATAAGTATCAATCCAAATACAAGGGGATACACGAGGAACGTCAGAGATACTACGACTTTGTGAAGAGTGGTGAGTTGTATGTTTCGATTAACGAAAAGTTTGATGAGGTCTTCGGGTCGACGTTCGATTTTGAAGACGAGGAAAACTATTCCTACTTCAAAGAATTATTCTTCGGCCAAGTTCTATACAGTCCCAATGGGGGAAAGGATCGACCCTTGTGGAAGGTCTTCCAAATGCTGTTCCCAATTCTATCCAAGATACTCATCGCTGAGAAACGGAACAAAGGTAAGGAACGAAACAGACACAAGAAATTCAATCACGAGATGCAGTTCCTTGAGTCGAAGGTCTTCGTTGATGGATTGTGTCGCTGGTTGATGGAGGAGGGGATACCATTCATTCCTATACACGACTCAGTCCTCGTTCCAAAGAAACACCAAAGGACGACGGTATCTCAGTTGAAACGGATATACGTGGAGACGTATGGCCTTGAGCCAAATGTTAAGGTGAAGTGAAGAGTTGCTCATCGTTGAGTTGTGAAATTTATTGGATCTTAATTCTACATGGGAATAGTTTCGTGTTGATGTAGATGGAGATTATTCGCATATGATAACCATGAGATCAAAACGACGTTGTATCCCCATTCGGCCTGCCAATAAAATCTTCTACGTCGTCGACGCAAATTTCCTCGCCAATAAAAGGATAAACGAGAAACAGATTCAGAGTCCTTCTGAACAAGGCAGAGTGATATCTGCTAAGAAGTATTGGAGTGTGATCGACAAACAGTTAGATGAAGGTCTCGCGATGGTTTACGTGTTGGATCTCTGTATTGCTGAGACATTCAAGGTTTTGGCCAAAAAATATTACAATAACGAATCGATATTTAAGAATCACACATCATATACCTATGCGAAGAGGAAACTTCATGAGGATCTTCATCTGTCATCGAAAAAGGCTAAGGCTTCAGTTCGCTCAATAAAATACCACGACATACAAACGAATCGAGACATAGTTATTAGTGTCGACCGTTTCTTTGAGAAGGCATGTAAACAAAAGTCAAACGTGAGTGTCGTAGATCTTATGATTTTGGCTACGTCTAAATATCTTATCGATTTTTACGGAATTGATCGAGATGACATGAAATTGATAACTCAAGATTGTCCTCTGTATGAACTTGCTAAAAGTTACCAAGACCTGCCGGTGACTTTCAATCCAAGTTACAATATTGATTCGGCCGAGAAGGTCTTCGTCTAATCCGCAGGGGAGATCTCACCATCGCGTTTCAAATCCACGATATATTTCACCGATGACGTGAAGGACTCAATCGCTCCAATAATCTCAGATGTCTTTTCGTGGATCTTCCGCCGTTGTGATGACACGATACGAACCAATTGAAGTTGCAGACGGTCGTAGTCGTGTTGAGCCAACGTGACGTCATGCTTCTTCAGAGTGGATTTGATCTGATGGATGAAGAAGCCGTCATAGACGATCTGACGTAAAGTATGGTCGAGTGATAGGTTCACTCATATAAATATCAGTCGTTCTGAAGTTATTGAGCTGCTCGCTTGTTGTTTTCTATGAAACGGTCGCGGTAAAACTCACCACTCTTGGAGTTGAGGTATGTCCATACATCATCTTCAGATAGATTCATTTCAGCTGCAAAGTCCTTGGTGGTTGTTCCGTCATCTGCTGCTGATCTGATGAGTTTCCAGTCGTCCGAATTCAGTGGTTTTGAATATCCCATTTGTCTTGTGTCGGTGGTTATCGTTGTTGAAGGATTTTACCTTTTCCGTAGAGCTGGTAACTCATGGATGATCCGTAACTAATGGTGGAGTTGCTGTAGGTTGCTTCTCCCGATTTTGTGTTGAATAAGGTGGTTGATATTCCGTTATCCTTTGTTCCTGTGATGATGACGCCATCCTTGATTTGTTGAACCTTAATTGGCTCAACAGTGAAGCTGTCGGAGAATGGACTGTAATACTTCAATTTCCCAACTCCGTTCTCAAGATTGAATGTCGCTTCCATCTTTGTTTCCCTTGGGATGATGAGGGGTTTATTTGTGAGTTCCGCGATCGATGTGTATAGGAAGCTGATCGTGTAATCGGCCGCGGGTAAAGATGATGCAAGAAGTAGAAGTGTGATCGTGAGTATTTTCATTCTTATAGTGAGTTGAGAGCCTTGGGTGTATATGAAGAATAGTTGAGCCAAAGCTCGCTGGGGTTTCCGTTGTAGGCTTCTGAGTATGTGATACCTACGTCAGTTCCATTTTTATGCCATTGGATATGATGGTTTGAGATCGAATTGTATCTCGTTTCTTCAATCGGTTTCCCGTATTTTTTCGTCAGTATATTGTATAGGGAGTTTGCTTGTTTTAAGCTTGGGTTCTTCGAGGTGAGATTGACGTTCGTTAGGTTGTTTTCATTGAAGAAGAATTCGACTTCAAAAACTGCTCTGATGTCAGTTGTTACTACTACGTATTCCTTTATTATGAGCAAGGAAGTTGAATTTGTTGAAGAGATTGAATCCGGATTAGGATTACTAATCACATCCTTAAATATTTCTCTGACTTCTTTGACTGACATCCCATATTTGCTGTCCGCTAGAAGGTTTGCTTGATCGTCTCTTGTATAGCCACAGTTGAGGGTGAGTAGAAACGTGAACAGTAAAAATGCCGATTTCATCATTATCTTATGAATGCCATGAGCTTATGAGATTGTCACCATTATTTCCGTAGAAATTGTCACAGAAAGCCATTGACGCAAAATCCCTGTGTCCCACCAGATAGATATGAAAACAAAAGTCGTATCGTATCTTCGTGTCAGTGGTCTCGGTCAAGTGAAGGGTGATGGGTTCACTCGTCAACGTGAGTCGATTTCAAAGTTCTCCAAACGCAAACGCTTCGAACTCGTCGCAGAATACAAGGATAGTGGTGTCAGTGGAACGGTAGAGGGGTTCGACCGACCCGGACTCTCTGACATGATGGATCGTCTCAAATCAAATGGTGTTCGGACGGTGATCGTCGAGAACCCTACACGGCTCGCTCGTGACTTGATGGTTCAAGAGGTGTTGCTCAACGACTGCCGCAAGAATGGGATCTCTGTATATTCCGCAGATGGAACGATTCTTACTGACGATGGGGAGTCAGATCCAACACGAACACTGATTCGCCAAGTGTTGGGAGCCGTTTCTCAGTTTGAAAAGTCGTGTATCGTTCAAAAACTCTCGTCGTCTCGGAAACGTATCCGAAAGGAGAAGGGGAAATGTGAGGGAGCCAAGTTCTATGGTGAGACTGATGAGGATCGTCCACTGATTGACCGTATCAAGGAACTCAAGGTCGAGAAACGTCGAATTTCTAACGTGAGATTTGTGATCGTCTGTTCGAAGATGGGTTCACGACTCGGAAGGGGACTAAATTCAATCGATCTCAGATTTCACGAATCGTGACGCGGTGGGGGATCTAGTCCTGTTGCTAGGCTGCATGGATAATTTTTTTGATTTGCTAGCCATCTAACGCAGTATTCAGATGGATGTATGAATGAAATAATACTGAAGACGTTTGATGATATTGGTAATATCTTGATTGATACCGATGTATATGGGTATTCGGTATTTCGTGGTGTCAGTGATCATGAGAAACATAGGTTGATTCCATCTTTGGGTCGAACCAACGAGGAAGCTGGAACGCCTGACGAGTTGGAACAGTCGCTACTATTTTTATTTAAAAACGAGTCACTTCCATATTTGGATAAAATTCCCACGACTAACATGAGATGGATGTCGGTCGCTCAACATCATGGTTTGCCGACAAGGTTGATGGATTGGACAAGGAACCCCTTGGTGGCTGCTTACTTTGCTGTGTATAAAGATCCAGAAAAAGATTCTGCGATCTATCGATATATGAAACACGCGTGTATCCCCGAAATGGTAATTACGGATGATGTTATGTCTAAGTTGGATAAGGTAGAGCTGATCTTACCATCTCATACGACTCGTCGTATTGTAGCTCAACAAGGTCTGTTCACCTATCATCCTAAGGCTGATGAGGAGTTTATTGATGAGTCTATGTTTAAATTCATCATACCCGCGGATCGTAAGCTCGATATTCGTCAGAAGCTGAATCGATTTGGTATAAATCATTCAACGTTGTTTCCTGATTTGGATGGATTGACTAAATTTCTCCGTTGGTCGCAGAGGTATGAATCGTAATTCACTCAATCTCAGACCTCTCGGATCGTGACGTGGTGGAAGCTGTAGATCTCACTATTTTAGTGGGATTCGCATTCTTTTAATTATGAGACCAAAACTATCCCAATGTGATAGTTGAGTTTTTAACCATAATTGATAATCTGTTGAATTATAGCAATTTATGGATTTGAATAGGTGGTGTTCAAATCCCTCCCTGAGTATTTTTGAAAGCCGTCCGAATTCGGGGCGGCTTTCTTGTTTGTGGAGGGGGTGTGCAGCGCTTATATATGAGGCGGGCACTTTCTATTCATTTGACTGTCAGTGTTGGGATTATGGAATTTCGTTCGTTCTTATCTCAACAAAAACAATCAATTATATCCCCATGAAATTCCAAATGACTGCACTGTGTGCGACACTTTTGTTTGACTCTTTCAATGCCGCGATGGCGAAGGGCAAGAAGTCAAAATCAGGCGCCGATGGTCACGGCACTATCAGCAAGGCTGAGTATGTTGGGGATGCGAATGCCTAGGCCACTCAGGCGGCTCAGAAGAAATCCTTATCAGAGGAAGCGTCTGCCAAAATGGTGAAGCAGGCAGAGAGTAAAGCGAAGAAGCAGTTTAAAGCTTTGGATGCCAATGGCGATGGTCAGCTCGACGCTACGGAGCAAAAGGCACCCAAGAAGAAAAAGAAGTAGGGCGCGCCTACGGCTGCAACCGCACTGCTTAGAATTCTTTGGCGTGCGATTTATTTTTAAGGGGATGCTACGGCATCCCCTTTTTTTGCTTAGTCGAGCAGCACTAGGTGGTCGCGGTGGACGACTACACTGGAGTGTAGTGCAGGGAGCTTGGCTGTGATTTCTGCTGGGTGTAGACCGAGGATCTTGCCGGTGTCGCTGGCGTTGATGGTGGCGAGGCCGTGGGCGATGGTTGTGCCGTCTTCGGTGCAAATTTTGATGACGTCGCCTTCTTCGAACTCGCCTTCGCTGGCGGTGATGCCGGCGGCGAGTAGGCTTTTTCCGAAATCTTGTAATGCTGTCGCAGCGCCTGCATCGATGGTCAGTGTGCCGTGCGTGTGGTCTTGAATGGCCATCCAGCGCTTGTGTGATTTGATTGGCTCGCCGCTGGGGGCAAAGTAGGTGCCGACGCTTTCGCCAGCGAGGAGCTTGTTGAAGAGCTCGCTATCTTGCCCGCTGCCAATCGTGACGCCACAACCGGCGCGATGGGCGATTTTGGCGGCTGATAGCTTGCTGATCATGCCACCGACGGAGGTCGTGTGCGTGGTGCCTTCTGCCATTGCCTCGATCTCTGGGGTCATCTTTTCGACGTAGGGCACGACTTCGCCAGTGCCTTGCATATCGATGAGTCCGGGAATGTTGGAGAGAATGAACAGTTGATCGGCGTTGGTGATGCTGGCCACGAGTGCGGAGAGAGTGTCATTATCGCCGAATTTGATTTCGCTGGCGCTGACGGTGTCGTTCTCGTTGACAATTGGCACCGCGCCAGTTGCGAGCAGGCGCTCGACAGTATTAAACACAGCGTTGTGGCGGTGCTTGGCGCGCAGATCCTCGCGGGTGAGGAGAATCTGAGCCACGGTTAAACCGTGTGGATCAAAGCCCTGTTGCCAAGTGTTGATTAGAATCGTCTGCCCGACTGCGGCGCAGGCTTGCTGCGTGGCGAGATCTTTGGGGCGTTGTTTAAGTGCGAGTTTGCCCATGCCGAGGCCGACTGCGCCGGAACTGACGATGATGACGTCGATTCCGCGATCACGCAGTGTTTTGACCTGGCGGCAGAGTGCTTCGATGCGAGCCGTATCCAAATCGCCGATACCAGACGTTAATACGCCGGTGCCGAGTTTGATAACAACACGTTTAGCCTGTTCGAGTGGAGCCACTTGTTTGAATTAGACCTTCTTCAGGTCTGCTTCCTTGGCTCCCAACTGTTTGTTGATTTCGGCGACGTAATCGTCGTGTTCTTTCTGCACTTCTTTTTCGTAGCGCTTGAAATCGTCTTCGGAGAGGCCGTCGTTTTTCGCTGCTTTAAAGAGATCGAGTGCATCGCGGCGCGCTTGACGCACACGGACGCGGCCGTCTTCGGCCATGTTACCTGCTGTCTTGGCGAGCTCTTGGCGGCGTTGTCCTGTCAATTCAGGGACGGGGACGCGGAGAATGCCGCCGTCGATCATTGGGTTGAGGCCGAGGTTGGCTTCTTGAATGCCTTTTTCGACGTCTTTGATGACGCTTTTATCCCATGGCTGAACCATGATGGTCTTGGCATCGGGAGTCGTGACTGCCGCGACTTCCTTGAGGGTCACGGTGCTGCCGTAGGCGTTTACGCGCACGCTGTCTAGCATCGTGGGGGATGCTTTGCCGGTGTTCAGGCTACCGAATTGATTGAGTGTATGTTCGACTGCTTTTTTTAGGTCTGCAGTGAGTGTCTTTAGGATGTCTTTTGGTTCCATATCTATAGCATTGTGTTTAAAATTCGTGTGTTAGTTGACGAGTGTGCCGATTTCTTCGCCCATCACTGCGCGGAGGATAGAGCCGGGCTCGCGCATGCTGAAGACGAGGATTGGCATTTTGTTTTCCATGCAGAGCGAGAATGCGGTGGAGTCCATCACGTTGAGGCGGTCGCGCAGGGCGTCGATGTATTCGAGGTGGTCGTATTTGACGGCATCGTCGTGCTTGTTGGGGTCTTTGTTGTAAATACCGTCCACCTTGGTGGCTTTCATTAGCATGTCGGCACCGATCTCACTGGCGCGTAGGGCTGCGCAGGTGTCCGTGGAGAAGTAGGGGTTGCCTGTGCCGCCGGCAAAGATCACCACGCGGCCACGCTCTAGGTGACGTGTGGCACGGCGCAGGATGAAGGGCTCTGCGAGCTTATCCATCGGGATGGCGCTTTGTAGGCGCACGGTGACGTCCAGCTTTTCGAGGCAGTCCATGAAGGCTAGGCCGTTGATGACTGTGGCGAGCATGCCCATATAGTCGCCGGTGGTGCGATCGACGCCGCGCATTTCAGCGCCGCTCAGGCCGCGAAAGATATTGCCGCCGCCGATGACTAGGCCGATTTCGACGCCGATATCAGCAACTTTTTTAACTTCTTCGCAGATGTCCTTAAGGATTTTAGCGTCGATGGGGTCACCATCTTCGGTGTTGCGCAGCACTTCGCCGCTCAACTTTAAAATAATACGGCGATATTTCGGCTTTGGGCCAGATTGGTCTACTTCATCCATTAAAGCGGTTTTAAACGCTGTTTTTACGATGACGTCAACCCATCGATTGGAGATCGGGTGTAAATAATCGGACAAGTTCGTCTGTTGTAAATGCGGACTCGCGATCAAGATTTAAAATCTTTGAAAATTCTTGAAGTGAGGGCTTGACGAGTGGGAGATCGTTTCTACTCTACGCCAACTTTAAAGGCCTATGGTGTAATGGTAACACTACTGTTTTTGGTGCAGTCATTCGGGGTTCAAATCCCTGTAGGCCTACCATTTAAAAATCCCTGTTGATTCGCTCAGCAGGGATTTTTTATGCCCCCATGCCTAGTTGTGCTTTGATCCAGTCTTTAGCGCCTTCGGCTGCTTCGGGGCCTTGCGTGCAGAACAGATACAGGACGACTCCTGATACGGTTGCGGCTAGAATCGCACATGCGATGGCGCCGATGGCGATAAAGCCGTCTTCCTCGGACATGCTGACGCCGATGATGAAAATGGACATGGCGGGCATGGTGTTGGTGCCGGGGATGGGGATCATCATGAACACGGCCATGATAAATATGATTACGGCTAAGGCGGAATGGCCCGCTCGGGAGTGCATCCAGCGCATTCGTGGTTTAATGAGCGTTTCGACACGTCTGAGGAAGGATGCGCCGCTTCGTAGCATTTTGCTCGCGAGTCTGGGATGCACGCGAAACGCCATGATGCGCCTAGGCAGCCAGATCGTTTTACGGCCGACGAAAATCTGTGCTGCGATGATCGCCATGGCGATGCCGAACGGGATGCTGTAGCCGGGGGCCGGCACGGGCAGGGCGCTGGGCAGGGCGAGTAGCATCAACAGCACGCCGAACCCCTTGTCGCCCACTGCGCTGGTGAGTCCGCCGATCGACGGGCCGCCTTGATCTGTCTCAAAATGGATGTTTTCGAGCGTTTCGGCGAGGGAGGTATGAGAGGTGTTGGTCGAGGTGCTTTGCATGTTGAGCTTCTTGGGTTCTGGACAAAGGCTATCAAACAGTATCGGTTGAAGGTCAAAACAATCTGCTGAAAGTATGAAAGATCCGGAAAATGAACATCGGCCTGCGCGTTTCGCTTTGTATGGAGGTGCGTTCGATCCCGTGCACTGCGCACATCTGCGGGTGGCGCGCTATGCGCTGGAGCAGGCGCGGTTGGATCGGGTGGTTTTTATTCCAGCTGCGCAGTCTCCACTCAAGGTGCATTCTCCTTTGTCGAACGACGCGGCGCGGCTGGAGATGCTACGTTTGGCACTGTCAGAGGAGGCGCGTTTCGAGCTGAATACGTCCGAGTTGGATCGGGGCGGGGTGAGCTATACGATTGATACGGTGCGTCATTTTTGTGAATGCCACGGAGATGCTGAATTATTTTGGATTATTGGTGCGGATCAGTTCGAGCAATTGCACCGCTGGTATTGTATTAATGAGCTGGCCGGACTCGTGACCTTTCTAGTGTTGGCGCGGCCTGGGGCAGATTTAATCGGCTCGGCGCCGATCCCCGGTTTACGCTATCAAGTGATCGAAGCACCGCTGATGAGCGAGAGTTCGAGCGAGATACGAGCGCGTTGCAAAGAGGGGAGATCGCTGCAAGGTTTGGTGCCGGATGCAGTTCAGGCTTTCATTTCGGAGCAGGAGCTTTATAGGAACTTGCAGTAAGAATCAATATGGCCACTTCAAAACAGAATCAGACAAATGCTACGCTCGATGAAATTCGCTGCGCTGTATCCGCAATCGAAGATAAAAAGGGCGAGGCAATTCGCGTGCTGGACGTTCGTGACACATCGTCTATTACGGACTACATGGTCCTCGCGACTGGGACCTCGAATCCGCATGTGAAAGCGATTAAGTCGGCTTTGGATAAGGCGCTCAGTGATGCCGGCGTTAAATTGCTGGGACAGGATCGCGAACTCGGCAGCGGTTGGGTCGTTGTGGATGCCTTTGATTTCATGATTCATCTACAGACCGAGGAGATGCGTGATTTGTATCGACTGGATTATCTCTGGCGGGATTCGGACGAGGTGAAACTTTAGGCATTTTTCGCTGATCCGGTTTATGGTATATTTTCGTTGCCTGAGAGTGCTTGGCTTGACTAACTGCTGAAACATACAATCTCTTACACCCTAGCTAGTTACGCGTCTGCACTCGATAATGCCTGCGGATTTTCAGTCTGATACCCAATCCTCTTCCTCCTCATCCTACCATTGTTTGGTTGGAGTGGTTGCTGCTATTTTCTCATTTGCGGCGCTTAGTCTTGTTTTTTTCCGTATTGGAGTGGAGCCGATGGAGACGATCATTCTGGCTTCGTTGAGTGCTTTGACTGTCGGCATGTTTGTTTGCCGTGAACGGGCATTGAGTTACGAGTTGGCGCAGGCTGAACGGAAGTATGTTGATCAGCTTCGCATCGAGGCGGAGCGTATTAATGAGTTATACTCGAATTCGGTCGCCTGCCTCGTGACTTTTGATGCTGGCACGTTAATGATTGATCGTGTCAGTTCAGGTTTTTTTGACCTGTTGGGTATTTCTGCGAATCAGAACTTAAAGGGGGCGCCTTTAGAAGAGGTGCTTGGCGTCGATTCCACGCATTTATCGAGTGTCGTGTATCAAATAAAGGTGGGCACCATCAGTGTGCGGGAAGAACTCGTATGTCGGCAAGCTGACGGCAAGTCGGTGGGGCTATTGATTAGTGGTCGTTACATGCCTCATCTACATTTGGTCGAAGCTGCCTTTTTTCGCTTGCCTCGTAAGGCTGCGGAGTTGGCTGATTATGAGCGAGTGATGGGGGATTTAGAGCGTTTTAAGAAAGGGATCGTGCGTCGAGAAGGCCGCGTGTTGGAATTGAAGGGCGAGGTCAACCAGTTACTTCGGCAGGCAGGGCAACCAGCTCTATATCGAGTGGACTCGCGGACGGATGATTCTCGGTTTGTTCAACAGACGTTGAACACACAGAAGGGGGTGGAGCATGAATAATCGACCGAATTCGATTGCGAGGGCTTTTATCGTATTTGCCGGACTACCAATGATCCTGATGTTGTTTGTCGTTGTTGGATTGCTCGCTTCCATTCGGTTTTTTGATTATGTTGAGAACAGCGATGCCCTTGAGGCTCAGTTAAATGAGCTAGTCTTGGAGATGCAGGAATTACCGGATGCTCGGATTGATGAAATCGAAGCGATACGAGGGGAACGTCAGAGGAAGTTGGATCGGGACATCCTGCTTGAGATGACATTAGCGTTAGCGATGCTAGTGGTTGGTGTGGCGGTTCCGGTGATGATCTCCAAGCATATTGCTTCTATGATGGAGCAAAATCTAAACTTGCTGGGAGATCGTTTATCTAGCGGCGGGCCTGAGGCTTCTGCTTTAATGCACCAGGTATTTGATTTTTCGGAGTTCAACGGTGTTGCGGAAACGATGCGGCAAGGCTTGCGCGAACGTGGGGAAGCTGAGCAACGTTGGAAACGCGCTGAGAAAGAGTTGGTCGGCATGAATAATGATTTGATGAATCAAGCACGGGAGCTGGGGCAGGGGCGTAAAGTCGCGTTCAGTATGATGGAAGATGCGGAGATGGCGCAGCAGAAGCTAGAGGAGGTGAATCAGCGCTTGAATTTGGTCATCGCTGAAGCACAGGCCTCGGCGCAAGAAGCAGATTTTGCCAATCGCGCGAAAAGTGATTTCTTGGCGACGATGAGTCACGAAATTCGCACTCCATTGAATGGAGTGATTGGGTTTATTGATATGCTTGCCGAGACGGATCTAAATGAAGAGCAGCTCGATTATGTGAATACCGTTCGTTCGAGTGGAGAAACATTGATGGCATTGATCAATGATGTGTTGGATTTCTCTAAGATTGAGTCAGGCTATATGAACTTGGAGGTGCGCACATTTAATTTGGTGACGATGCTGCGTGAGCTTGCCAGTTTGTTTTTTAATGAAGCGACGCAGCAGGGAATTGCTCTGAATGTTGAGATCGGCGATGATGTTTCGCGCATGATCGATGGGGATGAAACACGGATCAGGCAGATTTTGACGAACCTCTTGGCGAATGCGGTTAAATTTACCGAGCAAGGCGAAATTCGATTGATTGTAACGCGGGACTCGATTCCTGATGCGAATGGCGGTTGTGCGATTGAATTTGAGGTGCGCGATACGGGGATCGGTATGAGTCCTCAGCAGTTGAAGAAGTTATTTCGCCCATTCTCTCAAGGAGACTCATCGACCACGCGAAAATATGGGGGCACGGGGCTGGGCTTAGTCATTTGTAAACGCCTGGCAGAAGCAATGGGTGGTAAAGTCTGGGCGACGAGCCGAGTTGGCAAGGGCTCTAGCTTCTATACGCGTATTCAAGTGACGGAAGCCGTTGGGCGCGGCAGTGTGACTCCGGGGCATATTCCTCTGAAGCCTCGAAAGGTGGCTGAGCGTGAGAAGCCGGATCGTCCTAAGAAGGTTGGTGAGAAGTTTCCGCTGAAGATCACAGTGGCGGAAGATAATCATGCGAACCAGCGTGTGCTACAGATGATGCTACGCCGTTTGGGATGGGAAGCAGACTTTAAGGGAAATGGCGTAGAGCTGATTGAGCATTTAAAGAGTCACCACTGTGACTTGGTCTTTATGGATCTGCAAATGCCTGTGATGGATGGGTTGGAGGCGACTGCCTTGATTCGTTCTGGTGCTGCGGGAGAGGCCGTCAAGGGGGTCAAGATTATCGCTCTGACCGCAAATGCTTTGTCGGGGGATGAGGGGCGTTGCTTGGATATAGGAATGGACGCTTACCTTAGTAAGCCGCTGAAGCTCGCGTTACTCGAACAGAGGGTTGTCGAGCTGTTTGCTACGGACGAGGCGGGCTCTGCGACAGCTTGAGGTCAAGGCCTGCAACCAGTTGGCTGAATTCGCATGCTTCCGGCGCTTCCACGCTTAGGCGGGTTGCGCCGCCTGGAAGGTGGATTTCCAGTTTGGTGGCTCTGAGTAATAGCCGCTGCACGCCAAAGTGTTCTCGGAGAAAGCGGTTTTGTGCACTGTCTCCGTGGCAAGTGTCGCCTAGGATCGGATGCCGGATGTGAGCCATGTGTCGGCGTAATTGGTGCTTCCGACCAGTGAGTGGGGTGAGCTTCAGTAGCGAAAATCGGGCAGTCGGGTAGCGCCCCACGGGGAGCTCTAGTTGGCAGCGATTGACGCAGGTGTAGCGCGTCTGTGCGCTTTTCGATTTAGTCGGATTATCCTCTGAGCGCAGTTCATAGTCAATCTCGCCGCTATCCGGTGCCCAGCCACGAACCACTGCATGGTATTCTTTGTGCGTCGTTTTCTCCGCGAACTGTTTCTGCGCAAATCGGAGCGCATCATGGTTGAGCGCAAAAAGTAGGATGCCGCTGGTTGGGCGGTCAAGTCGGTGGCAAGGGAGCACCTCTTGCTCGATTTGATCACGAAGCATCTGCAGGGCGAACTCAGTCGCATGCGCATCCAGTTGAGTGCGGTGCACCAGTAAGCCCGGTGGTTTGTCGATCGCGACGTAGTCTGCGTCCTGATAGAGTATCGGTAAGTGCATTGTAGCAAACTGGGCGCAGACGCATTTGAATTGGAAGTCTTTTATTCCGAATTCTGACTTAAGCGACGTTTTGGGTCTTTTAATTGTAAGGATTGTGTGAAAAGTAGTTAGTTAGGGTTAGTATTATTGTTTTGCAGGGTGAATTGCCTACTTTGTCCTGCGTTGCGAGGCTGATTCTAGCATCCCTCTAATATATATGGATTCACCAATACTGGTTGTCGACAACTCTGCAGAAGAACGAGATCTGATTGTGACACTGTGCTCTAGCTTTAGTTCTGCTGTCGATGAGGCGGGAGACGCTATTGATGCTCTACGCTTGTTTGAATTGAAGCGTCACGCGCTGGTCATCGTAGATTCAAATGTGCAACCCATGGGAAGTTTCGAATTGATCGTTCGCATGCGTAAGCGTGAGCCCAAGGTCAGATGTGTGTTGCTGGCTGATGTCTTAGATCAACGTCTTCGCGCTGCAGTGGTGCAGTGGGAATTCTTAGACGTAGTATCCAAGCCACTTGCAATTGGCGACATACAGGCGTCGATACGAGTCGCGCTAGGGCAGGAGCGTGGCGCCACGCATGCACTAAGTCCAGTCGCGATGAGTAATCGTATGGACGAGTGTCTCGCTTTGCTGGGGAATAGTTCTGCGATCGGAGCGGTGCGATGCGATTTGGGTGAAATGATCCATACCAAGTTGCCGATCTTAATTTCTGGGCCAGTTGGCATCGGTAAGCCCTATATTGCTAGCTTGATTCATGATTATGGTCCTTATGCACGGAGCGAACTTGTTGAATGCAGGTGTAATCAGATGAGTCGCATTGATTTGAGTGAACTGCTGATCGGCCCCAAGGGGCGGTGGGGCGCCATACTCGAACGGGCACGCAATACCACCCTGGTGCTGCATTATGTCGAGACCCTGCCTATGGAAGTGCAGGGGTGGTTGGCGGATTCGTTTAAGAAGATTGCAGAGAGCATGCACGTGATTTGCTTGGCCTACACATCGCTGGATGAGGAATTAGCAAATGGCACTATCGATGACCGTTTGTATTTTGAGATTTCGCTCTGTCAGCTTGAGATACCCAAATTGGCAGACCGACCGCAGGATATTGAAGCGATCATTCACTATATTGTGCGGCATCATGAGCGCTATGAGATACCTGCTGGATATTCTGACTCAGATGTCGAGCAGCTCATCGAAGAATGCACAAAACTCCCACCGAAGCTCAACGTGGACGGGTTGTTAGAGCGTGTGCGGGCCCATGGCTCGGACTGTGTCTGTTTTTGATCGAAAATTCCGAGAAATCCGTCTCGACAAAACTCCCTAGGCTGAAACCCTCTTCGATTCACTTTAATGGGTAGAATCATGCAAGAAGAGTTAACAGCCATCGTCGCAACCGTGCGGAAAAACGCACCTAATATTCAAACGCGCGCAGAATTTGAGGCCTACAAGGCTACCATCTCCGGCCCTAAAGGTTCCCTCACGGATGTGATGAAGAGCATGGGCAAGGTTCCCAAAGAGGATAAACCTGCGATGGGTAAGCTCATCAATGAGGCCAAGACTGCGGTCAACGCCACCTTTGACGAAGTCATCGCACGCCTCGAAGCCGCCGAACTGGCCGCCAAGATCGGCCCGGCGATCGACCCTAGCTTGCCATGCCCCGATTTGGATCGCGGCACCTTGCACCCGATCTCGCAGGTGCGCGAAGAGATGGTCGAGCTATTCCGCCGCATCGGTTTCTCTGTCGCCGAGGCGACTGAAGTCGATACCGAGCATTTCTGCTTCGATGCGCTCAACATTCCGAGCAATCATCCGGCTCGTGATATGCAGGACTCGTATTACCTGCCAGACGATTTGAAGGTCAACAATGTCAGCAAGCACGCCGATGAGAAATATCTCCTACGCACCCACACTTCGACCGTGCAGATTCGCACCATGCTTAAGGAGAAACCACCGATCCGCATCGTCGCGCCCGGTCGTTGCTTCCGCCGTGATACGCCCGATGCCACGCACAGCGCAAACTTTCACCAAATCGAAGGTCTCTACGTTGACAAGAACGTCACGCTGCTCGATCTGAAGGCCACGCTCGATCATTTCGTAAAAACCATTTTCGGCCCGAAGGCGAAAACACGCCTGCGCCCCAGCTTTTTCCCATTCACCGAGCCTAGCTATGAGATGGACTTCTTCTCGCCCGATCTCGGCAAGCTCAGCAACAAGTGGATCGAAATCATGGGCTGCGGCATGGTGGATCCCGAGGTCTTCAAGGCCGTCGGCATCGACCCCGACGTTTACACCGGCTACGCCTTCGGTATGGGCATCGAGCGCATCGCGATGATCCTGCAAGGCGTCGACGATATCCGCTACTATTATCAAAACGACGTCCGCTTCCTCAAGCAGTTCGCGTAAACACTCTTTCCTGTCATGAAAATTTCCTACAACTGGCTCAAAAATTACATCAACCTCGATCCTGTCGAGCATTCACCGGAGGTGCTACAGGAAGTGCTGCCGCTACTCGGCTTCGATATCGAAGAAATTGAAAAGCTCGGTCCGCCGCAGCTCAATAACGTGGTGGTCGGCCAAGTCCTAGAGTTCGCTCAACACCCCGATGCCGATCGCCTGCGCTGCTGCAAGGTGTCCACTGGCAACGAGGGCGAAGTCCACGACATCGTCTGTGGTGCCAAGAATTTTGTGCAAGGCGACAAGGTCATGGTTGCGCTCCCTGGAGCCGTGCTGCCTGGCAATTTCAAGATCAAGGCGTCGAAGCTGCGCGGCCAACCATCGGCTGGCATGATGTGCTCTTCGAAAGAACTTCAAGTCGGTCAAGACCACGACGGCATCATGATCCTCGGCGAGGACACAGCGCTCGGCACGCCGGTCAACGATCTCTACTCCGACGGTGACACCGTGCTGAACCTTGAGATTACGCCAAACCGTGTCGATGTGCTCAGCCACATCGGCGTCGCTCGCGAGCTCTCCGCTCGTTTCGGCCTCGCGGTGAAATACCCTGAAGTCAAAGCCGGCACCGAAAGCGCCAGCTCCGGCGAACCGCTCATTTCCGGCGTTGAAGTCAGCGCGACCGATGTCTGCCCGCACTACACCGCGACTTGCATCAAAGGTGTGAAGGTTGGCCCCAGCCCGAAGTGGCTCAAGGACGCGATCGAAGCGACCGGCCAGC
Organism: uncultured Puniceicoccaceae bacterium; assembly: GCA_905479975.1. Classification (GTDB taxonomy): domain Bacteria; phylum Verrucomicrobiota; class Verrucomicrobiia; order Opitutales; family Coraliomargaritaceae; genus Lentimonas. Next base: position 47,085 of record CAJQOS010000008.1, on the reverse strand, counting down.
GTTCCATCAATAATGTCGTCGATGTTACCAATTACGTCCTCCACGAGACTTGCCAGCCACTGCACGCATTTGACGCGGCCAAGATCAAAGGCGACAAACTCGTCGTCCGTATGGCGGCCGAAGGTGAAAAGCTCACCACGCTCGACGAAAAAGAGCGCACGCTGACTGCTGACATGGCAGTCATTGCCGATGCCGAGCGCGCGCTGGTCGTTGCCGGTGTCATGGGCTCACTCGATGCCGAAGTGGAGGAGTCCACCACCGATATCGTGCTCGAAGCCGCTTATTTCAATCCGAGCTCCGTGCGTGCGACTGCCCGTAAGTTGACGCTGTCCACTGACAGTTCCTATCGCTTCGAGCGTGGCGTCGACCCGCAAGGTGTGGAGTATGCCGCACTCCGCGCGATTGATCTGATCCTCGAAGTGGCCGGTGGCACCGTCGATGGCCCGATGATTGTCGAAGGTCAATTCGTTGAGACCATCAGCGAAGTGGAAATCAAGCCGGACAACATCCGTAAGTTCATCGGTTTTGATGTCAGCGATGCCGAGGTCCAACAAGCACTCGAATCCTTGGAGATGAGTGTGTCTGTGCATAGCGAGTCTGATGGTTCTAAACGTTGGGAAGTGTCTATTCCATCCTTCCGTGGAGATCTCCAACGCGACGTGGATTTGATCGAAGAATTCGTCCGCATCTACGGCACCGACCAGATTCCCGAGTCGTCCGTTACGGCCCGTGGTATCAGCACCGAAGATCACCGCATCTACGCGGTGAACGACGCTGTCGCCGATTATCTGACTGGTCAAAATTTCGACGAAGCCTACCTTTACTCACTACGTGATCCCGATGAGACCAAGTTCTTCTTCGGCGAAGAGGGCTTCAAAGTGCTTGCCTTGGACAATCCATTGCAAAGTGACCAGAGCCACCTGCGCCCATCGCTGATTCCCGGCCTCCTCGACGTCCTCAAGCTTAACAGCGCACGCGGCACCGGCGCGACTCGCTTCTTCGAGCGTGGTCACGTCTATCGCGAAGTGAAGGGTGAGATGGTCGAACTCATTTCTATTGGTTTCGTCATTCTCGCCGATCAAGTCAGCCGCGAGTGGCGTCAGCGCGAAGTCGCAGACTTCTACACCGCACGCACCATTGCGGGTAACGTGCTCGATCTCGCCGGCACCGCAGCGAGCAAGCTCAGTTTCAAGCCGATTGAGTGCAAGCTCTGGCAGGGCGGGCAATCTGCCTCCGCCGGTGAATTCGCCAAGATGGGCTTCGAGTGCACAGCTGGTTTGATCAATGTTGCGACGCTCAAAGATCGTTGGGACATCACCCAGCCCGTCATCGCCGGTTCGATCCTAATGACGCCGAAGTTCTTCGAGCGCAAAGCCAAGCGCGGTCGCCACACCGGCGTCAGCAATCAGCCTGCCTCTGCAAAGGACCTCGCACTCATCGTCGATCAAGCCGTCCTTGCAGGGCAGGTGCAAAGTGACGTCGCCAAATTCGCCAAGAAAGCCACCCAAGGCTTTAACTGCGAAAGCGTTCGCGTGTTTGATGTTTACGAAGGCGAAGGCCTACCCGAAGGTAAGAAGAGCCTCGCGGTGAGCATGAGCTTCCGCGCCGCCGAGCGCACCTTGAAGGACAAGGAAGTGAACACCGCCTTCGAAAGTATCCAAAAACTCATTACAGAGAAGACGGACTTCCAAATCCGGAAGTAGGGCGTAACGAATTTTTAATGCACAACCCCGTCAGCAATGGCGGGGTTGTTTTGTTGTGGCAGCGCCGGTGCGTCCCGCACCGCATCGTGCCTGAGCTGGTGTTCTGTCTAGAATCCGTGCGTTATGCCATGGTTTTTGTGCCTTTTCGTGGCTGAATGAAGCGACTTGTCGGACGTGGGGTCAACAGTCACGCCAGTCGAGCACCTAAAGGAACTCGACTACTTTTTCGCGGCATTCAATGACCAGCACAACGCGATTCTCGCACTGATCACGGCAGTGCTCGCTTATGCTTTGTGAGCGCGCAGTTCACTCATGGTTCGGTAGAGCGAGCCGCTGTCGATTGGTTTGCTGATGTAATATTCGATTCCGAAGCTGGCACACGCGGTTTTGACGATGGGGTTGATATCGGCAGTCACTGCAATAATCGGAGTGTGTTGGTTCGGGTTTTCGGACTCCCTTATTTGCTTGGAGGCTTCGAGCCCGTTCATCACCGGCATCGCTAAATCCATTAAAATAACGTCGAAGCTAGTATCTTGGCAGATCTTGATTGCTTCAGCTCCGTCTCGTGCTGAGGAGACCTCGCAGCCGAAGGATGTGACCAACGTTTGAGCAAACAACAGATTATCATCTCGATCTTCGCAGATGAGAACATGAAAAGGGGCGAGGCTTTCACGGGATTCAATAGTCATTGGTTTGTCTGTTTCGTCCGAAGACGGGGATATTGATTGAATGGAATTTAGTGGAAGTCGGATGGTGAAACAAGAACCGATTTCCGGTTCACTCTCTAAGGAGATCGATCCTCCGAGTATCTGGGTGAGTTTCTTACAAATTGATAAGCCGAGGCCGACGCCCTCGTATCTTCGTGTGTAAGAGCTGTCTGCTTGTTTGAAGGCATCGAAGAGTTTGGAGTGGAGATCCTTCGCGATGCCCATGCCTGTGTCGCGCACTGAAAGCACATAGCAGGTTTGAGCGTCGGTGGTATCTTGACCGACGGAGAGCGTGACCGATCCTTTTTCGGTGTATTTGCAGGCGTTATCGATCAGGTTGTCGAGGATGCGGCGTAGCACTATCATGTCGCATTCTATGACGAGGTCGTCTGGGACTGAGGGATAATGGCTCCCGTTTTCGAATTTAAGTTCGAGGTGCTCTGCTTTAGTCTGTGCATCGTTGACCGTTAGTTGGCAAAGGTTGACGAGGTTGAACGGTTCCGGGGTGAGTGTGATGTCGTTACGGTTGAGCCGCATGAAATCCAGAATCCCATCGATTAAACGTAGTTGGCGCTTTGCTGCGCTGATAATTGCGTTGAGATAGGTGATCTCTGTCTGGTCTGAGGTCGAAGCGAGCATGAGCTCGGAAAATCCCATAATCGGATTGAGGGGGGTGCGCATTTCATGACTCATCACTGCCAGAAATTCGTCTTTTGCACTGTTGGCCTCTTCCGCTTCGTTCTTTGCATTGATCAGCTGCGCCTCCGATTCTTTGATTTGAGTGATGTCTAGATGGGTGCCGCTCATTCGCAGTGGTTTACCTGCCTCGGAGCGCTCTGTGACCTTCCCGCGCGAGTGCACCCAGACCCAGTTGCCGTCTTTGTGCGCTTGGCGATACTGGACGTCATAGTAGGCGGTCTCTCCTGCGAGATGCGTTTGCAATGCTTCTTTGACCGACGGTAAATCGTCTTCGTGGATGTAGGCCTTCCAGACGTCTTCACTGAAGCCGTTCAGCTCTGCAAGGGTGCGCCCCATGATGCCAGCCCAGCGTTCGTTTAGCACAAATTCACCGATCCGGATATTCCAATCCCATGTTCCAGCATGCGTGCCTTTAATTATATTTTGAGAGCGTGTGCGCTCGGCTTCAATCGCACGGATCATCTGGTAGTCCTCGGTGATGTCACGGAAGACGAGGACGCTGCCAATGATGTGATCGGATGTATCTCGAAGTAGCGCGGCGGACTCTGAAATTTGATATTCATCGCCGTTGGCTGCGAGTAGGGTGCTGCGTTGGTTCGGCTTGTGGTTTTCGATGATACGTATAAAGGGCGAGTCCAGTGGTGCTCGTGTTTTGGTATCTACCGTGGTGAATATTTGAGCGAGAGGTTTGCCACGAGCCTCCACGGCATTCCGCCCTGTGAGCTTCTCTGCGACAGGATTCATCTTGGCGACCATGCCTTTTTCGTCGGTTGTTATAATGGCATCACCAATCGAGTTGAATGTTGTTTTCAGGCGTTCTTTTTGTCGGTGAATACTTTGCTGTCGTTCTACGAGATGACCGAGTAGTTCGTAGTAGATTTGATGCATTTTTACGATTTCGGGAAAGACGGATTGCTGTTGCTGAGGTGGTGTTTGAGCTAAGTGAGCCCAATCGTCCGATTCATTGATCATGTGGTTTGCTTCGATCATGGACTGACTCAGGTCATCGAGCGGATTGGTGAGATAGTGCTTCAGAAAATAGACCATGATACCGAGGAGCAGAATGATCGTCGTGCCGATTTTTGTCAGTTCTAGGAACATGGCTCGCATGAGTCGTGCTTCAGCAGGGCGTCGGTCCAGAGAGATGGAGAGCTGGCCGATTCTAGGGTGCGAGTTTCCTTGTTTACTATAGATCGGGTAGTCGTTCGTCAGAATATAATCTACCGGTGGTGGCGGTGTGTTCACTTGGACGACCTTTCCATCAATGGCTTTTAGACCGCAGAGAAGTTGTTCCCCGCCCTGAGTCCAGACAAAGACTGAGTCTAGGGCTGATTCTTGAAACTCTGCTTGAACGGTATCTTTGAGTGTGCCGATGTCATATTCGTAAATAGACTTTCTTAGGCTTATCGTCAGCCGATTGGAAATGATCCGCATGTCCGCATTCAAATGATGCTGTATGTCGAGTTGCCCCGCGTGGTATTCCAGCAGTCCCAGTAAAGTAATGACGGTTGCAGCAGCACTGATCAAAATGATGAGCAGTCGAGTCGAAATGCTATTCATGGTGTTCTGCGGCATTGGATTCTGGTGGGATTAAAGAGGCAGGTTAATTCGAGCTGTATGGGATCTCATACTTTTGGCTGATCGCTTTGAGTGTGCCATTTTTACGGAGTTCTTTGACCTTTAGATCAAACAAGTCTGCCAATTGCTGGGCATCTGGTCGCGCTGGGCTGAAGGCGACATACAGCCCTTCGGGGTAGCTGATGGCTCCTCCATTGATGATTGCATGCTCTAATTCGAGCTGTCGCAGTTTGTGATTCCCTACCACGCTGAACTCGATGAATGCATCGATACGCTTCATTTGTAATGCTTCGATGAGGCGCAGCAGCGGCTCATCGCCATGAGACGCTAGTATCTGGTCGGATCCTGTATTCGCCTTGATATAGTCATAAATTAACGATGGATAGGCATAGTCCTGAATATATCCGAGTTTGATGTGCTTGAGCGACTGTAGTCCGTCGTAATTCCAATCGGAGTCGGCGCGCACGTAAAATACGAGGTCGCTGGTTCTAGCAATTTGCTCGGTCGGAAAGATGAAGTCAGGGGCATCGACTTTGTGAGCAGCTAACAACGCTGTCAGACGGCCAGATCGTGTATCTTCGATGCAGCGGGTCCATGGGAGTGTGATATAGTTTGCGGAATAGCCTTCGTTCTCGTAGATCGCTTTGATCACCTCAATACAATAGCCCGGGGTCGGGGAGTCCGCCACCCCTGCAAATGGAGCCCATACGTCCGAGCAAAAAACAAGGTGATGCGCGTCGTTGGTATTGGTGGGGGGCGCTGCCTTCGATTGCTCGATCCCGTTGCCCGAACGGTTCCAGTCCGGACAGTATATTAGCACGATCAGAATGCTGAGCGTAATGAGGACAAACAACGAGATCGGAAGGTGTTTGAGTATCGGTGGTGCCATGGGGAGGGGGCATGTTGGATAGTATGTACAGGATTTTTGAAAGTATAACGGTATTGGAAAACGCCTGAATGTAAAAGCCAGTCAGTCGTTTTATGAGGGGGAATTGACGAAAATTCGTTTTTTGAGGAATTTTAGCCAAAAAAACTTTGCGTCTTTCACCCTTTGCGTGAGCCTTCTGCCCTGAAATCTTTATAATATGATGCCTGAAAAACCACACATTGATATCGACTACGTCGCCAACTTGGCGCGACTCGATCTTTCCGACGACGAAAAGGCCAAGCTCGGCACTCAACTCGACGACATTCTCGGCCACTTTGACAAGCTCAGCACGGTCGACGTCGAAGGCGTCGAGCCCATGGCCCATGCGCACCGCGTCTTCAATGTTTGGCGCGAAGGCGACGAACCCGGCGAAACCTATGCCCCCGAAGTCCTCACCAAAATGACTCCCGAGCAACGCGACAACCAGGTCGTCGTCCCTAAAGTCGTCGAGTAATATCTAACATGTCCGATCTCCATTTCAAAACCATTTCCGAGCTCTCCGCGCTACTCGCTGCGGGTGAGACCACTTCCGTCGCCATCACCCAATCCGTGATCGACCGCACCGCGGCCGTCGACGACAAGGTGAAGGCCTTTCTCTCCACCGACGCTGACGATGCACTCGCTCAGGCCAAGGCCTCCGACGAGCGCCGCGCTGCCGGTAACCCGCTCGGGCCGCTTGATGGCATCCCCATCGGCATCAAAGACACGCTCGCGGTCAAGGATCAGCCACTGCGCTGCGCATCCAAGATGCTGGAGAACTACGTCTCTCCCTTCGACGCGACCTGTATCGTCAAACTCCGCGAAGCCGGTGCCGTGATCTGGGGCCGCCTCAATATGGACGAATTTGCCATGGGTTCCTCGACCGAGAACTCCGCGTATCAAACCACTGCCAACCCTTGGGATCTCGACACCATTCCCGGCGGCTCCTCCGGCGGTAGCGCCGCCGCGATGGCGGCAGGGGAGGCCATTGCCACCCTCGGCACCGATACCGGTGGCTCCATTCGTCAACCCGCCGCGCTTTGTGGTGTGGTTGGCATGAAGCCCACTTATGGACTCATTTCCCGCTACGGACTCGTGGCTTTCGCATCCTCACTCGATCAAGTCGGGCCATTCACGCGCACCGTTGAAGACGCCGCGATCCTGATGCAAGCCATGCTCGGCAAAGATCCGCTCGACTCGACTTCCATCGCACCGCAGGGCGAGACCAATTACTCAGAAGCGCTCAAAGAAAAGAAAGGCCCGTGGAAACTCGGCGTGCCGCGTGAATTCTTCGGCGAAGGCATTGACCCCGAGGTGAAGGCCAACATTGAGAAAGCCATCGACTGGTATAAGAGCCAAGGCTGCGAGATCGTTGATATTTCTCTGCCACACTCCGAACTGGCTGTGCCGGTTTACTACATCGTCGCGACTGCTGAGGCGTCTTCCAACCTCGCTCGTTTCGACGGTGTGCGCTACACGCACCGCAGTGAAGAAGCCAAAGACGCACTCACACTCTTCACCAAGAGCCGCGGCGAAGGCTTCGGCGACGAAGTGAAGCGCCGTATCATTCTCGGCACCTACGTGCTCAGCTCCGGTTACTACGACGCCTATTACTTGCGCGCGCAAAAAGTCCGCCGCTTAATCTTAGGCGACTTCGAGACAGCCTTCGAACAAGTCGACGCCATCTTAACGCCGACCTCGCCAACACCCGCATTCAAACGCGGTGAGCGCTCCGACGATCCACTCGCGATGTATCTCAGCGACATCTACACCATCTCGGTCAACCTCGCCGGCCTGCCAGCGATCTCCGTGCCCAGTGGATTCACCGAAAGCGGCCTACCGATCGGCCTGCAAGTCATCGGCAAAGCCTTCGGCGAAGCCGACATGTTCGCCGTAGCGAATGCCTTCGAAAAGGCTCACGATTACGCCCAACAAACCCCGAAACTATAACGACGAATTAGTTCAACCGCAGATGCACGCAGATAAACGCAGATATGAATACGACTCAGTTTCTAGTAATGCAAGAAGCCCTCGAAGATTACGAGGATCTCAAAGCCCTCCGCGAGGCCAAGGCCGAAGCAGTCGCCGAGGGAACAACTCGGTATTCCTCAATTCGCTCTGAACTACTGGAGGATTAATTTCACTCACATTCTCATTTCTTAATCTGCGTGTATCCGCGTTCATCTGCGGTTAAAACCTACGCAACCTAAGCCACTTTCACTACCACTCTCACTCCGCGCGAAGCGCGGCCACTTCAAATGAAATTTGAAACAGTCATCGGACTAGAAATTCACGTCCAAGTCAAAACCCGCACCAAGATGTTCACCGCCGCGCCTTATAATTATGGTGCTGCGCCCAATACATTGACCGACGCCGTCGTGCTCGGCTTGCCCGGCACACTGCCGGTGCTCAACCACACTGCGATCGAGAAGTGCGCCAAACTCGGCCTCATGCTCGGTTGCGAGATCGCCGAAGTCTGCAAGTGGGATCGTAAGAACTATTTTTATCCCGACTCGCCGAAGAACTACCAGCTCACGCAAAACGAAGAGCCGCTCTGCATCGGTGGTAAGGTCGAGATCGAACTCCCCGGGCCATCGCGCAACGTCGAAGGCGACCACCGCTGGGTCACACTCAATCGTATCCACCTCGAAGAAGATCCGGGCAAGCTCACGCACGAAGCCTTCGAGACCGTGATCGACTTCAACCGTGCTGGCGTGCCACTCGCCGAGATCGTGACCGAGCCCGACATGAGCTCGTCCACCGAAGCCGTCGCCTTCCTCAATTGCCTGCGCAACATGATCATCTACGCCGGTATTTCCGACTGCGACATGGAGAAGGGGCAAATGCGTTGCGACGCCAACGTCTCCATCCGCCCAGTCGGTTCCGATAAGCTCGGCACTCGCACCGAGATGAAAAACCTCAACTCGATGTCCAACGTCAAGGCATCGATCGAATATGAGATCGAGCGGCAGACCGAAATCTTGGAAGAGGGCGGCAGCATCACTCAAGAAACGCGCCGCTGGGATGTGGACAAAGGCATTAGCTTTTCACTGCGCAGTAAGGAAGAAGCACACGACTACCGCTATTTCCCGGACCCTGATTTGATGCCCGTGCAAATGGACCGCGCCCGTGTGGCCGAACTCGAAGCCGAGCTGCCAGAGCGTCCACTCGACAGGCAACGCCGCTATCAGGAAGACCTGAAGCTGCCGTTTACCATCACCTCCGTGCTCTGCCCGAACCGCGAGCTCAGTGAATTCTTCGAAACCGCTCTGGAGACGCACAACTCACCGAAGGCGATCGCCAACTACATCACCAACGATCTCCTCCGCGAACTCTCCGCTGTCTCTGATCACGGTGAATCCGCGCACTCTGTTAGCCAATCAAAGCTCACCCCCGCACACATCGCGACCTTGGTAAAGATCATCGACGAAGGCGTCATCTCAAAGCAGATCGGCAAGGAAGTCTTCACCGATATGTTCGCGAGTGGCGATATGCCCGACGCGATCGTCGAGAAGAAAGGTCTCAAGCAGAGCAATGACACCGGCGAAATCGAAGCCCTCTGCCGCGAAGCCATCGCCGGCAACGCCAAAGCCGTCGGACAATACAAGGACGGCAACGAAAAGGCACTGAATGCCTTGAAGGGCCCCGTGATGAAAGCCACCAAGGGCAAAGCCAATCCGAAGATGCTCGATCAGTTGCTCAAGAAGCTCATCGACGAAGGGTAGGCGCGGCTTCGCCGCTTGTTCCGAGCGCAGCGACAAGACCGGGGGCAACGCGAACCGCACCACGTTCAACGCCCAATTTCGAACAGGCATTGGGCGTTTTTGTACCGTAGAAGCGACACTCTTGTCGCTTTTTCGTCCAGAAGCTCACTTGAAACGAGCGAGCGCTCAGGCTCTGTATTTTGAGTCCGCAGCGTAGAACGCGGCAGGCTTAATGACGCTTAATTTCCGCTTAACCACGATGACGTGTCCAAAAGCTTCGGCTCTGTATCTTTAACCGCTGATTTGCGATAATTCAGGCTGATTGGGATAAGTGATGCAGGCATTTTTATTATCACATGAGGCGGGGAGCCTATTACGTGACGCCATCTACGGCAGACCTCCGTGCTGTGTCTGTCTTCATTAGAGTCAGTCGCTCTGATTCACCGTGGCGTCGTTGCTTCCTCCTTCGGTGCCCATTCCCATTGACTCATCGGGGTGCAACTGTTTCGAAGTAGCGATGCGATTGAAACTAATATCATGCTTTGTTTTGGCTGCTGCACTCATCAGCTGCATTGGGTGTGATAATGCTTCGAATACAGACAGGCTGGAACGAGCGCCTGTTGCGGCGAACGAAAAGGTTCTTTGGCTCGATGTTCGGACTCCTGCTGAATTTGCTGAACAAACCGTGGGGAATTCCATCAATATCCCATTCGATCAGATCGTGGGCGAGCTCGCTCAACTCAAGCTGCAAAAAAACGATTCAATCATCGTGTTTTGTCGCAGTGGCAGACGCTCTGGAATTGCTAAAGCCAGCTTAGAGGCTATCGGCTTCACCAATATTACAGACTTAGGCGGGTTTGCGGATGCTCAGGCATACTACGAAAATCGCTAAAGACACGAAAACCACTGAACACGTAGGATCGCTTTCGTGCTTTTAGTGTCTTTCGTAGTCACAATATTATTTGAGCCGAACCATGGACACAGAATTCTAAAGCCATTGGAATGCGACCGATGGATGGCTTTTTTCTTCGAGCAGAGAGCTTGTATCAGTTCGCCTCGGAGTTGGACGCGTTAGAGCAGGAGCCATTTTGCGCGAGCGGTTACTTTGCTTACGGTGGCAAGTCGCTCCACGAGCAATCGCATGGGGAGTCGTTCTTTTCGATCTTCATGAATCGCTTCGATGGGCATGGGCTTTTCATGCTGGATGAGCCTGAGGCGGCGCTATTTACTGGTTATCTAAAGATTTGTCGCCAAGGCCCTCTCGATGCCCATTTGCTTGGCGCGTTCCTCCCAGAGTTTGCGGGCGAGTTTTCGCAGGTCGGCGACCTGGATCTTAAAAGGGACAGGCTAAAAACAATCGGGTCGATTGGACTTTTTGAATTATTTGGTTTCCTTGTATTGTATGAGGATGCGACGTATCAAGGTGAGTGGTCGTGCTGCAGTGTATCATTGCATGACTCGAACTGTGAATGGGGAGCTACTGTTTAAGGATCGCGAGAAGGAGATTTTGCGTAAAATGATCCGTCAGGTGGCAGACTTTTGTGGAGTCGAAGTGCTCACATTCTGTATTATGTCGAACCACTTCCATGTGCTGCTGTGTGTGCCGGATGGTGCTGCTGTTTCGGATACTGAATTGATGAGGCGCTACAAAGTGCTGTATCCAAAGCCGACCAAATATCAGGAGGCTTCTGTGGGAATTATGCAGTCTCAGCTTCAAGCGGGAGGTGATGAGGCCGATGTGATTCGTCGCAAGCTATTGGCTCGGATGGGGGATGTCTCAGAGTTTATGAAGGCCGTAAAACAGCGTTTCTCTGTCTGGTATAATCGTTCGCATCAGCGTTATGGCACGCTGTGGGCTGAGCGCTTTAAGTCGGTTCTGGTTGAGGGGGCGGGGAATCCGCTACAAACGATGGCTGCTTACATCGACCTCAACCCTGTGCGTGCGGGGCTTGTGGACGACCCTAAGGATTATCGCTTTTGCGGCTACGCCGAGGCAGTCGCCGGAGCGGTTGAAGCTAAGAAGGGCTTGATTCATGTCTGGAGCGATCACGGTGCGAAGCGGATTGATTCGGCGCTGCGTGCGCACCGGTCGCTGATCTTTGGCAAGCGTGCCTCTGAACCCGGTTTACCTGAAATGACGCGCAAGCGTGCGCTGCAGGTGTTGGATCAGGAAGATGGTCAATTGCCGAAGTCTGTGATGCTGCGTTGTCGTGTGCGCTATTTTACCGATGGTGCTATCCTTGGCTCTGCGGAGTTTGTGAGTGGTTTTACAGGTGCTTGGCAAATGGATCGCGGAAGGAAGCATCCTCCGAAGGTGAATGCGATGCAGGGCGGTGATTGGGGCGGCCTCGCAGTGATTCAAGGTCTGCGACGTCAGGTCTTTGGCTGATGATACGGGGTCGGACGGAATGCCCCATTGGAGCTCTCTAATCTGTATGGGATCTTGGCCTGGGGCTGAAAACGGGGGCGTTGCTGTGCCATCTCCACTTCGTTACGTCCGGGGCTGAAAAAGGGGTCGTTCGGGCTGAAAAAGGGGTCGTTCCGTTATGTTTATAATTGCTCATCTTTTAGCGTTTGAATCGTGATATTCTCAGTTTTTAGAGGCTGAAAAAAGGTCATGTCATTACCTTTGTAGTGCGTCATTGACTTAGATGTTGACGGGCTGCGCTAATGACGTAGTTTGGTGGCATGCTGTTCATCGAAACGCCGATTTTTACGAAGCAAGCCAGCGGTGGGCTTTTTACGGATGAGGAGCTAAAGCAGTTGCAGCAGGAACTCTTGGAGAACCCCAATAAGGGCGATTTGATTTCCGGCAGTGGAGGCCTTCGTAAGATTCGTGTAGCTCGAAAGGGCGGTGGTAAGAGTGGTGGCTTTCGGGTGATTTATTACCGGAGCACACCAGAGGTGATCTTCTTTCTGTTGGCTTATCCGAAGAACAAACAAGACAATTTAAGCAAAGCCGAAGTGAAGCTCCTACGGGAATTGATCGAGGATTAAGAAGGGAGATATTATGGACGCAGATTTATTCAATGAACTAAAGGACTCGATCCGCCAGATGAAGGCGATTGAGAAGGGCGAATTGGCACCCGCACGTGTGCGTGTGGTGAATCCCGAAAACGAGGTGGCGCAGGCGCGTCAGGAGCTTGGGCTCACTCAGGAGGCCTTTGCGAAGCTCTTGGACACACCCGTCGGAACCGTGCGTGGTTGGGAGCAGGGGCGTCGTCAACCACCACCGAGTGCGAAAGTTCTAATGCGTGTTGCGACCAAGTATCCTGAGCAAGTGCTAGAATGTGCGGAAGAGGCCGCGGAGTATAATAAGTCATGAACTCTACCAAACAGCTACCGCCCGTCCAACATCCTGGATTGCTACTCAAAGAAGGGATTGATGCGTATGGGATCAGTCAATACCGGCTGGGGAAAGACCTGAGTATCGCGCACAGCACGGTGAGTGGCATTTGCGTCGGCCGCCAAAGCATTACCGTTGTGATCGCTTTAAAGCTTGGGAAATACTTAGGCACCAGCGCCGAGTATTGGATCAACCTTCAGCGCCGTTACGACATCGAGACTCAGCGTGATCGTATGTCGAGCGAGCTTGATGCAATCCATCCCGCGCAAGTTCTCGAATGTGCGGAGGATGCCAGCCAATATAATCAGAGCTGATGCCGTTCTTAAAATCAATCCGACTCAATGGAGAAGGCGGCAGCTATCCTTTTGAGATTCCTTCGATACGCTCATTGTTCGGAGTGAATTTGGAATTGCACCCGAAGGTGACTTTTTTCGTGGGGGAGAATGGCAGTGGCAAGTCGACACTACTGGAGGGGATTGCTGATAAGTGGGGCTTTGCAGCGCAGAGTGGGAACCGAAGTCAAACCCCGGGGCTGCGTAATTATGAGACGGCGCTGGCGCATGATCTGGTGATTTCTAAATCCATTGGAATTCGACCGATGGATGGTTTTTTTCTTCGAGCAGAGAGCTTGTATAACTTTGCCTCGGAGTTGGAAGCGTTGGAGCAGGAGCCATTTTGCGCGAGTGGTTACTTCGCTTACGGTGGCAAATCACTACACGAGCAATCACATGGGGAATCGTTCTTTTCGATCTTCATGAATCGCTTCGATGGGCATGGGCTTTTCATGTTGGATGAGCCTGAGGCGGCGCTATCGTCGAAACGACAGATGTCTTTTCTGGTTCGTATGCATGATCTGTGCGAGGACTCGAGTCAGTTCATCATCGCAACGCATTCTCCGATATTGTTGGCCTATCCGGAGGCCATTATTTATGAGTTTACTGAAGACGGGATACGACAAGTTGACTATAAGGAAACCGAAGCGTATCGACTTACAAAGCGTTTTGTTGATGAACCAGAACAGATGATTCGGCGGCTCCTGGAGAGTGATTAGTTTAGCATGCAGCAGTTTAAAGAGTATATTCCTATCCCCGAAGAGTTGTGGTCGTTTGAGACGGGCGCGCCGATGCAGTGTTGTGCGCTCTGCGATTGCGATTTGTTTGAGCCGGGCAGGAATTACCTGGTTGAGAAGGCATTCAAGGGCAGCGAGGTGATTTTTGAGTATGCGATGTGCCTGGACTGTCGGGATAAGTTGCAAGGCGAGTTGTCGTTACAGAGTCGGAAGTTGATTCAGAACTATTTCGAAGAGCATGTTGATCTGGAAGCGCGACGCATGGAATGTTTGAAGGCCTATGGCCTCGATTATTCAAAATGGGTGCAGCAGTGCCTGGTGAAGCATAAGCCGCGCTCGGAATGCACAGAGTTTCAGGTGTATGGATGGTGCGTCGATCGCGACCTGGTGTTCACTGGCTTCCCGTATATGCTCAGCAGTGACTGCATCGATGATCTGCTGGAGTTGATCTCAGAAGAGAGCATGGGCGCGATCAACGACTTCTCAGAAAAAATATTCGGTGTGGATTTGCCGAAAGACTTACTGGTTATCTAGAGATTCGTCTCTGGATCCGTCTCGATGCCCATTTTCTTGGCGCGCTTTTGCCAGAGGCGGCGGGCGAGTTCCTGAAGGTCGGCGACTTTGTCTTTTTCGTCGATGATCTCGACGCCGACGAGGGTTTCCACCACGTCTTCGAGGGTGACGAGGCCGACGGTGCTGCCGAATTCATCCTGCACCATGGCGATGTGGTGCCGTTGTTCGGTCATCTGACGAAACAGTGTGTCGACGGTCATTAACTCTGGAACGAAGGTCATCGTGCGTTGGACGCTTGCGATGGCCTGTGTTGGATCTTTCAGGCAGGCCTGCAGGGCATCCGATCTGAGCACAAAGCCGGTGATTGCTTCGAAGTTGTCACCGTAGACCGGGACCCTTGAAAAGGGCTGTGTTTCGGTTTTATCGGCAAAGGCCTGTAGTGTGGTTGCTTCGGATAAAGTGAACATGACTGGGCGGGGCGTCATGATGTCTTCAACCTGCACTTTTGACATGCTCAGCATGTTGCGGACGATCAGGCTTTCGCCAGCGTGAATGGAGCCTTCTTCTTCGCCCATACGTGCGACGGCGAGCAGCTCTTCGCGGTGCTTGGGCTTGGCATCAGCGCGGCCGAAGGTGATGAGTCGTGTGATGCCTTGGCAGAGCCAGACGACGGGGCGCAGCCCCCATTCCATGATCGGCAAGGTTGCTGCGGTGAAGGGCGCGAAGAAGAGCGTGTAACGTGCGCCGAGGGTTTTGGGGATGATTTCAGAGAGAATGAGCACGAGCAATGTGAGGATCGCTGCGAAGACCCCGCCGGTGGCATCGCCAAACACGCGGGTATATTGAGCTCCGGCTCCGGTCGCGCCCATGGTGTGTGCGATCGTGTTCAACGTGAGGATCGCAGAGAGCGGCTTGTCGATGTCTTGCTTGAGCCCTTGCAGGCGTGCCGCCCAGCGCTTGCCGCCGGACTTGGCAGTCTGCAATTGGGTGGGCGTGATGGTGAGGAGGGTGGCTTCCAGCAGGGAGCACAAAAAGGAAAAGCCGAGCGCGATGCCGACGTAGAAGAGTAACAAGGTCATGGGGAGATAATGGGGGTGTCTGCGGGAAAGTGAATCACAATTCACGATGACTCACATCGAAGGAACCGAAGATGAGTTGTGGGCGCTTTTACCTACTCGCGCGCAACAAGAATCATGATTTGCCCGAGCTTTGATCTGAAGCAGATTAGGTCAACAGTGTATCGGAGGGCGCCGGTGGGGAATGTTGTTGGTGTTTTTCGTAGTCATCGGAGTTGGTTTCTCTAAGGTGGCGCACTTATGCAAAAACTTGAATTGGAACTCGCCGAAGGATGGAGTGAGGTCGCGCCTCGCTCAGATGTGCCATCGTTGTTGGTGGAAGATTCGGTGGCTCGCGCTTTGTGTGTTTTATGAGGTCAGAAACCAGAGCCCTGCTGAATAGCTTGCTGGCTGCACCTTTGTTGGTGGCGGATTTACCTGAAGCTGCGGCGTTGGATCGTGCTTTGCTGGGTGGGGCTGTGCCAGAAGAGGGCGCGCTCAATTTTGATCAAAAGCTGGGGCATCTGTATGAAGATGCGCTGGAGTGTTTGCTGGATGCTTCGGCACGTCTGGAGCGTATTGCTTCGCACGTGCAGGTTGTGAACCAGATGGGGGTGACACTCGGCGAACTGGACTTTGTCGTGTATGATCGTTTGCAACAAACACATGTGCACCTTGAGCTTGCGGTTAAGTTCTACCTCGCGACTCAGACTCCCAAGGGGTGGGTCTATCCCGGGCCCGACCCGCGGGACAATTGGCAGCGTAAGTTGGAGCGTCTACGCACACATCAATGGTTACTCAGTCAACGGCCTGAGGTGCGCCGTTTGTTGAAGGACCGTTTTAACATCGATTCAGTGCAGGTGCGTCAATTGATCTATGGGCGGCTGTTTAGTCCATTGAGCGGTGTGGATTGTCCCTTGCCCGAGGGGATCGCGCCGAGTGCGCAGCGGGGCAAGTGGCTGTATGTTCGAGAGTGGCAGTCTTGCTTCTCAGGGTTGGATGAAGTGCGCTTAGTGCCGAAGGCGCTGTGGCCAGTGGTCGTGACCGCAGATCTAAAAGCAGAGTTGCGCCAAGTCGAAGTGCCAGAGTTGTTATCGTTTGGTGCGGAGCGCTGCACGATGTTTGTGCTGCCTGATGCAGAGGAACCGTTTTTTTTGGTGCCGGACGGCTGGCACGCTCAGGGAAGTTAAGTGAACTTATAGACAAGACGCTGCCAAAAATCGGTGAGGACGGAGGTGCCCCAGAGTCGGTCGCGGTAGTTTTGCCGCACCAGATACATGTTGTCGTCAAAGTCCCAGAACATGATGGTTTTACCGCGGGGCTTCAGATTCAACAGATCCTCAATGTTACGTAAATTGGCGACGTGCAGCATCAGGTAATCTGCCTGTGTTTCGCTGAACTTTCGGTAGAGCCGCTCGGTGAGCGTGTCGAAGGGCAGGTAGGTGGAGGCCGAGATCCAATAGATTTGGCCGGTGGGTATGGAGGGGTGCTTCGCTTTGATGTATTGGATGACATCGCTGGATATGGAACTGAGCATGAGGTCTTTTTCGCGCCCGCGGAACTGGATGTCGCGGATGATGGCCTCTGCCAAGCGGCAGTCTTCCTCGTAGTTGCCTTGTGACTTGATCTCGATGTTCACCTTTTTATCGACGGCATCCATGACATCTTCATAGCGTGTGATTTGCCCGTCGGTGGCTTTGAGCAGTTCGGAGTAGGTGGAGTTACCAATGGTGGCGAGCTTACCGAACAGGCGCAGCAGACGTTTATCGTGAAAGACCACAATCTGCCCGTCTTTGGTGTATTGCACGTCGAATTCGACAAACGCATAGCGAGGATCCTGGGTCGCAGCCGTCAGCGCGGGATAGCTGTTTTCCAGATGGTCGACTGAGGCGCCGCGGTGCGCACCGAGGGTGCAAGGGTAGGCCGGGATGCTGTCTTCGGAGTGACCGATTTGGGCTTCCATGACATCGCTCAAGTTGGTGGTATGCTGTAGGAAGTCCCCCCCCCGAAGTAGGCATAGGAGTAGGAATAGGAACAGGCACACGCTGGCACAAGCCAGTGGCTTGAGCATCGCTTTACATGTGCGCTGTCGTTTGGTTCCTATGCGAATGTTGGATTTCGAGTGCGAGGCATTCAATTGCGATCGCATCGCGGAAGGTCCGTCGCTCAGGCGAAATGAGTGCACTGGACGAATCGTCCGGCTTTCAACTTTGGCACGAAAGCCATATCACCCAAGTGTTCAAGGTTTCTTTTAAGGGCCGAAGAGCTCAGCTGTTGGGGAGCCAAAGAGTTTTGGTAAAAGTAGCAGCGGCTGCTACTTTTCTAAGTGCAACCACTCGCCTAACTCGTGATCGCTCGTGATCGTGGTGGCGTCATGGTATTCGGGAGCGAGCTTTTGTTGGTAGGCGTGCTCGGCATAACGCTTGCCGTGGAGGAGCACTTTGGCGTGCTGCCCCGGTGCGCGGACGATGCGGCCGAGGGCTTGGTGGATGCGGCGCATGGCAGGGATGATATACACGTCCTTAAAGGCCGCGTCTCGTTCGGTGCTGTGATACGTGCCCATCTTGGCGTTTTGGATGGCGTTGACTTCCGGTAAGGCCGGGCCGACGACCATGGCGATGTCGATGCGCCCGCCGAGTTTGTCGACGCCTTCGGCATAGCTGGAGCCTAGAATCAGAAAGAGGGCGTCGGCCATGAGTAGGCCTTCGTCAATAAACGATTCTTGCTCGGCGAGATCGACGCCGCGAGGTTGCACTTGTATGCGCGCGGCGGGGTTGAGCGCGTCGAGGTAGGCTTTAATGTTTTCGGCGTAAAGATAGGAGGCAAAAAAGACGGCGACGGGCACGCCGGGGCTTTGATTGATCAGTGCGGCGATGGTGCGTGCAGTCGTTTCGTAGTGTTTGTCGCGCTGTTTGTAGCGGGTATCGACGCGGGTATCGATCGCGACTTGGTAGGCCTCGTCGCGCCAGGGGGCGTGGCCTTGGGCGAGTGTGGAATTTTCGCGTGTCAGGCCGCAGTGCGCACGGAAGCTTTCAATCGGGGCAAGGGTGGCAGACATTAATATACTGCCGCCGAAGGGAGCGATGCACTCTGAGATCCAATTGCTGGCATCGAGGCAAGTGGCACGCAGGGTGCCGGGCGCGGGTGACCAGTGCAGCCATTGATGTGTTGGCTCGGCGAGGCGTTTTGTGAGCTCGGGTATGCGCCAGACGACGTCCATGGCGAAGGGACTCGTGGCATCGTAATCGAAATGCGCATCTTTGAGTTGGCGTGTGAAATCTTCGCAGAGGTCGAGTGTTTCGTAGAGCGCATCGGGACTGAGGGGCTCGCTTGATGGCTGCGATTCGAGGCAGCGTATCAGCTCTTCGCCGATGCTGAGTAGATGGCGTGGGGCACCGGCGTTGCGCAGCTCTTCAAGGGCAAATAGCAGATCGGCAGCGCTGAGCTCGACACTGAGTGCATCGGCTGCGCGGTCGGGGAGGTTGTGCGCTTCGTCGACGATGAGCAGTGTCTTGGCTGGATCGAAACCGTGTTGCTCCAGAAAGACGGCTCGGCTGGCGGGGGAGAAAATATAGTTGGTATCGCCAATCCACACTTCGGCGAAGGGCAGGCAGCCTTTGGTCAATGCATAGGGGCAGACGCCGGTGGATTCGCCGAGGTCTTTGGCGCGGTCGAGACTGAAGGTGGCATCTTCGAAGAGTTCCGGTGTGGAGATTCTGGCGGTGAGCCAGCTCTGGGCCAGGTGCTCATTGCAACGCTCGTCGCCGGTGCAGGTGTGGGCCGGGCTTTCGATACGGTGCTCTGTGCGGTTGCGCATTTGGATATAGCGCAAGTTGTCGCCGATCATGGCGCGCAGTTGGCGAATCGTTTCTAATTGGCCGGTCGATTTACTGGTGAGATAGATCGCACGCTCATAGACGCCGCTCTGCATTTGGCGGAGTGTATGTTCGAGCACGATACCGGTCTTTCCGAAACCTGTGGGGGCTTCGAGCAGGACGGTTTTACTTTGAAGTGCGGCGTGGTCGAGTGTGGCGAAGAGCTCGGCTTGTCCTTCGCGTAAGGTTTCGAAGGCGGGCTGTAGGGTGATGCCTTGCAGGCGGAGTTGGCAGTTGCGACGGTCTTCGAGGAAGGGGAGCAGGGTGTCGAGTTGCTGGGCAAAGGCGCGCTCGTCGTCCTCGGTGAGCGGCACGATTTGTTGTCTGCCGGTTTCGATTTCGATAAAACAGAGTTCAGCGGAAAGTGTGCTGTCGGCATACTCGGGGAGCACGCGCGCGAGGCCGAGGTAGATCGCGACTTGGGCAAAATAATCGGGGTAGCGGCTGGCGAGTTCCTCCGGGCTGGCGGGCAGTCCGCTGCGCACGGTTTTAACTTCGCGGATGCGTAATTGTTCGGGCTCGGGCAGTAGTTGATCGATGCGGCCTTGAATTTCGAACGTCCAATCGCGATGCAGCCACTTGGCTTTGAGCGGTACTTCGAAGCGTGCGTCTGTGTGGGCTTCGGAGGTTTGTTGCTCGGCGGTTTTATGCCATTGTTGCCCGATTGAGGCGCGCCATGGGCTGGCACCGTGTCCATCGCTCGCGGGCACCTGACGAAAGGTGGCGAGTTCGCGCACGCTGAGGCGAACGGTTCGGGCGAGTGGATCAATATGCATCGCCCGTCATGGCTGACAAAAGACGCGTGGAGGTCAAGCCTTGGACTAGTTAACGAACGATTTGCCGTAGGGTGGGGATGGTGCTCGCTGGCATGTAGAAAATCTTAGCGTCGATCTTTTGGTTGGCGGTGATCGTCTCAAAGGTGATCGTGCCGAACTTAGAATTCTCAGCGAGCAGATCGATTTGCTTGGGCAGGAGCACGCCGTTGACCGTCGCGAAGCGTGTGGCTTGGTAGTCCATATATTCCTCAATGCCGGCAATCGTGCCTTTGCCGCCCCAACGGGTTAGAAGTGAACGTTCTTGATCAAAGTAAAACCAACTGCGTTCGTTCTGTTTACCAAATCCAGTGATGATATAGGCCGGCCGGCCGCTGACTTTCGATTCGCCCTAATATTTAAACACATAGTCCGCTTTGAGGGGCACGATGAAGGGCTGGATCAGCCAATGTTGGCGTGCAAAGTGCAGCGCCTTACGGCCAGTGATTGGTTTGGGATAGTTCTCTTTGGGGAGGAGCTCCTGTTGCCACGAGTGCACGCCATCGAAAGAATTGCGGACTTTATAAGTGCGACCGAGATGCTTCCATGTGTAGGTGAGTTGTCGACGGCCATCCTGAGTTTCAATAAGGTGAAATGATTTGACCTTGCCCGCTTCGACGATGTTTCCGGTTGCGGTAACGTTGACTAGATCGATGTAGGCTTGCTTGCCGCCCGAGACTGCGAGGCAGTTCTTGATGAGTTGCCGACTGGTCTTGTCGGTTAGCTTGGGGCGTGGGTTGGTTGCAGGCTCTGGAGTTGCTGCGGATTGTGCCCAAGTTGTGGTTGCTGCCATCAGGAGGCAGAGCACTAGAGTGGTCAGGGGGGAGGCTGCTTTGCTTGAATGGTGTATTTTCATGCCGTAATAGTTGTTTAGTGTTCGCAAAAATATGAAAATCACAACCTGATTCAACGATGCGTATTTTAATTACTGGAGGTGCCGGTTTTTTAGGCAGTCATTTGTGTGACCGTTTATTGGGCGAAGGCCATGAAGTCATCTGTATGGATAATTTCTTCACGGGGCGTAAGCGCAATGTGCTACACTTGATGAAGAATCCGATGTTTGAACTGATGCGACATGATGTGACCGATCCGTTTAAAGTAGAAGTGGATCAAATCTACAACTTGGCCTGTCCTGCGTCGCCTGTGCATTATCAGCACAACCCGATCAAGACGATTAAGACGTCGGTGATGGGGGCGATCAATTGCCTGGGTTCTGCGAAACGTGTGGGTGCGCGAGTCTTTCAAGCATCGACCTCGGAGGTGTATGGCGACCCTGATCCGTCGATGCATCCACAGCCTGAGTCGTATTGGGGCAATGTGAATCCGATCGGCATTCGCTCGTGTTACGACGAGGGGAAGCGTGCCGCCGAAACTTTGTTTATGGATTATCACCGTCAGAACGGCGTCGATATCCGAATCGTTCGTATCTTTAACACCTATGGGCCGCGCATGTGTCCCGATGATGGCCGTGTGGTTTCAAACTTTATCGTGCAGGCGCTACAAGGGGACGACATCACGATCTATGGTGAGGGGCAGCAGACGCGTTCGTTCTGCTATTGTGATGATTTGATCGAAGGCTTCGTGCGTCTGATGAATCAGGACGAAGTGATCGGGCCGATGAACATTGGCAATCCCGGTGAGTTTACGATCCTAGAGCTGGCACAGAAGGTGATCGCTCAGACGGGCAGTCAGTCGAAGATTATACACGAGGCCTTGCCAGCTGATGACCCGAAGCAACGTCAGCCGGATATTACACAGGCAAAGCAGGTGCTGAATTGGGAGCCGACCGTTTCGCTGGACGAAGGCTTGAAGCCGACGATTGCATATTTCGATAAGATCTTGTCGGAAGGGTAGTAGGATTGGTAGGGGCTTTGCTGCTTGCGAAGACCGTGACAACTTCGAACCCTATCATATCTTCCTGATTTTAAACTGCCTTCGCGGTCGCCCCAAGGAGCGCCCCTACACTTTGCCGAGTAAGGATCGCAGGTTTTGATGCAGGATCGCGTCACATTCCTCGCTGCTTAATTCGGCTTCGTCCCGAATGGTATCAAGGAAGGTGCTGTAATCGGGCGCCTTTTGTGTGCGCGGATACACTCGAAGCGGGAAGTCGGAGCCGAACAGGATTTTATCGGTTCCAATTATCTCAATCATACGTCGAAAGATCGATGGCTCGTAAAGGAGTGGGGTGGCTGAAGTGTCGTAGTAAATATTCTTCAGTGCTTTGCGCAGGCGCGGATTGAGCTCGAAAAACGCGAGTCCGCCGCCCCAGTGCGCGAGGATGAGTTTTAGCTCGGGGTGGGCTTCGGCCATGCGCAAAAAGTCATTGAGGGGGGTGGGCACACTGCCGGGGTGGTGGTGGCCAACGGCTTCGGTGGCGTGGCAATTGATTGGCCAGTTGTGTGCGATACACCACTCAGCTAAGGCCTGCCAACCTTCGCTTGAAGCGTCAAACTCTTGAATGCCGGGGTGAAGTTCGCCGACGCCCCGAAGGCTGAGGCTGAGTGCATGTTCGCATTGAGCGATGACATTCTCGGCCGATCCGCCCGGATGGATGGCAGCAAATCCGATGAAGCGCTCTGGCGCGGCGTTTACCCATTCGGCGATGACTGTATTTTGCCAACGGCAGGTGGCTTCGTTTTCCCAATACCAACCGAGTAGGACGGATTGTTGCACGCCAGCGGCGTCCATTGCTGCGAGCGTTTGATCGATCGTTGCCCAGCCCTGAATGGAGGGGCGATCAAGTGGTGCGACGAGGTCCGCCCAGTGAGGTTCGTTATGCGCAGTTGCCCATGCGCGCGGATCCGCTGCGAGTTCAGGCGGGTAGCAATGCGTATGGCTGTCGATGATGTTCACGGTGTCAATGGGGTGAAGTATGAAGGTCTTCTTTCGAATTCTGGCAGCCCTTTCAATTCACAATTACGACGTGAAGTATGATGCGTGTCGCTAGCCGTAGGCGACTTGCTTTAGCTGGTCGCCCGAAGTGGGGATACGGTTGCCTCCGGTGTTGTCGGTCCGCCAGCTAAAGCAAGCGGACACCGTTGCGTTACAAGCGCACGGGGAGGCCGCGGGTTTGTAGGTGCTCTTTGGCTTGGCGAATGGTGAAGGTGCCGAAGTGAAAGATCGATGCGGCGAGCACGGCGCTGGTTTTGCCTTCGGTGATGGCGTCGGCGAGGTGGTCGAGTGTGCCAGCGCCGCCGGAGGCGATGACGGGCACTGCGACGGCTTCGCTGATTGCGCGGTTGAGGCCGTTGTCGAAGCCGGCCTTGGTGCCATCGGAGTCCATACTGGTGAGTAGGATTTCACCGGCACCCAGAGAGACGACTTTTTTTGCCCATTCGACTGCGTCGAGGCCTGTATTGTTGCGGCCGCCGTGCGTGTAAACTTCCCAGCGGTCTTCGTCGCCTACGCGTTTGGCATCAATTGCGACGACGATGCATTGGTTGCCGAATTTGGAGGATGCCTCGTGAACGAGATCCGGATTCAGGATGGCTGCAGTGTTGAGGCTGACTTTGTCGGCTCCGGCATTCAGCATGTCGCGAATGTTCTCCACGTTGCGCAGTCCTCCGCCGACAGTGAGCGGCATGAAGCACTGGTCGGCGGTGCGCTTGACTACGTCGATCATGGTATTGCGCTCGTCACTGGACGCGGTGATGTCGAGGAACACGAGCTCGTCGGCTCCTTGTCGTTCGTATGCTTTGGCTTGCTCGACGGGGTCGCCGGCATCGATCAAATTAACGAAGTTCACGCCTTTGACGACGCGACCTTCATGAACATCTAAGCAGGGAATGATACGGACTGAGAGCACCTTATAGGAATTAGGAATTTAGAATTACGAATTTGGAATTAAACTAGGTGAGCGTCGCCGTATTCCTAATTCGCAATTCCTAATTTTTAATTCTCTTCGTCTTATTCGTCGGCAAACGCGATGTCCGGCTCAAAGGAGAGCGCGAGACGATACTGAGTGCCTGGGCGCATGATCAATGGATGATCGCGCTCAAGGATTTGGAAGTAATGCATGTTACCGTAGTAAGTGCGGAACTCGGGGTCTTCGGTTACAACGTCGAGCTCTTTCCATTCTGCTTGGAAGTCGTCCTTGATGACGTTGGTGCGGTGGCCTTCTTCGCCGAGGGTGAAGGAGGTGCCTACGCGGTAACGGCTGTGTGGCGATGCGATGGCGAGGATGTAGCGCATGCGGTCAAGTTGCACTTGCTGCTTCACTGTGAAGCAGAATTCGCAATTGATGACGCCGCCCTTGAAGGACCACATGACCTTACAGCTACCAAGACCTGGGACGATCTTCTCGTCTTTGGTGATGAGCTCTGGCTGATCATACTTGAAAGTCAGCGCATTACGCAGACCCATCGAAGTGGTGCAGTTCTTACCGTAGAAAGATGGCACGATGACATGATCGCCGAAGGTCAACTCAGGCATCATGATCGGCAGATACTTATCTACCGGCCAGTCGAAGATACCGGGTGAGTGAGGGAAGGCGAGATAGTCGGAGGTGCCTTTGCCTTGCTCGCCAGATGCGATGAGAGGCAACTGAATCGCTAAGCCGGAGTCAGGGTCTTGGTAAACGAAGAGCCCTTGTTCCTTTTTCTGAGACTTGTCGAAACTGACAAAGCGAGCGACCTTGCGAGGAGCAACGGCTGCGGCCGGTGCGGCTTTGCCCTTGGTGGCACGTGCGAGACGTGCCCATTGGCAGAGGTAGCGAGCGGCGTCGAAGTTTGCCATACGAGTGGTATGGTAAGGGACGGTGCTGCGCTCCTCGTCGCGGATGACCAAATAACCGTGTTCTTGGTCCAGGTAAGTCGCGAAGAAATTCATGAACAGGCGCCTCACCGTATCCGTGTAGAGATCACGCTGGTTGTCGGCGATCCATCCGTCGCGAAGCGCTTGGAGGATGAGGCTGATGCAGTGCATCTGTCCGTAAGCGCCGAGTGAGCGTCCGTAAGCGAAACCAGTGCCGTCTTGACGAGCAAGGTCAGGGATGAGCTTCAGGTATCTCTCCGAGTAGGTGCGCAGGCTAGGAAGCTTGCGTTCACGCAGGTGGAGATTTGAGTGGAGCTGCAGTGCTTGACGGATGAAGACGAAGCTGAGAACGCCGTAGATGTCAAAAGCGCCGGAAAGCTTGCCTGCTTCGCCGCTGGCATCGTCGAAGTAGCCGGTGGAGGAGCTGGAGTCGATGCGCTCAAGGAAGCGGTCGATCAGGCGTCCGGTCTCGTCTTTTTTGGAAAGTCCGAGGCTAAAGCGTGTCACCGCTTTTGCGATGTTGAAGCTTTGAAAGTGGTTGTCGTAGTCGCTACGTTCGAGGAGTTGCTTGTCGAGCTGTTCGCGAGTCGGATCGAGCAGTCGCTCCCATACGGGGTTACGATCCTTGGCTGGGCCGAAGGAGAGCAGGCCGAGCGCGGAGTAGGCGAGGCCGTTCTCGTGTTCTTCCTCGGTAAATACCTGAGCGGTAACGCAACGAGCGGTGAGATCGACTAAGTCATAGTCCCCGAGCGTTGTCTCGTTGGTTGCCCTGTAATACTCGCCGATCGCAAGAGCGGCGTGTCCGGGTTCGTCGTGGCGACTGTTTTCACCAGCAACAGGGGATATCGTTCCCTGTTCGCTGATCGATTCGAGATTATGTCCCAGTATTGACTGGGCCATATCGAGGCACTGATCTGCAAAATTTTCCATTATCAAAGGGCGTCTTCCTGACGCGGAGAACTGGTTTTGATGCTTTGCGTCAGGTATCTTGTCAATAGCTTTCGGGAAAGACTGAAAAACAGGGATATTTTTGCGAAAGTCGTTGACCTTAAAGAACTGATTCATTCGTTGATAAACCTTCCATTAGGTGCACTGTAAGGTGCCTTAAGATCTACTATTAGCATTCTGCCCTCCCTATTTATGTCGACTGACTCTTCCTTAATGGAATCCGTTTCTCACGAGAATCGAAAATTCGCACCTCCAGCCGCGTTTGCTGAAAATGCACATATTGGCAGTATGGAGGCCTATCATGCGCTCTACGAGAAGAGCATTAAAGACCCTGAGGCCTTCTGGGCTGAGGCAGCGGAGGATCTACATTGGTTTAAGAAATGGGATACTGTGCTCGATGCTTCCGAGGCTCCCTTTTATAAATGGTTTTCCGGCGCGCGCACGAATGTCTGTTATAACTGTGTCGACCGCCACCTGGAAGGGCCGAACCGTAACAAGGCTGCAATCCTTTGGGAAGGCGAGCCCGGAGAAACTCGTATGCTGACGTATCAGGACGTGCATCGTGAGGTGTGTAAGTTTGCTAATGGTCTCAAGCAACTCGGTATTAAAAAGGGCGACCGTGTCGCTATCTATCTACCTATGGTTCCGGAGCTTGCGCTTGCGGTGCTCGCTTGTGCGCGAATTGGTGCGGTTCATACGGTGATTTTTGCCGGGTTCTCGGCAGATTCGATTCGCGATCGGGTCAATGACTGTGGTGCGAAGTGTGTCATCACCGCAGACGGCGGTTGGCGCCGTGGTCGCGTCTTGCCGCTTAAGAATATTGTCGATGAAGCGCTTGTCGGTGCTGAGACGGTGACGGACGTAGTGATCGTAAAGCGGGCGCATGGCGATCCGTTCCCGTGCCATGTGAAGGAGGGGCGCGACCATTGGTATCACCGCCTGGTTCAGGATCAACCGATTGACTGTCCCTGTGAGGAAATGGAAGCCGAGGATATGCTTTTCCTGCTCTACACCAGTGGCACGACGGGAAAGCCCAAAGGGATTATTCACACGACTGCGGGCTACATGGTCTATACGCACCAGACCACGAAATATATTTTCGATATGAAGCCGGAGGACGTCTATTGGTGCACGGCTGACGTCGGTTGGGTGACTGGGCACAGTTACATTGTCTATGGGCCGATGCAGTGCGCTGCTACCCAGATTATCTACGAAGGTGCGCCCGATTCGCCTGATGAGGGGCGCTTCTGGGATATTATCGAAAAATACCGCGCCACGATTTTCTATACCGCGCCGACCGCAATTCGTGCGTTTATGAAGTGGGGGGATCAATGGCCCGAGAAACACGATCTGTCTAGTTTGCGCTTACTTGGCACGGTCGGTGAGCCGATTAACCCCGAAGCGTGGATGTGGTATCATAAGACGATTGGTGCCGAAAAGTGCCCGATTGTTGACACCTGGTGGCAGACTGAAACTGGTGGGCACATGCTCACGCCGATGCCGGGGGCGACTCCGACGAAGCCTGGGTGTGCGACAGTCCCATTCTTTGGCATCGAGCCAGCGATCCTGACCGACGACGGCGAGGCAGTTGAAGCAGGCATTCTCGCCATTAAGCAACCTTGGCCAGGGATGTTGCGCGGGATTTATGGAGATGAACAGCGCTATAAGGACACGTATTGGTGTAAGTGGGGCGGTAAATATTATTTCCCTGGCGACGGAGCTCGTCGCGATGAGGACGGCTACGTCTGGATTCTCGGTCGAGTGGATGACGTGGTGAATGTTTCCGGTCACCGGATTGGCACCGCCGAGTTGGAGAGCGTGTTCGTGGAACACAAAGATGTCGCGGAATCTGCAGTCGTCGGTGTGCCTCATGAGATTAAAGGGCAGGGGTTGATTGCTTTTGTCACGGTGATCAAGGGGCGCTCGCATGACGATCAGCTGCTTAAGGAGCTTGTTTCGATGATCGACAAGAGTATCGGTAAGTTTGCGCGACCCGAGCGGATTTTGTTTTCCAACGACCTGCCAAAGACACGCTCCGGTAAGATTATGCGTCGCTTGTTGCGTGATATCGCTGAAGGTAAGAAGCTAGGAAATACCTCAACTTTGGCGGACCCAAGTGTGGTCGAGCATCTTCGTCGACAATATGAGGAGTCCTAGTGGTCTCCAGGGTCGGTTTCGGTTTCTTGCTTAGGCGATGGGAGCCCTAGGGCAGCGCTTAACGGCAATGCAATCAACCGGGGCGCCAGTGTGACTCTCGGTTATTTCTTACGCAAAAGCCCTGCTGGATTTTTTCAGTGGGGCTTTTTTGTGGAGAACTCGCACTTGAGGCGCGATGGAGGCTAGACAAAACGTAATTCGCCTCCATCATCGCAGCTTTTATGAAGATTTATATGAATGATAAGTTGGTCGATGCGAGCGAGGCTACTGTTTCGGTGTTCGACCATGGGTTGCTTTATGGTGACGGTATTTTTGAAGGCATTCGCCTCTATGACGGCTGCGTGTTTAAGCTCGATGAGCACTTGGAGCGCTTGGAGTATTCCGCGAAAGCGATTATGTTGGAGCTGCCTTGGACGCGTCAGGAGATCTCCGATGCCGTGTGCGACACCTGCCGTGCCAATGGCTTGAAGGATGGCTATATTCGTTTGGTCGTGACGCGTGGAGTCGGTAGCTTGGGGCTATCGATCAAGAACTGTGATCAGCCGCAATTGATTATCATTGCCGATACGATTCAGCTCTATCCGCAGGAATTCTACGACAATGGTCTGAAGATTATCACGGTGCCGACACGTCGTTGTAACCCCTCGGCGCTGCCACCAGCGGTGAAGTCACTCAATTATTTGAATAACATTCTCGCTAAAATCGAAGCGCAGCACCTCGGCTATCATGAGGCGATCATGCTCAATGATCAGGGCTACGTTGCCGAGTGCACTGGGGATAATATCTTTATCGTGCATAAGGGTGAGTTGATTACACCGGCAGCGAGTTCCGGTGCCTTGAAAGGGATTACCCGTGATACCGCATTGGCGATTGCCGGTGAGCTGGGCATTCCTTGGCGTGAGGCAAATATGACGCGTTATGACGTCTGGGTCGCCGACGAGGTTTTCTTGACTGGAACGGCGGCCGAGATCGTGCCGATTGTTGAAATTGATGCGCGTGTGATCGGTAACGGTAAGCCTGGTCCGATTACAGCAAAATTTCTTGAGAATTTTCACCGTCGCGTGTCGATCGAAGGCACGATGCTTTAACATGTGCATCGCCTAGATCGACGACTTGGGTGATGATTTGATTATCCGAGTATTTTCTAGGCCATGGGCACATCTTTGGGTGGAGGCTGTCAAACACCTGTAAACCTATTGATTAAGCCCATTCGAGCATGGTGAATTTGATCTTTCGCTTTGCTAAGCATCCCGACTTTTATACTATTAAACTATGGCTGAAAATCTGAAGTGCAGTATCTGCGATAAGGAGGCGACCGTGCACCTGACGCAGATCGTGAACAATAAGATCCACAAGGTGGATCTGTGTGAATCCTGTGCCCAAAAGAAAGGGGTGACAGATCCGGAAGGTTTTTCGTTGGCGGATATGCTATCGAAGGCACCACTCGCGCCGACTCCTGGGGAGGCGCAGGAGGTGTGCCCCAATTGCGGTCAAGGGACGGCGGACTTTCGTCGCACTGGTCGGCTTGGTTGCTCTGAGTGCTTTGAAGTGTTTCAATCATTGGTGCTTCCGGTGCTTGAGGACATGCATGCCGGCACGACGCATAAAGGGAAGGTGCCTACGGTCGCATTGAGCCGTCAATCGAGCAAAATGCAGTTGAAGGATTTGCAAGATGCACTGTCGCAGGCGGTTGTTGAGGAGGCGTATGAGGACGCTGCTAAATATCGCGATCAGATCAAAGCCATTAAGGCAGCCGAGGAGTTGGAGGTTTCACCTAAATGATAGAATCGCTCATTAATGATGATCGAGCGGAGCTCGTGCAGGCAGCAAAGAGGGCCGCTCCGGTCGTGTTGAGCACACGCATTCGACTTGCTCGCAATTTGGTCGGCGCGCCGTTCCCTGAGCGTGCGGATGTATTGCAGCGCCGAGATGTGCTCACGCGTTGCACGGATCAACTCAGTGCCTTGCCGCAGATGAGTAAGGGCACGTTTCTTGATATTGCCGATTTAACTGCCCTAGAGAAGCAAGTGCTGGTGGAGCGCCATTTGATCAGCCGTGAACTTTGCGACGGCGAAGAAGGCACGGGGGTATATATCAATAAGGGGCAGACTTGCTCGGTGATGATTAATGAAGAGGATCACCTCCGCATTCAGTTTTTAAAGACAGGCTTCAATTTGAAATCAGTTTGGAAGCAGATCGATGCATTTGATTCGGAGCTAGAGAAGACGATCGACGTGGCTTTTTCGCCTGACTTCGGTTATTTGACCGCGTGCCCGACGAACTTAGGCACCGGGCTGCGTGCGTCGGTAATGATGCACCTGCCAGGTTTGGTCATTTCGGGGCAAATGGAGCGTGTGATTCGTGCTGTTGGCCAATTGGGTATCACCGTGCGTGGGCTTTTCGGTGAAGGCTCGGATGCGAGTGGGCACATTTTTCAAATTTCGAATCAGCAGACGCTCGGTGAGAGTGAAGCTGAGATCCTTGAGCGTTTGGCCAATGTGCTGAAGACGATTATCGACCACGAACTGAACGCGCGTTGCAAGTATCTCGAAGAGAATCGTGCGAAGATGCTGGATCAGATCGGTCGCGCTTCTGGAGTGCTTAAGAATACGCATGTGATCTCCTCGGACGAGGCGCTGAACTTGCTGTCTTTCATCCGACTGGCGGTTGATTTTGGCATGTTGCCTGAGTCGAGCCGTGCGGATGTCGATCGGCTTGTGATCGAGTGCCAGCCTGGGCATGTGCAGTATGCTGCGCACGAAGGGATTGAGCCCGATGCACGCGATATTGCGCGTGCCAATAAACTTCGGGAAGAATTTGCGACCCTACCGGCTCTAGCTTTTGACAAGCTGGAAGAATCGGAATAACCCATAGGAAACGACACTACGATGGAACCAATGAATAACTTCACCCCTCGCGCTCAACAAGTTCTCGCTTTAGCCCGAAAGGAAGCCGACCGCTTTCACCACAACTATGTGGGGACTGAGCACTTACTTCTAGGCCTGATTAATCTCGGGCAGGGAGTCGCGGTCAACGTACTTCAAAAGATGGGGCTCGACCTGCAAACTGTTCGCTCTGCGGTAGAGAAGCAGGTCGGCACTGGGCCGGAAAGTAAGCCTTCCGGCAATATTCCCTATACGCCACGCGTTAAAAAGGTGCTGGCACTCGCCGGGAAGGAGGCCAAGGCGCTGAACCACTCTTATGTCGGCACTGAGCACATCTTGCTGGGGCTTTTGCGCGAAGGTGAGGGTGTGGCGGCACGTGTGCTGAAGTCGCTCGAAGTCGATATTGAGCGCTGTCGCAATGAAATTCTGTCCGAGCTCGATCCGAATTTCACTGGAGAACCGGAAGAGGCCTCTGCTGGTGGCGCTGCTTCGGGTGCCCCTGATGATAAGAAGGATACTAAGACGCCTGCGCTCAAGGCGTTTGGCCGCGATTTAACAGAGTTGGCTAAGCAGGGCGAATTAGACCCGGTGATTGGTCGTAAGGATGAAATTCGTCGTGTCGTTCAAATTTTATGCCGCCGCACTAAGAGTAATCCGGTGCTGATCGGTGAAGCCGGTGTCGGTAAGACTGCCATTGTCGAAGGGCTTGCGCTGGAAATCGCCTCTGGAGTTGTGCCGGAGATTCTCGTTGATAAGCGTGTGATTACGCTCGATCTGGCGTTGATGGTCGCTGGCACGAAGTATCGTGGGCAGTTTGAGGAACGTATCAAGGCGGTGATGGACGAGATTCGCCGCGCGAAGAATGTGATCATCTTCATTGATGAGCTTCATACCATCGTGGGCGCGGGTGCTGCCGAGGGTGCTATGGATGCGTCGAATATTTTCAAGCCTGCATTGAGCCGAGGGGAATTGCAGTGCCTCGGTGCCACCACGCTGGCGGAATATCGTAAATACATTGAAAAGGATAGCGCTTTGGATCGTCGTTTTCAGTCGGTCAAGGTCGAGGCGCCGTCGATCGAAGATACCATTTTGATCCTGAAGGGGATTCGTAGTAAATACGAAGATCACCATAAAGTGAAGTTTACGGACGCGGCACTTGAGGTGGCGACCAGGCTTTCCGAACGCTACATTACAGCCCGCTTTTTGCCTGATAAAGCAATCGATATTTTGGACGAAGCGGGTGCGCGGGCACGTATTGAGTCGTTAAAGCGCCCCCCTGAGATCGAGGAGATGAATGTCACGATTGAGGATGTCTGCGCGAAGAAGGAGGATGCGATTAGTAAGCAACACTTCGAGGAGGCCGCTAAGTTTCGTGACGAAGAGAAGCAGCTGCGCCAGAAGCAAGTCGACATCGTCGAAAGTTGGAAGAAGAGCCGCGAGGAGACGAAGATTGTCGTCGATGACGACGATATGCTCGAAGTCGTGGCTGCGTGGACCGGCATTCCTCTCTCCCGTATGGAGCAGAAGGAAAGTAAGAAACTGCTTCAGCTTGAAGCGCATTTGCAGAGTGAAGTGATCGGCCAGAACATGGCGACGGAGGTTGTCTCTAGGGCGCTGCGTCGTTCGCGTGCGGATTTGAAAGATCCACGCCGGCCAATTGGTTCCTTTATGTTTCTTGGGCCTACTGGTGTGGGTAAGACATTGTTGGCTAAGGTTTTAGCGGAAGAGATGTTTGGTAATCAGGATGCCATTATTCAGATTGATATGTCTGAGTATATGGAGAAATTTGCCGTCTCACGTCTCGTCGGTTCGCCTCCTGGCTATGTGGGGTATGAAGAGGGCGGGCAGTTGACTGAAGCCGTTCGCCGTAAGCCATATTCTGTGGTGCTGTTTGACGAAATTGAGAAGGCGCACCCCGACGTGGTTCAGTTGCTCTTGCAGGTGCTTGAAGAAGGACGTCTGACGGATAGTCTCGGGCGTAAGATTGATTTCCGAAATACTATTTTGATTATGACTTCCAACGTCGGCGCTGAAATTTTGCAGCGCAATACATCGATGGGATTCGGAATCGAGGATGATGCTGAGAATGAATACGAGAAGATCCGCGAGAAGATTCTCGATGAGACTAAGCGTGTCTTTAAGCCTGAATTCTTAAATCGTTTGAATGAGTTGGTTATCTTTAAGTCCCTTGGCCGTGAAGATATGAAGGCGATTGTTGAGCTTGAGTTGCGTAACGTGACAGATCGCTTGAAGCAGCAGGATTTGACGTTCGATTTCTCTGACGAAGCAAAGTCCTTCCTGATCGAGAAGGGATACGATGCGAAATACGGCGCGCGCCCGTTGCGCCGTGCGATTGAGCGCCATCTAGAAGATTCTCTGGCTGAGGCTATCCTTGGTGGCGACATCAAGGCCGGAGAGGTGATTCGTGTCGATGTGAGTGATGGTCACTTGCGCTTTGAGCAGGGGCAGCACGTTTCCGGTGCTGCTGGTTCGTAGTCTCTGAGATTTATATACAAAAAGGCCGCAGGTGACTGCGGCTTTTTTTTTGTTTAGAGGGGGCTTTTGAGGGTATATCACTTCGGGAGGAAGTAGCCGTGTTGCTTTTCGCTGACCGGTAGGTCAATCTTCTCCATCGCTTTCAGCATGTCTTCCCATGCCATGCGTTTAGTTTTCATGGTATCGTTGAAGAGTAGGTAGGATGGTTGGAAGGTGAAGATGAGCGGAATGCCTTCAAATGTCTGCCAAGATCCTCGAATCGAAGCCATCTTGCGGTCTGGGTCTGCGCCGAGTAATCCGGGCACGGTCGCGTTGCCGAGGCCAATGATGACTTTGGGCTGAACGATTTCGATCTGAGCCTTTAGGTAGGGGAGGCAAAACTCCATTTCTTCCTGTGTGGGAGGGCGATTGCCGTAGGGCTTGTTATGCTTGGGGCGCCATTTCATGATATTAGTCATATAGACTGATTCACGTGAGAGCCCCATTGCGCCCAAGATTTTTGTTAATAGGTCGCCTGCTTTTCCTTGGAATGGGCTGCCGGTCTCGGCCTCTTCTTCGCCTGGTGCTTCTCCGCAGTAGAAGATGTCTGCACTGATCGAACCGGTGCCGAATACAATCTTCTCGTTTTCCCTTAGCTGCTCCTTGCAGGTTGGGCAGCTTTCTACTCGTTCCTGTAGCCACTGCATTTGCGTGCTCGCGTCGCCGCTGGGTAGTTCGATGGTGGGGGCTTCGGGGAGAGAGGTCGTAACTGCTGGAGCTTTTTTGCGTGGCGTCGGTTTTGGTGCCAGTTCGGTCGGTTTGTTGCCGGAGTTGACTGCGGATTGCAGATCAATCGTCACTGGCGGAGCTTTGGGGTGCGGTGGCTCTGGGGCTGGTTGCAGCAGCGCCATGGTGCGGTCTTCGATGAAGACACGATCCATTCCTTCAAGCTGTAAACGCTTGAGTTCCTCATACACTGCATCGAGACCTGTAGGCATATTGCTGAACTTTGAGCAAGCAGGGCGTAGCGTCCAGCTACTTTTCGATGAATTTTATTGTGCTCTGATATTTGATGTATCATGAGTATTATCTTTCAGCAGTCTTTCTTCAATAGGATCGAACCCTACGTTTCATGTGTGATACACACCAGAATGGAGTGGGATGGGGGAGGGGTATTAAGAAAATGTAAAAAAAGTGTTTTTTTACTTTTGCAGCTTTACTGGGATTGGTTCGCTACCGATAAAGGGGCTTGACCATTGCGCTTAGGTATCGACCTTAACGTTCTATTTATCATGTCTGAAAAAGCCACACTTCTTACCTCAATTCCACCTGTTGCGAAGTCCACGCCCGCAAAAAAGTCCGCATTGCTGACTTCCGTGGATCAGTCATCGAAGTCGACGGAGGCTGTTGAAGTCGTCTCCAGCGAGGGCATCGCCGCCGAGGGCAAGACGATCACGGCATTTCAAGGTGCGATCTACGCTTCTTTTGTGTTAACTTTCTGCCTCGCGGGTTTTGCGGCTGTGGTGCTTTTCCGTAAAGCATCGAAAATTGCGGAGGCTCGTTTTATTAAGAGTGCGAAGGCTCTGGCGATTGCTTCGGGGCTTATCGCCTTGCATGGTTTCTTTGCCACTTATCTGTTCGCGAACTATTTAAATGGAACGGGGGTGATTCCTCTGTTTGTCACAATGGCCTTGTGGGCTTTTGTTGGGCCGGCAATTGCTGTGGTGTTGAATCACCTATTGACTCCCGGTAGCGTTCCCGAAAAAGGGGCGGTGATTTTTGATGCGTGCGCTTATTTTGTCATTTTTGCATGCACCGCGATTGCATTGGCTCCTCAGCTTAAGGAAGATGCCTCACTGCTCTTTTCGCTTGTCGGTGGCTTCCTCTTTATTGTTCCAGTCGCACGTTCATTTGCCGCCTTCCGCAAGGCGAAGGCTCGCCACCCCGAATTGCGTGAGACATCCGATCAGGTGCTGATCTATTCATTGCTAATTCTACCAGCACTGTTGCCGCTGTTGGCCTTTGCGAATGTATGTAAGATGGGCGATGAACTGACGTTGTTTCTGTTTAACTTCATCACCTTCGACTTTGTTTTACTCGCAGGGTTAGCGATGATTACGTCTGCTGATGATTTGACTCCAGAAATGGCGGCCGAAGCAAAGACAGAGGGCGCAGCCAAAGGCGAAACACCTGTGGTTGAACAACCTGAGCCTGCTGTCGTTGAATTTAGTGCGCCACGCCAGCCGAAGTCTAAGAAGCTGCCGCCTCGTAAGCCTGCGAAGGTCGTTGCGGATTCGGCATTGCCACCGGCACCGCGTAAGCCTGGAGCTGCGAGTGTCACTGCGCCCTCTGAAGATGCGAGTGAACCCGCGAATGCGCCTACGCGCATTAAGGCGCCCGCTAAGCCAAAGAAGCGTTTCTAACGCCGCTTGCTTGCTTGCTTACTTACTTACTAATTTATTTAACTATTTAGCTTTCAATGATTATGGATATTTCTGGAATGGGATTTACCGATGAGCTTAGCTCACTTCAGCCGGGTATGACTATCGGCAACCTTCACATTGTCAGCTTTGTTGGCAAAGGTGCCATCGGTGAAGTTTACCTCGCGCAGCATGATATTCTCGGCAAGCAGTTTGCGGTCAAAGTGATTCCTAAGGGCTTCGCCGTCGAAGAGGCTGCCGATGCATTCAGGCAAGCCGCGCGTATTCAAATGAAACTCGATCACCCCTATATCCTACGGATTGATGATCTGGGTGAAGAGGACATGTTCTATTGGTTGCGCATGGAATATATCGAAGGCGAATTGACGGCTGAGAAGAGCAAAATTCGCACTTTAGAGGATTTGATGCGTCAGAATAAGGGGGTGCTTTCGGAAGAGGAAGTATGCTACTACATGTATTATCTTCTGCTGGGCCTCGACCATGCGCATGCTCAGGGCGTGGTGCATGCGAACTTGAAGCCGGCAAATATATTGCTCGCTGCTGATGGCGTGAAGATTTCGGAGCTCGGTGTCACTGATTTGATCGGTCATGCATGGGACGACTTTCACCTGCTCAGACAGAACCCATTAATGGAGCCGACTCCGTTTGATCCGCTTCCCGGCTTCAGCCGCTTGTTGCCTGCTTTGTTAAATGCGTTCGAATACTACAGCCCAGAGCAACGTGTCGGTAAGCAACCGGATGTTCAAAGTAATCTTTATACGATAGGTCTGATGACGTATCGTATGCTCACGGGACGTCATTGCTTGTCTATGGAGCCGCCTACGCGTGCTGTGAATGGAATCAATCCGCAGTGGGATGAGTGGATGGCGCAAGCCCTCGCTTATGATCCTGAAGATCGATTCGAATCTGCCTCCGCGATGCTTCAGGCGATGCCTGGTTTGGAAGCGTCAGAAGATGCTGAGTCCACTCAAGCCGAGGGACAAGTGGCTAGCTAATTTCGCGAAAGATATTTACCTTATCTCGATTCTATAAATCTCAACTGAATTCATAACCAACATTATCATGCAACGTAAATTCAAAGTTACCACCTCAATCACTAAATACATGTGGGCGTCCTCTCGTAAGGATGCGGAGAAATTTCAAGAAGAGCTTATCCGCAAGGGGCAGCTCGATGTCTTTCGTCACGGCGAAACCGAAGTGAAGTATTGCTTCACCGGCGGTAAGGATTTTATCGAAGCCCCGGAAGATATTTCTCAGACTCGTGATCCCATCGAGGAGCCTCGCCGCGGCGATTGGCTGGAGATCGAACATGGCGATGTGAAGGCTTGTGCACTTGTGCGTCGTCTGACTCGCCGCAAAGTGTACTACTTCGAAGCGCTGTCACGCACCGAACGTTCGGTGGATCGTGACCGTTGGCAGGTCTGGGCGGGGCAACACACGATCCATCCATCTTACGACGGTATCGTGCCTCCATTTATCGTTGATGAAGTGGTGCAGTCGCACGAAGACCGTGGCATGTTGAGCGGCTTCAGCGCGACGCCGGATTCCTCTCTCATTCTTGAGATTCTTGATAAATACGGATTCATACCTGATGAATATGAGGTGGAGAATGGTTATTGGGCTGAAATCTATATCGACCGCGCACTCTCTGAAAAGATTCTAGAAAATCAAGATGAGCCTGCGCTTCGCATTGGCACAGATGGTGATCAGGAATTCGGAGATTTCTCAGTTGGTTTTTCGGAAGAATTACCAACTATCGACGACTTCGAAAAACAATTTTAAGCAAATCCTGCTCAACCGTTACATTTTAACTGAAAAACAGTATGGCAAGAAAGCTAGCTTTTATTAATTACAAGGGTGGTGTCGGTAAGACCTCCCTAATCGTCAACGTGGCATCCTGCCTCGCTCAGAAAGGCAAACGCGTCTTACTCTGCGATTTGGATACACAGTCTAACTCCAGTATCTGGCTGCTCCGTATTGAGCGTTGGAACCGGATTAACATGGAGAAGCGTGGTTCCGTTTATTCGATTCTGGAGCCAGGTGAAGATCGCATTAAAGATCTGATCGTTAAGGACGTGATTCGCGATAACCAGGGGAATGCACAATTGCCCGGTCTCGATCTGCTTCCGACTACGTTCAACCTCATCGATATTGAGAATGAGTATAATATTAATCCACAAAATCCGCACTATCTGATCTTCAATGAACAGATCCGTGAGGTTGAGAAGGATTATGGTTTCATTGTCTACGATTGCCCTCCGAATATTTTGAACGCATCGCAACTCGGCATTTTCAGTGCCGATGAGCTGTATGTTCCATCGAATCCGGATGCACTCTCTCTGATCGGATTTACTTTGATGATTGAGAAGCTGTTGCTCTTCTATCGTCGTTCCGCTGGTTTCCGCACGCCGGAAATTGGTAACTTCGCTCGTGTCGCTGGTGTGGTCTTTAACTCCATTAAGGCGAACGTTGATATTGGTGTGCCGAAGATGCGTATGCAGCTTCGTTTGAATCAATTCAAGAAGCAGCGTCTCGTTTCGAATGAAGCGAAGATCTATAACACCTGTATTCGTGATGCGACAATCGTTCGTCGTGCCGTGACTCTTGGTCTGCCGGTTTGCTTAATCGAAAGCCGCGAGGCCCATGATGGTGTCGGACAAGACTATGATGATTTGGCGGAGGAAATTCTCGCACATAATGTGAATGCCGCGACTGCCACACCGGGGAGTTCTTCGATGGCAAGTGCCTCGTAGCTTCGGTATCCGATTCAAATCGAGTGAAATACAAATGAGTGATATCAAGAATCCGAATACCAAGGGGCTAAGCACCATAGAGGCGCTGTCTGCTCGTTGGGATACGGTTGCTTTTCGGGCTCAAGGTTCTCCGTTCGAGGACCTGAGTATTTCTTGTTTAGCGAAAAACACAGGCACACGCCGTTGGTCACGCCCTGGTGGAAAAATCAAAGGGGACATTGTTGCACGTTATATCTATTTCAGCTTTGAGGAGTTGCTTGAGGTCGAGAATCTCGACCTCAAGTCTGCTTCACTTCTCTTAGATATTTGCGAGACTACGTTTCTATTTGAAGAAGAATGTGAGGATCTCGGTTCTTTTGAGGAGATTGATAATCAGGCACATGCGCAGCGTATGCGTTTTTTCGAAGAGTTTGGTCTCTATCAGGACTATCCTGTGCGCCTGGCCAACTTGGATGAGAGTCTACGTGACCTTTGTGTCGCAGAGGAGATTATTACCTTTGTCGATTTGATGGAGTTCTTGGATCGCCTCTCCGATAAGGCTTGGATTGGTGGTGCCTACAAAAATCTTCAAAATGTGTTTGCGCATGGGGATGAGAAGGGGCTTACCAAATATTTCCCATATCGCATGGGGCACCGTGGCTTTCATTTGCCCGAAGCGATTTCCTTTTGTTTGAACCGTTTATCACGGCGAGACTTGCAGGCTGTGCATGAGTATCATGAGCGTCGGCGCCGTCGCAATCGACTAATGGGTAAGCGGATGGAGTTGCCTGCTGTTGTGGAAACTCAATTGCTGCCGGAGATATTTGAATGCCTTCATTATTTCGGGCGTCGTCAGCCACGTTTACTGGTGCGTATGCACGATTCGGCATACCTCTGTCGTGAGTTGATGTTCTTGAATGATCCTCAGACTGAGGATGTGCTACATTGGTTGACGCACTTGGCCATGGGAGTCTTTAGGCCGTCGAAGGCTCTGGACGTCGCTGATGAGCTTAAGGAGATTTCTCCGAAATTGGATTCCGACCTTTGCAAAGACCTACGAAAGATGGTCGATGATGGTGGAGCTTAAGACTCGTCGTTACTGAGCAGGAAGGGATGCACCGCTGATAGCAGTCGCTCCGGAACTGACCCGACGATATAGGTGCCGTCATCTTTGGCTTCTTCCTTACGCACGCCACCTTCACGGTGTAGGCGCGCGACTAGATCGTAGCGATCATGTGGGATGAGTAAGCGCAGTTGAGCGAAATCGCTTTCGACGATCGCTTCCATTTTATCGAGCAGCGCTGGGATGCCTTCGCCGGTATGTGCACTGAGAAAAAATGCCTCGGGGTATCTAAAAGATAGGGTGAGACGAATGTCCTCGCTCCAGAGGTCATCTACTTTATTAAAAACCGTGATGATCTTCTTTTCATCGGCTCCGAGTCCTTTGAGTACGGACAGTGTCGTTTCGGCATGTGCTTCAATGTCCGGGCTGTTCACATCGAGCACGTGAATTAGAAAGTTGGAGACGACCGCTTCTTCCAAAGTGGCTTTAAATGCATCGACCAGACGGTGCGGCAAGTTACGCACAAAGCCGACGGTATCGGTGACGACGAGTGGCTGACCACTTGGTAGTGGGCAACGACGAGAAGTCGGGTCGAGTGTGGCGAAGAGTTTGTCTTCAACTAGAATGTCCGAATGTGTCAGTTTATTGAGCAAGGAGGATTTGCCCGCATTGGTATAGCCGACAATGGCGCAGGTCGGCACTGGCACGGTCATGCGTTTTTTACGCTGCACTTCGCGATGTTGAATGACTCCTTCGAGTTCTCGTTTCACGCGAGTGATCTGTGTGCGCACCATACGCTGGTCTAACTCAAACTGTGTTTCACCCGCATCGCGCTGCATCGAGCCACCACCGCGTTGGCGGCTGAGGTGAGTCCATGCGCTTTTCAGTCGCGGTAAGTTGTATTCGAGGCGAGCTAGCTCGACCTGTAGGACTGCTTCTTTGGTTTGAGCGCGTTTACCGAAAATATCCAGAATCACTTCTTGGCGGTCGATGACTAGGATTTTGTCTTCAGCGGCTTTCTCCCAGTTGCGTTGCTGTGCGGGGGAGAGTTCGTTATCAAAGACGATCACATCGCAATCATGCGCTTGTGCTTCTGCGATCAATTCTTCGGCCTTACCAGAGCCAGTCAGAAACTTGGCCTGTGGCTTGCGGATCGTCAGCTGCACTTCGTGTTGAATGCCGATGCCGAGCGTCGTGACCAGTTCACGTAGCTCATCGAGTAGGCTGCGCGTTGTTGAGTTGTCGTCGCCGGGGAGGGTGATGCCGATGAGCATAGCCCGTTCGACCATTCTTG
Organism: uncultured Puniceicoccaceae bacterium; assembly: GCA_905479975.1. Classification (GTDB taxonomy): domain Bacteria; phylum Verrucomicrobiota; class Verrucomicrobiia; order Opitutales; family Coraliomargaritaceae; genus Lentimonas. The sequence goes on along the minus strand of CAJQOS010000008.1, from coordinate 6,370 downwards.
GTTTTTCTTTAACGTCGTGCACGAAGTGTAGGTTATAAATTGATGAACGGGAGAACCTACGGGCTTTGTTGCCGAATACCAACCTGAATTACAGGCATTTTTAAGTTCGCTGTGATTGGGAGGAGTTGTTCAGATTTCCAGATGCTTAAAGCCAGTGATCTTTATGACTTTCCCGAATCGTTGCCATTTTCCTCTGTCTTCTCTACCGAGTTGGCTCCGTGGCTGTGGGTGCCGCTCATTGCGGAGGCGCTTAAAGCGTTTAAATTTGAGCCGTTGGCTTTTGAAGTGCCGGCTGGCTTGCACATTGAGGGGCAGGTGTTCATTCATCCGTCCGTCAAATTGCCTGCGTATGGCTCTATTAAAGGGCCTGCTTATATCGGTGAAGGCACTGAGCTGCGTCCTGGTGTGTTCATCCGCGGCAATGTGATTGCGGGTGCGAATTGCGTGCTGGGTAACTCGTGTGAATTTAAGAACTGCTTGTTGCTCGATGGCGTGCAGGTGCCGCATTTCAGTTATGTGGGCGACAGTGTGCTGGGCAATCAAGCACATTTAGGCGCTGGTGTGACATGCTCGAACCTTCGCCTCGATCAATCGGAAGTGCCAGTGCAACTGCCGGACGGTTCGCGCTGCGGTTCAGGTCTGCGCAAACTCGGCGCGTTGGTTGGCGATGCTGCGGAGGTCGGCTGTAATGCAGTGTTGAACCCGGGCTCTATTCTGGGGCGGCGCGCTCTGGTGATGCCGACGATGGCATTTCGTGGCTACCTCGGAGAGAGCACGATCGCTTATACGCGAGACAAGATCGATACCGCTCCACGAATGGATTGAGTGTTACAGCGCGAAGGCGGCTTTCAGATCGACTAGACTGCTAAAGGCGGCTTCTGCTCCGGCCGCTAGCAACTCTTCAATGCTATGTGCGCCAGTGGCGATACAGTAGCAGGGGAGGTCGGCAGTATGTGCGGTTTCGATATCGGTCGGAGAGTCGCCGATTATGCAGGCGCCTTCTGCGGACGCTTCGATTTGATCCAACACATAGCGTGTCAGTTCTGCTTGTGGCTTATGCCAGTCTGTATCGGTATTGCCAATACAGGTCGGTATGTATTTTTCGAAGCCGCAGTATTTGCTGACTTTGCGGGCAGTGTCGCCGTGCTTGTTGGTGAAAATGACCTGCGGGATGCGTGCTTTATCAGCGCTTTCGATCAGGTCGAGTCCACCCGCTAGGATAATCAAACCGTCGAACATTATTTCCGGGAAGCGTTGGCGAAAGCGTTTAGAGGCTTCGTCCAACTGGGCTTCATCGATGAACAGTGCCATGGTGGAGGCCATCGGCCCGCCGAGGCTGCGTCGGATTACATCTGCGTCCGGAGTGCCGCCGCCCATGGCTTGGATGACGTCACAGTAGGCACGGATGATTGCTGCGGTTTGATCGATCAGGGTGCCATCCATATCCCAAAGGATGGCTTTGGGCAGGGGGAGTTGTTGTGCGTTGTGCATTTAGACCTGTGCGGCTTCGCGGGTGAGGTCGAACAGTGCGGCTGCCAACTCGTAGAGGTCAGCGTAGATGCCTGCAGCTTGTGTGGATTCTGCCAGCTCTGCTTCCGAGTGGCTTCCAGTCGCTACAAGGTAGCACTTGATGTTACCTGCTGCGGCTGCGGCATAGTCGAACGCAGAGTCGCCGATCAGAATGGTTTCGTCGGCGGTCGAATTGAAGAGATTCAGCATGTGGGCGGTGAACTCCGGATCGGGCTTGCGATATGCGGTGTCGCCTGTGCCTACGATCTCGTCTAGGTATTGTGATTGATTCAGGTGTTCTAGAATGGTGCGCGACTGATTGCCGTTTTTGTTTGTAAAGACTCCGAGTTGGTAGCCGCGCGCTTTCAGTGCTTGTAGGATCCAAGTCGATCCTGGCAGCGAGATCACATCTTCAAACATGATCGCCTCAAAATGGTTTTGGAACAGTGGTAGCGCTACCTCCACGTGCTCTTCGCCGAGCAATTTGCCGAGGGTGACTGGCACCGAGCCGCCCACCGTGACGCGCACTGTCTCGTAGTCAGACTCCGGCAAGTTGAGCTGTTGTTGTGCAAATACGACGCAACGATGAATTGTGGTGAAATGATCAATGAGTGTGCCGTCGAGATCGAAGAGTATCGTTTTCATATAAAATATCCTTTATTCTGCCCGTTTGTTCGCGCAGGTTGGGGCTTTATGAGTATTTCTGCGATTGCTGGCAAGTGAACACCGGAGCGGTCATAGTGATTTATTTATGAGCATAGGCAGAGCAAATTCAGAGCAGGAGGCTGCGCTAGACATACGGATCGATCGCTCCGTCCTGACGCTCGTGCTTTCGGGGGACTGGTTGCTGCGCGCCGAACGGCCTGTGTTTGCTGCTGTTGAAGCGGTCTGTGAGTCCAGCGGCAGTGTCGTGACATCGATCCGCGTGGAGGCAGCCAGTTTGGGCGAGTGGGATACTGCGCTGCTTATTTTGGTTCGTCAGTGCCGTGACTTTGCGACTGATCGCGCCCTTGAGTGTGATCTGAGCGATTTGCCTGACGGAGTGCAGAAGTTGGTGGAATTGTCTTTGGCGGTGCCGGAGGCCAAAACCACGCCTCCCGTTCAGCAGTCCAATTGGTTTGCGCATGTTGGTCGGCGCACACTTGCTGTGTCCGCTGGAGTGGGGCGCTATTGCGATTTCATTGGGCGTCTATTTGTAGATGTTGTCTCCTTTCTGACAGGGCGTTCGCAGTTACGTAAAAGGGATTTTCTGCTCTTGCTGCAAACAACGGGACCGCAAGCCTTGGGGATTGTCTGTCTTTTGAGCTTTTTGATGGGGCTGATTGTCGCTTTTGTTGGGGTGGTGCAGCTACAGAAGTTTGGCGCCGATATCTACGTCGCCGACCTGGTGGGGGTTGCGATGACGCGCGAGTTGGCGGCAGTGATGCTTGGGGTGATTATGGCGGGTCGCACGGGGGCCGCGTTTGCCGCTCAAATCGGCAGTATGCGAGTGAATGAGGAAGTGGACGCGTTGACTTGCTTTGGCATCTCGCCGATGCAGTTTCTGGTGCTGCCTCGGGTGTTTGCGCTTATCTTAATGATGCCTTTGCTGTGCGTGTGTGCCGATCTCGTTTCGGTCGTGGGTGGTATGGTCGTTGCCGTCGGGATCTCGGATGTCACGGCGACTCAATACATCAATCAGATCGAGCAAGCGGTTGCGTTAAATGATTTGCTGGGCGGGATCTTTAAAAGTGTGATCTTTGGTATTATTGTTGCGGTCGCGGGCTGTTATCGTGGTCTGCATTGCGGTAAAGATGCGAGTGCCGTTGGTTTGGCTGCGACATCGGCTGTTGTGACCGGGATCACTTGGATCGTCGTGGCGGATGCGATCTTTGCCGTGTGTTTTCAAATCTTAGGCATATAGTGATGAATCAGAATCAAGATAAGATTACAGTGAAAGGCCTGACCATGGCCTATGGTGATTACGTCGTGATGAACGATCTGAATTTCTCGGTGCGTAGTGGTGAGATCAAGGTTCTCATGGGTGGAAGTGGTTGCGGTAAGAGCACCTTACTGAAGCATTTAATCGGATTAGAGACCGCCCGCACCGGTGATATTTACTATGGTGATCAGCGTTTTGATCCTGAGGCGGAGTCCATTGATCGTATTCGCCGCCGCTTTGGTGTGCTATTCCAAGCAGGGGCGCTGTGGAGCTCTATGACTGTGGCGCAAAACATCAGCTTGCCGTTGCAGGAGTATACCGAGCTGAGCGCGAGCGAGATTCGAGAGGTTGTAGAATTTAAACTATCGTTGGTCGGTCTGGCGGGCTTCGGGCATCGCTACCCGGCCGAGTTGAGTGGCGGTATGCAGAAGCGAGCCGGATTGGCGCGGGCGATCGCCCTGGATCCCGAAATATTGTTTTTTGATGAGCCCTCTGCCGGTTTGGATCCGTTGAGTTCGAGCCGCCTGGACGATTTGATCCTACATCTACGTGATGCGCTCGGAGCCACGGTGGTGATCGTGACGCATGAGCTAGCGAGTATCTTTGCGATCGCTGATAGTGCCTTGTTCCTAGATGTTAAAACCAAGCGGGCGAGTTGTGATGGGAATCCACATGATTTAGTTAAAGACCCGGCCGCGCCCGTTGACGTGCGTGATTTCCTGCTGCGTAAGTCGACGTAATCAACATGTCTATGTCATTGATCAACCTAAAATACTGTAAGAGATTTTCATCGTGAACCGTCAAACTAATCCTAAAATCATCGGAGCATTCGTAACCGGATCGATCGTCTTATTGGTGGCGCTGGTCTTGTTTTTCGGTTCGTTTACTTTATTTGGTCACTCCGCGCGGTATGTTTTATTTTTCGATCAATCGGTCAATGGCCTGAATGTCGGCTCTCCGGTTAAATATCGTGGCGTGCCGGTTGGGGTCGTTGAGCGTATTCTGATTCGAGTCGAAGGGCAGGCAGAGCATTCGACATCCATCCCAGTGATCATTAAGATCGATCGTTCTCGTTTATCAAACGACTTGGGCACGTCTGTGGAAACCTTTGGGCCAGATACGATTTATGGTATGATCGATCGCGGCCTCGTTGCGCAGTTGAATGTCGATAGCCTCATTACGGGGCAGTTGTTTGTGGAGTTCAGCATGCAGCCCAGTGACGCGAGGCATTTTCAACCTCATCGTGATGCTGAGTATGACATGGTTGAAATTCCGACCTTGAGCTCATCGTTATATGAGATTGCCAGCGATCTGGGGCGTGTGGTGTCTGCCTTTGCTGAGTTTGACTACGACCGATTGGATCAGAATATAAACGAAGTCCTTGAGGGGCTGACAGCCGCGTTGGAGGGCTTGGATACCAAGCAGTTGAGCCGATCTTTTGTTGGGGCAGCCGATGAAATGACTGCATTGCTGCAATCGGGTGAATTAGAGGATACCTTGGCATCGGTGCGATCTGCTTTAGCAAAAGTGGAGACGACGCTCGCGTCCTATAATCTGCAGGATGGTCCACTTGCCACTGAAATTGGTAAATGGAGCCAAGCATTTGAGAAGACTTTAAATGGAGTGGATCAATTGGTTGCTGATAGCAGTGAGCTGCTTGCTCCCGATTCATCGGTTCGCACAGAGCTGGAAAATTCTCTTCGCGAACTGGGACGTGCCGCACAGTCACTCCGCTTTCTCGCAGATTACTTGGAGCGCAATCCCAATGCTCTAATCACTGGTCGCCCAGAGTCCTCTCAATAAACATCATTATGCTATTACGTCTCATATTTCTATTCATCCTATCTGTTGGGCTAACTGCATGTGTGAATCTCAAGCCCCGGGCAGATGCCACAAAAACATATGTTTTGGGGCCGATGGCGCTGCCTGTTGCGGACGCTTCGCAGCAAATCGAGCGAGGCTATATTGCTCGGCCGCAACTTCCAGTGTATATGGAAGGGGCTACGTTGAAGGTTCGCTCGGCAGATGGTGAGATCGCCAACCTTGCAGGAGCGCGTTGGGCAGAGCCGCTGGAAGTCGGGGTGGCACGTGCGCTGAGTCATTATATAGAAGTGCAGAGCGGTGGCGTGAAGAGCGGCTTTTATCCATGGTCGCAGTCGAAAAAAGCGGCAAACACCTTGTATGTGAAATTTTATCAATTGGTCGCGACCACGGATGGTCGCATTCAGGTCTCTGCGAGTTGGGAGCTTCAGCGTGCGAGCGGACAGCCTCTGACCGGTGTTTTCACTACGGTCGATACGGAGTGGATTCCAGGCGATGCGCAAAGCATGGTCGCTGGGGTCAATGCTGCAATCGAGGCACTTGCGGGGCAGATTTCCAGTTCACTGAAAAAAAGATAAAATTCTTTCAAAGGATTATTGACAAGAGGGCAAACTGGAAGAGCATATCGGCTCTTCATTAGGGATGAGCGCCATGCGCATTTCTCCATATGGTGGCTATAGCTCAGTTGGTTAGAGCACCGGCTTGTGGTGCCGGGGGTCGCGGGTTCGAATCCCGTTAGCCACCCCATTTTTAGCGCAAATCGTTTACTATTAACGGTTTGCGCTTTTTTGTGGTCAGGGCTGTTAACGGAACTGACAACGGAGTTTTAGTGGTAGGGATCTAGAGTGATCCTATACGCATGGCTATATGTGTAATTTATTCATATAGTTCATATTATTCACTTAGGTTTATACGCCTCACATCGTGAATACTTTCGACTCTTCCCTAGTATGACGGAGTTGTGGGACTTGTGGGGTTTAGGTAGAGCTTGTCCCACCAGGGGGCGTTTCTGACGGCGGTGTTTTTTGAAAAAACATACACCCCGTTCATTTTGACATTACCTCGTTGTTCCTGACGCGATTCTACGCCTCAGCCGCGATTTTAGGGTAAAATGCGTAG
>CAJQOS010000007.1 GCA_905479975.1 uncultured Puniceicoccaceae bacterium | reverse complement strand
GAAAAAAGCAATCAGCACATGGTCCTTCTACGGGGACTGGGATCTCAAACAAAAAATGATCATCGCTCGTGACGCGGGCTTTACCGGGTTCGAGCCGGAGTTCACTGAAGACGGTGAGCTCGCACTGGATGGCGACGTTGAATCCTGGAAGAAGGTGCGCGCCATGGCAGACGAAGTCGGCATCGAACTGAGCGGCTTGGCAACTGGTCTTTACTGGGGTGCCAACGGCGCCAGCGACAATGCAGAAACACGCGCCAAAGCTGCCCACATCCTGGAGCAACAAATCCGTTGCGCCGAAGCGATTGGTGTCGACACCATTCTCGTCGTGCCAGCGGCAGTCGGTGTGGACTTCATCCCTGACTGCGAAGTCGTGCCTTACGACCTCGCTTACCAACGCGCAACAGAACTTATCCAAAACGCGCTACCAATCGCTCGCGAAGCAGGCGTCACCATCGCAGTAGAAAATGTATGGAACAAGTTCCTGCTAAGCCCGATGGAAATGAAGACCTTCCTCGAACAGTTCGACGACGAGCACGTCGCCCTCTATTTCGATGCAGGTAACGTCCTCGCAACGGGTTACCCTGAGCACTGGATCAAGATTCTTGGCGACAAGATCAAGCGCGTGCACTTCAAGGACTACCGTCGCAACGTCGGCAGCGCCGATGGATTCGTCGATCTACTTTCCGGTGACATCAACTGGGACCAAGTCGTCGCTGCCCTGAAGGAAGTAGGCTACGAAGGTTGGGTCGGAGCAGAAATGATCCCACCGGTGCCGTTCTACAAGCACGCGCCTCAAGTGTTGATCGACAACACCAGCCGCGCAATGGACGCGATCTTCAAACTAGCGTAGTTCTACTACAACGAACCCCAAGCCAACAAAGTATATGCATCTCGCTTCCGTTTTCTTAACATCGATCGATTGGACGATCATTGTGATCTTCTTCGCGATCGTCCTTGGTATCGGATTCGTTGCCTCCCGCACCGCTGGCAAGAGCTCTAAAGAGTTCTTCCTCGGCGGACGCCACATGCCCTGGTGGCTGCTCGGCATTTCCATGGTGGCCTGCACCTTCTCCTGCGACACGCCAAACCTCGTCACTCAGTTTGTGCGTGAAGATGGTGTCGTCAAAAACTGGGCTTGGTGGGCATTCCTCATCACCGGCATGGTCACGGTGTTCATCTACGCCCAACTATGGCGCAGATCGAACGTGATGACTGACCTCGAGTTCTACGAGCTCCGCTACAGTGGTAAGGGAGCGAGCTTCCTTCGTGGCTTCCGCGCGATCTACCTCGGCGTCTTTTTCAACTGCCTGATCATGGGCTCCGTATCGCTCGCTGCGATTAAGATTGGCGGCGTCATGCTAGGCACTTCACCACTGGCCACCATTGTCGGAGCGTCGGTCTTCGTCGTCCTCTATGCCTCCCTCGGTGGCATTAAAGGCGTGATTTGGTCGGACTTCTTCCAATACGGCATCGCCATGGTCGGTGCAGTTTACGCCGCCTACGTCGCGGTCAATTATGCCGATCCAGTCAGCGGTGTCGCTGTTGGCGGACTGTCAGGTCTGCTCAACCATGAGTCAGTTATCCCGAAGCTCAGCATCATGCCGGACTTCAGTAACTGGATGTCCTTTATGCCGCTACTCATTATTCCGATCGCGGTCCAATGGTGGGCAGTTTGGTATCCCGGCGCAGAGCCAGGTGGTGGCGGTTATATCGCCCAGAAAATGCTCGCTGCTAAAGATGAGAAAAACGCCGTTGGCGCCACGCTCCTCTTCAATTTCATGCACTACGCAGTGCGCCCTTGGCCATGGATCATCGTCGCGCTCGCATCGTTGATCATTTTCCCACAGCTGACCGATATCAAGGCACAGTTCCCTGAGATCGATCCCAAGTATCTCAAGAACGACATCGCCTACCCAGCCATGCTCGCAAAAATCCTCGGCCCAGGCTGGCTCGGTATCGTCGTCGCTTCGCTGATCGCCGCCTACATGTCGACTATTGGCACCCACCTCAACTGGGGTTCATCCTACGTCGTGAACGACTTCTACAAGCGCTTCGTCAAGAAAGACGCTTCGGAAAAAGACATGGTTCGCATGGGCCGTATTTGCACCGTTGGTCTGATGGTCTTCGCTGGCACGCTCTCGCTCACCATCCTCGACTCCGCTCAGAAAGGCTTCGAACTTCTCTTCCTTTCGGGCGCTGGTACAGGTGCCATCTATCTGCTCCGCTGGTTCTGGTGGCGCATCAACGCGATGACTGAAATCGTCGCCATGCTCGCCGCAACCTTCGCTGCTGTATGGCTCGTGTTCGGCCCTGGCGATGCGGGTGCACTACGCTGGTTCGTCTCTACCGATAACGTCGCTGCAAAAGTTCAACGCATTGAAGACCCTGCACTCGTCGCATTCATCGATGCCGCAAACTCCGAAGGTGCTGAAACGCTCGAAACGCTCAGCCAAGATGTCGACGCAGCTTCCGATGCATGGAAAGCAGCTCCCAAGAGCGAAGAAACTGCTCGCAGTGCTGCTCATGAGGCCTATGCCGTCGCCTACACGCGTCAGGCAGACTTCGTCCAGTCACTCTCAGTCGGTGCACTTACAGATGCTTACATTCTGCAAAAAACACCCGAATGGGCAGCACCGCTCAATCAGTTCAAGATGGGCTATCGTGAAGCGCTGTTGGAAACCATCAACTCCACACTGGAGTCGCGTGGTAAGACAACTAAAGGAATCGAGGCAGCTAGCATCGGATTCGGCGGCATCATCAAAGATGGCACCGTCTTCATCTACCACCCAGACGTCGCTGGCCTCACCTTCTCAGTGAAGCTGATGTTCATGGTCATCGTCGTCACGCTCTCTTGGATCATCGCGACCCTGGCAAGTAAACCTGTTGCCAAGGAAACACTCTACGCTTTCTACCGCCAGTGCCACCCAGGTGGTCCCGGTTGGGCCAAAGTGCTGCGTGATGCGAAAAATGAGGGAGTCGATCTGAACGGCGCTGAAGACGTCGACTGGCAAATGCCACTCAAGCTACTCTGCGTCTTCATTGGCACCGTCATGGTTTACTCCTGCCTATTCAGCATCGGTAGCTTCATCTATGGCAATGTTGGCATCGGCATCGGATTAGGCGCACTCTCTGCGGCATGCTGCTATGGCATCTTTGCTGCCTTTGGAAAAATCCGTGTTGGCTAATGAAGGAGATAACATCCACAGGTCGTCATTTTTTTAAGATTAAAAAGTGAGACGCTGCTCTTGCCAGCGCCGCGATTCACTCTAAAAGTGCCGCCCATGCAAAGTTTACACCAAAAAATTCTAGCTCCCTCCATTCTCGCTGGCGATCACGCCGACCTGAAAAGCAGTTTGAAAGAAATTGAAGCTGCGGGATTGAGTTGGGTGCACCTCGACATCATGGATGGTCACTTTGTGCCGAACCTGACTTTCGGTCCACAAACGATTAAGGCGATGCGTTCGGCATCGAGCCTGTTCTTCGACGTGCACTTGATGCTCGATAATCCCGATAAATTCGTCGATGCGTTTATTGATGCAGGTGCCGACCAAGTCACAATCCACGTGGAGCCCGACTATCCGATCGCCGAGACTTTGAAGCGCATCAAAGCACGCGGTTGCAAATGCGGCGTGGTGCTTAACCCGGACACACCTGCAGAAGCAGCGAAACCGTTCCTCGCAGAATGCGACATTGTGCTGCTCATGACCGTGCAACCGGGATTCGGCGGACAGAGCTTCCGCGAGGATGTGCTGCCTAAATTCGAAACGTTTGCGAAGTGGCGTGAAGAACTCGGCCTGAACTATCGCCTCGAAGTCGATGGTGGCGTCGATTTGAAAACCGCTGGAGCCTGCACCTCACGAGGTGTCGATACACTCGTGGCTGGCACCGCATTTTTCAAAGCCGAAGACCGCAAAGCCTTTAATACGACGGTGACTTGTAAGCGGCCGAATTCACAGCGTAAAAAAGGAGCGTATTTACTCAAATAGTGAGTCGTGTGTTTTTCTAGAACTACGATGTCAATTTGGAAGTGGCGGGATAGTGAGTGTCGGGATATTTCCTGAATGAGTGTCATGGT
>CAJQOS010000006.1 GCA_905479975.1 uncultured Puniceicoccaceae bacterium | reverse complement strand
TCTTGCTCGGTGCTCGCTGGAGCATCCGAGGCGGATTGCGCATGTAGGCCGGCGGTGAAGGCAGCGAATGCGAGTGTTATTGGTATGTGTTTCATTTGGATCTCAATCAGTTGTGTTTGAGATCCGGCCTCTGGCGGCGGAAGGTGGGATCACGGAAAAATGTGACCCCTTCCTTTTCCTACGCCGGTGTCAACCGGATCAGGTTCGAAGGGATCATTTCTGTGCAGATGCAAGGAAACGTCTCAGACCCATGCTAGGTCACCCCTAAGGAAGGCGGACAGAAAAGTCGTATGCCGGAGGCCTTGTCAACTCAGAAGACCACGTAACCAATCAGAGCCAGCACGATGATGAGCAATACGACGGATAAACTGAGCTGCTCTTGTTGGGTCAAACGCATGTGAGTAGATGATTGTATTGCTGAATCGACGACAAGGTTTGAATTCTCAAGTGAATGTGATTTAGTGCCATTCATGAACTCAGTCACAAAAATCCCTTTCGTCCTAATGTTGTGCGTCGTGTTCTTCGCTGGATGTGCGAGTTTTGAAACGACCAATTTCTCGGGGGATTTTGTGCGCACGACTGATGTATCCTCGCTCGATACATTTAGCTATCGGCATACGATGGTTTCGGGAATGGTTTATCGATCCAGTTCTCAGGAACTTGTGATGAAAGAGCTATCGCAGGAGGTGCTGACTCAGGAACTCGCAGCGCGTGGCTATGAGGCGGTGCCTGCGGATGAGGACTTTTATGTGGTCTCAAAGTGGCGCAAGGAAATTAATATGAGCGCGGCGGAAGCGGTTCGGTATTCCTTGTATGTTGAGATTTATGAAGCAGCGACTGATACGGTATTCTGGCGTGCGGAATTGCCATATATTTTTAATGCGATGCAGTGGTCCGAAGCGCGTATCGCCCAAACCTTGAGCATGGCAATCCAAGGTTTCCCGTCTCGCGTGGAAAAAGATCCGAATCTGCCGAATGTCCAGTAGCTTGGTCGTGGTGAGTGACTCCAGTATTTGTTGCCTATGAAATGTATCCATTCATTCCCTTTCGCTATCATGTTGTGCGCCCTTGTTTTGGGCGGGTGTGGCACATTTGAGCAGACTCGATCTCCAGGAGATTTCGTGCGTTCGACTAATTTTTCGCCGCTCGATACTTTTAGTTACCAGGAGACAATACTTTCTGGCACGGCTTTAAGAGACGCTCAGGAGACCGGGCTTCTTGTGATTTCAGAGCAGGTGTTGTCGGATGAGTTGAGTGCTCGGGGATTTGAGGCGGTTGAGGCGGGCGCGGATTTTCATGTGATTACAACGTGGAACAAAGCGCTCAGTAGCTATGCGGGGCTCTTTGATTCTGTGGATGGCGCCACTGCGACGATGGCTCGGAGTAGTTCTAGTTCCTCGAAGGCGACTGTGCGCTTTACGCTAACTGTTGAACTCTACGAGACCGCGAGCGGTGAACTTTTCTGGCGTGCGGAACTGCCTAATATTTTCGATGCGATTCAGTATACGGATACGCGCGTGGAGCAGTCCTTAGTGCGTGCGATTCAAAATTTCCCACAGCGGGTCGAGAAAGATCCGAATCTACCGAATATTGAGTAATACCGTTTTTTAGAAACTTTGGCCTTTTCTAGAAATAAATTTCATTTTGTAGCGAACTTGTGCCAGCAAGGTCGATCGTTGTTTTGTAGCGAATTTGCGCCAGCAAGGTCGATCGTTGTTTCCGAGTATCAATCGACGGCACTCGCGTGCCATCGCTACAATCAATGCATAACGAAATGATGCTCATTCCTTTTTTTATTTAAAGATTAAGCGTAGCGATGAAGCCTCGGATCGCTGCCGATGTAGGCTCCGGTGCTTCCAAATGCGGCATATGGCCAACTTCGGGAATGCTGACCCACTGGGCTTGCGGGAGTCCGGCCTCCATGTGCTTGGCAATTGCGCAGTATTTACTGTCGAGCGCGCCGCTGATCAATAGGGTCGGGCATGCGAATTGGTGCAGTTGCGGCCAAAGATTCGGGCAGTCCGATGGACCGAATTGCTCCAAGCTGGTGGCGAGCCCTTCGGCGGTGTGTTGCAGGCGGTTGCGCTGCATGGTTGCTAGCCAGTCTGCACGTATATGCTGCTGGCTGCGAATCATCGGTGTTTGTTGCCAATGCTCTAGAAAGGCGGGCACGCCATCGTCGCGGATGCTTTGTGCGAGTTTGGCGTCGCTGCTTGCACGCTCTGTGCGGGCGGCCTCGTTTTCGATACCAGGATTGGCGCTGATTAGAATGAGCGCATCCCAGTGTTTCGGGTAGGCGACCGCGTGGAGTAGGGCGGCGCGTGCCCCCATCGAATAGCCGAGCAATATCTTGGTAGAAGCGGCATGCTTGTCGCTTTGCATGGCTGCTGCGTGTGTTTGCACCCGCTCGACGGTCGCTTCCGGCGTGCAGTCGAGCGTAGGCTGTAGCCCATGTCCCGGCAGGTTCGGGCAAGTCCATGCGCAAGCCGAACCGCAAAGTGGCGAGAACTCCGAAAAGTCCTCGCCACATCCGGTAAACCCATGAAGGGCAAGTGTCTGTGCCTTTTTATTCAGCAGTTTTGATGCTGATGATCTTTTGATCTTCGATAGGCTTGTCGCCGGCGCCTTTTTTCACGCCTTCGAGGGCATCGACGACATCCATGCCGTTGACGACTTCACCAAAGATGGTGTGGTTCATGTTGAGCCAAGGAGTGGCGACGGTGGTGATAAAGAACTGACTGCCGTTGGTGCCAGGGCCTGCATTTGCCATAGCCAAGAGACCTGGGCGATCAAATCCGAGTTCTCTGACGCATTCGTCCTTAAAGTTTTTCCCCCAGATGGACTCGCCGCCGCGGCCTGTGCCAGTGGGGTCGCCGCCTTGGATCATGAATTCCTCAATGATGCGGTGGAAGATGATGCCATTGTAGTAGCCGTTTTTCGCGTGTGTGCGGAAGTTTTCGCAAGTAAGTGGTGCGATGTCGTCGAACAGCTTGAATTCGATGCTGCCCTGAGTGGTTTCGATGATTAGATTCTCTGACATAATAGTTATTTGATGTTTAGGTGTTTTTGTAAAAACGATTGAGAGTAGGTTGGTTTGCGCTCGCTGGCGCAACCGAAATTTTCTGCGGGTTTTGTGTTAGATGAAGGTGCCTGCGCCCTCCGGGAAATAAGCGGCGTCGCCTTCGAGGCCGAGAGTCAGGGTAATGTTGAGGAAGGTGAGCTCGCCCATCGAGTGGCACAGCATGAAGCGGTGGTCATTGTGCATTTGCGCGAGTTCTTTGCGCAATTGGTAGGTCTTTTCGATACTGGAGATCTGATCGGCACACATACAGTTGCGCAGGTGGCGAACGCGGTGAAGGGCGAATTTGAGGCGGCGGCGCATCAGGGATCGTTCTTCGCGCTGATACTGCTGACTGGTCTCCATATTGATTAGCTCGGTGCAGAGCTTCACCACGGGGAGATTGTTTTTGAAAAATTGGGGCAAATAGAGACTGCGTCGGCCTTCGTAGCTTTGCTGGTCGAAGTCGATGGCACGCACACGGTATTGATTTTGCTCAAAGTCGGGTGTCACTTCCACGACGTAGTTATAGGCGCGCATGTCACCGAGTAGCCGCACAAAGCAGCGCTCGTTGAATTTGATGAATTCCTTTGCCAAGCGGACTTCGTGCAAATCGGGGCGAGATAGATAGTCTCGGATGAAATCGTCGCCAGGCACGCCGATGATGTGCTCCTCGATCAGGGTGTCGCCATTGACTAGGAAGTTGATATGATTCGGGGAGAGCAGTTCTTCGAGTTCGAGCCCATAGACACGGGACGCATCGGCCTTTTTGACATAGAAGTAATCGTGATTGTCGTTGTATTGATTCACGACGCGCACGCGCATCGGCTTGGTATTGCCAAAGGTGCAGAAATCAACCCGGTCGATGTAGAGATTGCTCAGGATCGACTCATCGCCGCCTGAGCGGAGTTGGACATAGATGCGCTTCAGGCCGTCGTAGATCTCGCGACCGAATTGTTGTTCATAGATCAGAGTCTGCCAGAGTGTATCGTTGCCTTCTTTGTTGATCAGGGGGAAGGAGTCGTCGTATTTCAGCAGGTCTTCATAGCAGATAGGGAGATCCTGACTACGGTGGAAGGTTTTAAGATATTCCCGAAAGAGGTTATTAATAGGAAAAAATTGTTTTCGCTGTTGGGTGACGGCTGGCTGCATGGGCGAAAAGATCGAATATCCAGCAGCGAAGGTCGAACACGGAATGCCGCAGGGGGAGACTTTTCGTTCAATTCACTGAAAAATAGTTCATTTTAGTGTTGAACGAACTGCTGGAGTGAGTGTCTTCTGTCGGTGGCCGGGTCCTATGCAATGTTGGACTGGTTGACCTCGTCAGATCCGGAAGGAAGCAGCGAACAGCCGAATCCTCATGTGCCGTAGGGTGCCTGGCCACTTTTGTGTCCGGACATATGGATCGGCTAAAGTGGGCCCATCGCGCGAAGAACGCGCGTTCAAAACTGCGGCAGTTCGGTCGTTTTTTGAAAAGGATGAAGTTCTTGAAAAAGCCCCTTGCAACTTTCCTCAAATCAGAGCTTTTCTTTAAGTCTCGATGGAAAAAAGCTATCAAGTAATCGCACGCCGCTGGCGTCCTAAGCAGTTTGATGAACTGGTGGGGCAGGATCATATCGTGCGCACCTTGCGCAATGCGATCGATACGAAGCGTATCGCACATGCCTATCTCTTTGTCGGGCCGCGCGGCACGGGGAAGACCAGCACCGCACGCTTGTTCGCTAAAGCGCTCAACGCAGAAGGCGGCCCCAGTGCGACGCCGGACAATGAGTCCGAGATCAGCCAGTCCATTATGGGCGGCTCTTGCATGGACGTGATCGAGATCGATGGTGCTTCCAATAATGGTGTGGAGCAAGTGCGCGCGTTGCGTGATGACTGCCAATACGCTCCCACTCAGTGCACTTACAAGATCTACATAATCGATGAGGTGCACATGCTCTCGACTGCGGCGTTTAATGCGCTGCTAAAGACGCTCGAAGAGCCGCCAGAGCACGTTAAGTTTTTCTTTGCGACCACGGAAGCACACAAAGTGTTGCCGACCATCACTTCGCGCTGTCAGCGTTTTGAATTTCGTCCGATTTCGGACAAAGTCATCACCGAGAAACTCACTGAGATTTCTAAGGCCGAAGGCATCGAGGTGGAACACACCGCGCTGACTTCGATTGCCCGCCTCGCGAATGGAGGAATGCGTGATGCGCAGTCGATTCTCGACCAAATGATTTCCTTCTGCGGCAGTAAGATCGCTGAGAGTGATGTGCTCGATGTCTATGGTCTGGTTTCTGGCGCACGTATCGCCGAACTCGCTAAGGCGCTAGGCTCGCTCGATTATCCTGCGATTATTGCCGCAGTGGATCTGTTTGCAGACGAAGGGCGTGATCTTTTCCGTATTTTGCAGGATCTCGAAGCGTATGCGCGTGAAGCGCTGCTCGATGCGATTCAGAACCGTGGCTCCAGCGATAAACTCGGAGTGTCACTGACGACCGAGTCAATCATGCGCATGCTCGATGCATTGCATCGCGGCGAGGCGTCTGTGCAACGCGGCCTTTCCGAGAAAGTTAATTTCGAAGTGGTGCTATTGAAGGCTGCCGAAGAGTCGCGTTCGCGTGCGATCGATAGTTTGATCAAGCAATTGGCTGGCGCGGGTGCCACACTGCCTGACGAAAAAAAAAAGCTTTAGTCCCGGCGAGTCCGGAGGCGATTGATGTTGAAGCGACTGAGGTCGTTGAGACTTCGAAAAAGAAGGCCTTGGATGCGCCGGATAGTGTGATCGATGCATTGCTCGATGTAGAATTACCCGAGGTTGATCCGGAGCGCGCAGCGAAGGATGCCGCCGCCGATTTACTGGCCGAAGAAGCGGCCGGCGGTTTCTCAAAGAAAGCGGCGGCACCCGTAGTGAAACATTCAGGTAAACCGCTCATCAGCACCGAAGAAGCCATCAGGCAACTGGGGCCGAAGGTGTTGACCGCGTTGGCAGATAAGTTCAACGGCAGCCTGACGGATGTTCGCTATCCCGATGAGAACGATATGCTGTTTTAGAATAGGGGGGCAGTTTCGAGAACGTAGTCGGCTTCCTTTAGGTGGCCGACCGCAATGGCCGGTGATGTCGAAGGTGTTGACGGGCCACCAGCGGCCGACCCTCACTACCACTACCACTACGACTCGCCGCAGGCGTCACTCAGTGCAAAGCACGGCGCAACTTGCACTCTGCTGGAATAAGCACAAGGTGAGTGGCATCTCATAGTCACCATGAACCCTGCCTCACGTCTCTCTCGATCGATCCCTGTCTTACTGTCTCTCATTGCAGGCAGTCTCCTAATTACATTTGTTATGGCTGATAATATGTCTTCTTCCGAATCAACCGATGTCAGCATTAGCGAATGTGCGAGCGCTTGCGGCTTACCCTCGCATGTGGATCTCAGCGGTGATCGTTTTCCGGTCGTCCGCACCGATGCCGAATGGCAGGCGCGCCTCACGGACATCCAATACGAGGTAGCGCGCAAGCAGGGCACCGAGCGTCCATTTGAGAACCCTTACAACGATAACAAGAAGACCGGCCTGTATCGGTGTGTCGGTTGTGATACGCCGCTGTTTAGCAGCACGACGAAATTTGATTCCGGCACCGGTTGGCCCAGCTTTTCCATGCCGATTGATAAACGCACATTGGGTGAGACCCGCGATGTGAGCTATGGGATGACCCGCGTCGAAGTGCATTGCGCGGTTTGCGGCTCGCATCAAGGGCATGTGTTTCCCGACGGCCCCGAGCCGACTGGTTTACGGTATTGTATTAATTCGGCGTCACTTAGCTTTGAAGAAGCAGAGTCTGCCGAGGCGATTAAAGTGTTGGTCGAAAAGTGGTATGACGGAGCGGAGTGAGTTGTAGGTTGTTAGTTGGGGTGACACTGGATTTTAACACTTTCGGGCTTCCTTCGGCCGTCATCTACTACTAGACATTTTTCTTATGTCGAAATCATCTCCATCGTCCAACCGTCGTCAGTTTATTAAAGGTCTCGGCCTGAGCGGTGTCGCTGCCACGCTCGGTGCCGGCTCCGCCGCAGCGGATCGACTTCGGCCACGACAACCTAAGGCCACAAAGGCGAAAAACCTGATATTTCTAGTCGTCGATGGGATGTGCACTGGCACGTATGCCTTCGCGCATCACTGGAGTTTGCGTAATCGCAAGGCACCGCTCAATTGGATGCAGGTGTATGAGCAGCCCGGACTCACACGTGCATTGCAAGACACTGCTTCGGCCAGCTCGCCGGTTACCGATTCCGCTGCTGCCGCCAGTGCGTGGGGCAGTGGGCAACGCGTGATGAACGGCGCGCTCAATACAGATGCCAACGGCAAATCGTTGACTCCACTTTTTACATGCGCCAAAGCCGCTGGTAAAGCGACTGGTCTAGTGACGACTTGCCGAGTCACACATGCGACGCCTGCGGGCTTCGCTGCCAACGTCGAAAAACGTGGCATGGAGAACGAGATCGCACAGCAATATCATGAGCGTGAGATCGATGTGCTGCTCGGTGGTGGATCGCGTCACTTTGAAGGTGAAAAAGCACTGACGCAGGTGGCTGATTTTCAGAAGAAAGGTTACCAGTTCGTGCAAATCAAGTCCGAGTTGGAAGCTCAGGCTGGCAACTCTAAGCTGCTCGGTCTGTTTTCGAAGTCGCACGTGCCGTATGCGATTGATCGTAAGAATGATGCTGCCCTTGCCGAGGTGCCAAGCTTGCCGGATATGTTCCGCGCCGCGTTGAAAAGTCTCGGTCAGTCGAAGGTGGGCTTTGTGCTACAAGTCGAAGGTGGGCGCGTCGATCATGCCGGGCATGGCAACGATCCCGCCACGATCCTGCATGAACTGTTGGAGTTCGATGAGTGCATTCCCATTGCGTTGGAGTATCTGAAACACGATCCCGATACCTTGCTCATCATTACGACCGATCATGGCACGGGGGGCTGTCAGTTAAACGGAGCGGGGAGTGCGTATTCCGATAGTGGGCCAGCGCTGGATCGTATCAATGATATGACTGCCAGTTTCGAGGCCTTAGAGCACCAGTTCAAAACAACGGGGCGTTTCGACCCTGCAGTATTTACCGCAGCAACTGGGATCGTTCCGACCAAGGCGCAGGCGAATGCGATTCAAGCTACCATGGATGACCCGAATACGAGTTACCTCTCCAGTGCGATGACAGGCATCGTGTCGGATGAATTGTTCAAGAAAACCGCGGTCGGTTGGACGTCGAGTAATCACACTTCCGAGTGTGTGGATCTGTTTGCATTCGGGCCAGGCTCCGAGCGGATCCAGCCGTTTATCAGGAATTTTGAATTGTTCGGCGTGATGACGCAGGCCTTGGGGGTGAGTCAGGGGGAGTCGTGCTCGGCTAGTGTCAGTTGATGCGCTTCGCAAAGACTGCGCCGCTGCGTGTCGTACGAGTCGATCAGGTTTTGTAGAATGTATGATGTGTCGCCTGAGTGGGACTAAGGGTGTGGGGGGAAGTTTAGAATTCGCAATAATTCACAAATTTATCCGCGATTTTAAAGCGGCACTCTATTCAACAGATCAGTGCAGTGCTCAACATCAGGCAGAAGCAAAGGAAAATTAAAATCGAAAAATGTCGCCAAAACGCGTCAAGTGAGTGCTATGGCGGATTCGGTGATTTTAAGAGCTCCGATTCATGATGATTACCGATGCACTCAGAGTTTTTGAAGATCTACCCGTTGAAGCCTTTCGACGCGTGGCAGATCTGACGTATCTACAACAAGGGCTGGCATACTTTAGAACGCATGCGGTCAAGAATTTGCGCTGGGACTCGGTCTCTCGTGAGTTGGTTGCGACGATATGGGGCAGCCGCAATAAGCCCTATCGGGTAGATCTATGGGTTGAGCAGGGCAGCTTGGAGCATCGTTGCGATTGCCCGACTTGGGAGAATGGGGGGCAGTGTAAGCATTGTGTCGCTGCCGCTGCCGCTCTATATAGTGCGATACATGAGAACAGCTTCGAAGGTATCAGTATGCCGGATACATACATTCGAGAGCTTCGCCGTCAGCTCGGTTACGTGTCTTTGGTTGAGCCTGTAGAAGAGAGCTTCGCGCACGTCGTGAAAGTTAAAAGTGTCGACAATTCACTCTTATTGACGGTCAAGCCTTCCACAGGGAACATTGCGTTTAAAATTCTCGGGCAGCTTCCCGGAGGTTTTCTGAGTGCCATGGCTTCTATATTGGAGGGGGATGCGACCGGTCGAAGGTTGGCGAGAGAATTTAGTTTGCAGGATGTTGAGCAGGAACTCCCGCAATTACTGTCCGAGGCGAAGCAGCATGGAGTCGATGTCTTGATCGAGGTCGGCCAGACCCGCAAGCAGCTGCAGATCGGGCAGGGCACGTTACAGCCGCAATATGTGTTGAACATTCAAGACGATGAGATTGTGGCGAAAATGATCGGCCAATCTGACTCGGGTGAGCGCATCGAGATCGTTGGTGCCCTCGGAAATACCTATTGGGGCGTCGCTACAGACGGCACCCTGTATGATTTAGGAGATAATTCCGCAGTCGAACACTACCACTTGTTTAGTGCGCGTTCTGATTCGCGCCGAATCGGGGGGCTTCTACCGTTGCCGCTATCGCTCGACGAATTCAGCACGCAGGCAACTGTCCTGCCTTTCGAGCAAGCATGGATTGCTGAGGCGCAAATACGGTTTGAATGTGAGGGAGAGAGCACCTCGCACATCAAGGTCGAGGCGGATGATGTAAAACTCGCGGTCAACATGACTGCGGGGCCGAATGCACGAACTGCGGCACTTGGATTTGGGATCGATGTCCGTGGACACCGCATCTCGCTCTTGCCGCTCGTGCAGCATATCCTGAAACCGCTCATTGAGCAGCGTGGCGATTTCTTTAATGCCAAGTCACGTGTGCGTGCATTGATGGATACTTTGCGCCAATACGTGGCGGCAGATGCAGAAGGCCGTCAGCGCGTGCGCAAGCGTGTTTCGGGAGAGATTCCTGAGTTCTTTGGCGCGTATCAAGAAAGCATCGTATTAAAGATCTTCAGCGGCCTCGATCAGGTGCTGAGTGATGAGCTCGCCGGTTATCAAGTCTTGGGGGTTGATTCTGCGACCGCAGAGTGGGTGAGTTATCCGATCCCGATTCAGCGTGTGGCGATGCTGCTCTTCAGCTTTTTCGACCCTGAATCCAGAGACGACATTCGTTTGCTGGAGAAGTGCTTGTTCTCGGTCGAAGGCACTGGTGCGCGTGAGTCGATGTTGCAGCGCGCTTCCTTGGTCGCACGAACACTGCAGGTGGATTTTAAATACGAAAATCAGTCGGTTCGATCCGCACCGGTTAAAGTTGAAATGACCAGCGAGCTGGAGCGAAAGAGTGATATCGACTGGTTTGCACTGCACCCATCCATTCAATGTGATGAGCGAACCTTGACGGGTGCCGAGTGGCAGTTGTTGATCCGAGGCGAGCTGTTGCTGCGCGATGAAGAGGGTAATTGGATCATACCGGATTTGGGTGTCGATGAAGAGGCGAGTATGCACTTGCTCGCAGAGATGTTTGCTAAAAAGGATCGACCACGCGGTTCAAAGCGTGGCGAGCATAACGAAGAGGTGATTCAAATCTCTCGATTGGAGATGCTGGATTGGCTCTCGATGCGTCGGAGTGGTCTAAGAATCACGCTGCCACCAGAAGCCGAGGAGTTATTTAAAAGTCTAAGCGACTTCGAGCAACTGGATGTCTTTGACATGCCGAACGGATTTAATGCAGAGCTGCGTGCGTATCAAAATGAGGGCTGCGCATGGATCGAGTTTCTCTATCAGCATCGTTTCGGAGCCTGCCTCGCGGATGACATGGGTCTAGGTAAGACCGTGCAAACAATCGGATTTATCGCGGAGCGATTGCAAAGCGATCTAGCGAACAAAAAGGGTGCCATCCTGATCGTCCTACCACCGAGTCTGGTGTTTAACTGGTTGGATGAGTTCGAACGTTTCGCACCGGGTATCGTTGTGCAGGATTGCTTGACGAGGGGGGAGATCCATAGCGCCGTTAAAACCGCACAAGTGATCCTTACCACGTATGATCGTGTTCGAGTCGAAATCGCGGCCTACGAAGAGCATAATTTTGATATCGTTGTATTTGATGAAGCGCATAGCTTAAAAAATGTCACTGCCGCGCGCACCAAGGCCGCAGCTCGCCTGCACCGCCGCTTCACACTCTGCCTGACAGGCACGCCTGTTGAGAATAACATCAGCGAGTTTTACTCGGTCATGTCGACCTCGGTGCCGGGTATTTTTGGCACTTTGAAGCAATTTAAAGAAGCCTTCCGAAGAGATCCTGATCGGCTACTGGGCCGAGCCAAGCCCTTCATCCTTCGCCGGACGAAGGACAAGATACTCAAAGAATTACCACGTAAGGAGGAGCACGAATTGTTCCTCGAAATGTCACCGCTACAGAAAGAAATGTATGCGCGGACAGTTGCGGAAGTGCGCGACGAAGTGGCCGAAGCCTTTGAGGATCGTCCAGAGCAGCAGGCTGGCATCGTGGCACTCGCTGCCATCTTACGCTTACGCCAAGTCTGCGTCAGCCCCGAGTTGTTAAAGAAGCCACTCAAAGAGTTAGCGCCGAAATTTGCCTACATGGCCGACAAGCTCGAAGAGCTGGAGTCCGAAGGTAACGCCGCGCTCGTCTTCTCGCAATTTCGCGGTGGCTTGGATGAGATGGAGAAAGTCGCCAAGCAGGCGGGCGTGCGCTATCTACGCATGGATGGGCATACGCCGATGGCGAAGCGCAAGAAGCTCGTGCAGGAGTTCCAGTCCGAGGATGGGCCTTCATTCTTCTTTATCAGCCTCAAGACTGGTGGTGTCGGACTGAATTTAACCCGCGCCAATTACGTCTTTCATGTCGATCCATGGTGGAATCCCGCAGTGGAAAATCAGGCCAGTGACCGCGCACACCGTATTGGACAAAAACGCTCCGTTTTTGTGCAACGCCTGATCATGAAGCACACCATCGAAGAGCGCATGCTGGATCTCAAAGCCCGCAAGGCAGAGCTGTTTCGGCAACTCGTTGATGAGCCCAGCGCTCAGTCTGCACGCAGCGGTCTAACGCGCACCGATTTCGAGTTCCTGATCAACGGCTAGGTGAAGTCGCCAAGTGTGGCAGGAGTGCCGCTTTCACCAGGTGAAGCGTAGCGGAAGCGGGCAGCTGTTTGAGAAATCTGAGTAAATCTCCGGCTCTACGAAGACTGTAGGGCTTGTTTCATCGTGTTCACTTGTGTGGGTGAACGGTTGAGCATTATCAAGGCGGTCGCTTACAATTTGAAAGCAGGGTTATTGGTTCGGCGGCTCAAATGACCCACAAAAACGTTGAACAAAACTGTCAGGGCGGTTTCGTAGGCTAAAACTTCATGGCATTCTCAATTTTCCGTCACACTGCGATACTTCGAGCCCTCTTTTGCGGAGGGCTGGCAGCGTTTGTTACATCAGGCTGCGATCAAGTGGTGGAACGGCCGGTTGCCGAGGTGGCTCCGATTCCTATGGATGCAGAGGTGGTTGAGTTTCCAGTCGGTGAATATGGTGCAAATGTGGTGGAAACCATCCCCGGCGATTTGGCGACGCTGAATCCTTTAGTGAATGAGTCGGTGGCAGGTTCGACTGCGATTGGGCGCATTTTAGATAGTTTGATCACGCTGGATGCGGAAAGCGGGGAGGTGATTCCGAATTTGGCCAAGTCTTGGGAGATCTCGGAGGATAATTTGCAGTATACCTTTCACTTGCGTGAGGGCGTGCATTGGAGCGATGGGCAACCGTTTACGGCCGCGGATGTCGTGTTTACCTGGGGCACCTTTTTTGCGAAGGAAACCGACACTGCGACGGGCAAGCCCGCTGTCGATGAGAACGGCAAGGTGAAGTATCGCTATAACTCGCGTTCGACCTTTGGCCAAATGATTAACGGCAAGGAGCCACAGGTGGAGCAGTTGGATGACTATACGGTGCGCTTTACCACGCCGGAAGTGTATGCGCCGTTTCTATTGTTTGGTGGTGGTGAGGAGATTTTGCCGAAGCATGTGCTATACGACGCGTTTGAAGACGGCACTTTGATGGATCAATGGAGTGTGGAGACGGCGATCAACGAGCCGTGGAAGATCGTGGGGCTGAACATGTTTGTGCTGGAGTCGTATCGCCCAGGGGAGCGCATCGTATTTGCGCGCAATCCGAATTATTGGAAAGTGAATTCTGATGGGGCGCGTTTGCCCTATGTGGAGCGTATCATCACCAAGATCGTGCAAGACGTGAATAGTAGTAATGTGGCATTTGCGCAGGGCTTGACTGATTTCGAGACAATTGCGCCTGATAATGTCGCGTGGGTGAAGCGCGGTGAAGCGCGCTTTGACTATACGATTTTAGATATGGGGCCGTCGAGCACGACGAACTTTATTTGGTTTAATTTGAATCCTGGTCAAACCGAGGAGGGGAAACCGTATGTCGAGCCGTATAAATTCGAGTGGTTTTCGGATAAGCGTTTTCGGCAGGCCATTTCGTATGGCATCAATCGAGAGGGGATCATTCGTGGTGTGTATTTCAATCGTGCAGATATTCTGAATGGCTACGTCTCACCAAAGCGTAAGTTTTGGTATAACGACGATATCCGAAAGTATGGCTATTTGCCGGACAAATCGCGGGCCTTGTTTGAGGAGCTGGGGTTCGAGTATCGCGGTCAGGACCTATATGACGCGAAGGGGAACCGTGTGGAGTTCTCGATCATGACGAATTCCAACAATGGCTTGCGCGTTGAGATGGCGACCGTGTTTAAAGAAAATATGGCGGAGCTCGGCATTGATGTGGAGCTGCAGTTTCTTGATTTTAACACTATCATTAATAAAACCTCAGACTCGTTTGATTATGAGGCCTGCATGCTTGGTCTCGGTGGGGGTGCGCCTGATCCGTATGCGGGCAAAGACATCCTCATGAGTGGCGGACGTATGCACTTTACCAATCCACAGCAATCAGAACCAGGGACTGAGTGGGAGGCTCGTATTGATGAACTGATGCGCGAGATTGGTCGCCATACGGATGTTGAAACGCGCAAGGCTTACTTCTTTGAAGTGCAAGCGATTATGGCTGAAGAGCAACCGATGATCTTCTTAGTGAGTGCGAAGGACTTCGTGGGCTACCGTAACCGCTGGCAAAATATCGAGCCGACGGCTTTGGGCGGCTTGACCTGGAATCTGGAATCTTTGTGGGCGGAGGTGGCCGAATGATCGGTTTTATTATTAGACGTCTGTTGACGCTGATTCCGTTGCTACTCGGCATCACGATGTTGGTGTTTATTTTGATGAGTCTGGCACCGGGTGATTTCTTAACGCCGGTCAAAGCGCAACGCGATGTGCCGGCCGAATTGATCCAAGCGATCGAGATCGAATTTGGCTTGGATCAACCTTGGTATGTGCAATATGTGAAATGGCTGGGCAATGTGTTTGAGGGCAATCTCGGACATTCATGGGCATACAAATTGCCGGTCAGTGATTTGATCGGTCAGCGGATCTTTGCCACTTTCTTGCTCTCGATTTGTGCCTTCGTTTTTTCGTGGGGCATTGCGATCCCGCTGGGAGTGCTGGCGGCGATTTATAAAGACTCGATTTTTGACCGAATCTCGGCGGGCTTGGCATATGCGGCGCTCTCGGTCCCGGAGTTTTTCCTGGCCTTGCTGCTGGTCTTCTTTGCGGCGCAGACGGGATGGTTCCCGATGGGGGGAGCGACTTCGATCGAATACGAGTATATGGGCTTCTTTGAGAAGCTGGCGGATCGTGCGCATCACTTGATCTTACCGACGCTGGCGCTGGGGATCGGTTCGATTGCGAGTATCATGCGCATCATGCGTGCGAACTTTTTGGATACCATTCGAGCGGGGTTTGTTACGACTGCGCGCGCGAAGGGCCTGAGCGAATTTATGGTGATGTTTAAACATGCGCTGCGCAATGCGATTAACCCGCTGGTGAGTGCCTTTGGTTTTGCGTTCTCGGGCTTGTTGAGTGGTGCCTTGATGGTTGAAATCGTGCTGCAGTATCCTGGATTGGGCCAGTTGATGTATCAGTCGATTTTACGCGAAGATCAATTTGTGGTGCTGGCTGCGGTGATGATGGGCTGCACGATGTTAGTGTTAGGTAATTTGCTGGCGGATATTTTACTGGCTTGGTCGGATCCACGTATCCGTTTGGAGAAGAAGAAATAGCATGATCATTTGGGGAATTATAAAAGAAGTGATGCGTCGTCCGCTGGGGATCTTATCCGGTGGGGTGCTCGTGTTGCTTTATTTGAGTGCCTTATTCGCCGACTTCCTCGCGCCGTATTCGACCAACTTACAAGACTTGGATCGCACCTATCATCCGCCGACAGGATTCTTCTATGCGGACGGAAGCTTGCAGGCACAGGCCTATGAGTTGGTGGATCCGACCGAGGCGCGTTATGAGCCGATCGAGGGCAAGGGGTATCCGATTCAATTTTTCGGACGTGGCTTTGAGTATCGCTTACTGGGGCTGTTCAAAACGGATCGGCATTTCTTTACGATCGAAGACGAGGGCGGGCGTGTTTATTTATTGGGCAGTGACTCTACGGGGCGTGATGTGTTCTCGAGGCTGATCTTTGGCTCTCGGGTGTCTTTGTTTATTGGTCTGCTCGGGATCACGATTACGACGACGCTTGGTTTTTTTGTGGGTGGATTCAGTGGCTATTTTGGCGGACGCTTTGACTTCTTCGCAATGCGCTTGGTTGAGTTTATGATGGCGATGCCGGGGCTTTATTTATTGTTGGCCTTGCGCTCTGCACTGGCGCCGCACTTTGCCTCGGATCAGATGTTTTTTGTGATTGTGATTATACTGGCGTTGATCGGTTGGGCGGGGACCGCGCGTGTCTTGCGCGGTATGACGCTTTCGATTCGTCAGCATCAATATGTGATGGCCGCGGAGGCGATGGGGCAGAATCCGTTTGTGATTCTACGGAAACACGTGCTGCCGAATCTGGTCAGTTATTTGTTGGTGGCTGCAACGCTTTCAATCCCTGGTTATGTGTTAGGCGAGGCGGCGTTGTCATTCCTGGGATTAGGCATTCAGGAGCCGTCTGCTTCGTGGGGCTTGATGCTCTCGCAGGCTCAGGATGTGAAAGTATTTTATTTGAATTTCTGGTGGTTGCTCACGCCCGGAGCAGCGATCTTTGTAACGGTGATCGCGTATAATGTGCTCGGTGATGTGCTGCGTGATATTGTGGATCCGAACATGAAGACTCGGTGAACGTCGAACTTTGAACATCGAACTTCCAATCTTGAATATTGAATTAAAATAGCATTCGACGTTGAGCGTTCCATATTGGATGTTCGACGTTCTTTTAAAAATGTCTGAATTACTTAAAGTCTCTGATCTGCGGATCGCGTTTCACTCGCGTGGTGAATCCAATGAAGTGGTGCATGGTATCAACTTTTCGGTGGATGCCGGCGGTCAGACGGTGGCGATTCTCGGGGAGAGTGGCAGTGGTAAGAGTGTGACCTGTATGTCGCTCACACGTCTGCTGCCGGACGCGCCGACCTGCACGGTGAGCGGTGAGATTCTATTCGAAGGCAAGGATGTTTTAAAGATGGATCGCGATACGATTCGTGGGGTGCGTGGCAATGGCATCGCTTATATTTTCCAAGAGGCATCGGCCTCGCTGAATCCAGTGTTTACGATCGGCCATCAAATCGCTGAGGCGGTCAAGTTGCATCGGCCTGATATTGCGGATGTCACTGCGCGTGTCGTGGAGCTATTGGAGCTGGTCGGCATTCGTGATGCAGCGCAACGCTACAAAGCCTATCCGCACGAGATGAGTGGTGGAATGCAGCAGCGTGTGATGATTGCCATGGCCTTGGCCTGTGAGCCGAAGTTGCTGGTGGCGGATGAGCCGACCACCGCCTTGGATGTCACCATTCAGGCGCAGATCATGGAGCTGCTGCGCGAACTGCGCTCAAAGCTTGGCATGAGTATCGTGTTGATCACGCACAATTTCGGCATCGTCAAAGGCTTCGCCGACGAGGTGATTGTGATGTATCGCGGCGAAATCGTGGAGCAGGGGCACGTGGATGAGGTGCTGGAAAATCCGCAGCATGCGTATACAAAAGCCTTGATTGCGTGTATCCCGAAGCTAGGCGCGAAGCAACGCCGCCTGACGACGATTGAAAACGAAATGGCGCTGGATTAGGCGTAGAAGCGACACTCTTGTCGCTTTTTGAACCAATGCTAAAGTGACAGGAGTGTCGCTTCTACCTTACCGGAACCGCTTCTGCTCGGGCATGTAGTCGTAGCCCGCTTCGGCTAGGCGCGTGGTGAGGATCTCGGCGTCGAGGTCGTGGGTTTTGCACAGGTCGTCCAGCGATTCACAGTGATTGCGGATCGCGGTGTTGACGACGCCGACCAATAGGTGCGGGTCCATTGTCTGGTAAGTGCTTAAGTCCATACGCGGAAGTCTAGTTTCAATGCTGGTCGGTTCAAGCGCAAGTTGCGGTTCGCAACCAATGCTTGCGCATCCATGAATGGCAGCTAATTTGCTGGCATTCTTATCTATGAGCGAATCACCACCAGCCCCATCTCCACTTCTTTCCGTTCGCGACTTGAAGGTCCATTTTCCGATTAAAGGCGGCGTGCTGCAGCGCACTTTGGATCATGTCAGAGCGGTGGACGGTGTGTCGTTTGATGTGCCACGTGGCAAGACCGTCGGGCTGGTCGGCGAGAGTGGTAGTGGTAAGACGACGACGGGGCGCGCGATTGCACGGCTGGTGCCGATCACGGCGGGCACGATTACTTACGAAGGTCAGGATTTAGCGCACCTATCGCGCAACGACTTTTTTGCATACCGCAAAAAGATTCAGGTGATCTTTCAAGATCCCTTCGGCTCGCTCAATCCGCGGATGACGATTTATAGTATCATTGCCGAGCCACTGGATATACATTTTAAGGATTGGTCGAAGGCGCAAAAAGTAGCCCGCGTCGCTGACCTATTGGAAAAGGTCGGTCTGAGTGCCGACTTTATGCAGCGCTACCCGCATCAGTTTAGCGGCGGCCAACGTCAACGTATCGGCATTGCTCGTGCGCTTGCGGTGGAGCCCGAATTTATAATCTGCGATGAGCCGGTGAGTGCCTTGGATGTCTCAGTGCAGGCACAGATCGTTAACCTACTGCA
Organism: uncultured Puniceicoccaceae bacterium; assembly: GCA_905479975.1. Classification (GTDB taxonomy): domain Bacteria; phylum Verrucomicrobiota; class Verrucomicrobiia; order Opitutales; family Coraliomargaritaceae; genus Lentimonas. Next base: position 3,118 of record CAJQOS010000006.1, on the reverse strand, counting down.
AGACCTGCAAGAGGAGTTGGGGCTGACCTATCTCTTCGTCGCGCACGATCTCGCGGTGGTGGAGCACATTAGCGACGAGGTGTTGGTGATGACTGAAGGTAAGATCGTCGAGCAAGCTTCGGCTGAGGATATTTATAATAATCCGCAGCATCCCTATACGAAAAAGCTCTTGAATGCCGTGCCGAGCTTGTAGCGTGAAGCTTTAGCGAACGTGTGTCGTATTTGCTCTGTACACTGAACGCTCGCTAAAGCTTCACGCTACCAAGGAAAACTCAATTTAGCTGGATGCGAAACAATCGACACCATGGATATATTCAGTCGTTGATCGCGATCATTGCTTTTCGGTTCATTCGCTTCGTGCACGCAGCACTTCTGCAAAGGCGACTTCGGCGCAACTGCCGAAGTGTGTATTGCCGCGTAGGCCACGTGTTGCGGAGACCGCGGGCGAGTTGAGTCCACAAAGGAAGCGCGCTTGCTGGCGGGGGCGAGCGAGTGCCTTTGTATTTTGCTCAACCACGGTGATGAAGTTGCTCAGGTCGTAGCTCTCGATACTGGCATGCTGACGAGCGGGCAGTTCTGCGGCTGTATCGCCGAGGCAGATCCCGCAATGGCCGCAGGGTTCAATCGGCTCGCCGAAATAGTGGAGTAGCTTGCCTGTGAGGCAGCTGTCGCTTTGTGCGTAGGCCAGCATGGATTCGATGCGACCAATCTCCATTTGTTCGTGTTGCAGGAAGGTCTCTTGCAACTGTTGGCACAGCTCTGCGATGTCGACGTCTTGCTGTAGTCGACGAAAGCGTTGGCGGTAACCAGCGAGCTGCAGTTGGGCGAGCCCTTTGTGCTGCAGGCTGTCGAGCGCACGCAGGACGACATTGCGCTGTTGGCCAGTGTGCGCCATGGCTTTCTCGATGTCTAAAGTGATCCACTTGCGCGCCTTGGTGCAGCAGGTAAATACCTTGCGGATAAACGCGGCTTGGTTGTCGGGATATTGCGCGAGGATTTCGGTACTGCTGCCTGTTGGCGCAAATCGAATGTCGCCGTAGTAGTGACCTTCGGAGCGGATGATGCCCTTGAGCTCCAAGCGCGTGAGCAAAGTATTAACCACCAATTGACGAATGTCGTGGCGTCGGGAGAGGTCAGTGATCGCGATGTCGATCGCCTCGTCGGAACCGAGCAATTCGGTGACGATGGATGTAATGCTACTGGGGTCGGGCGTGTCGCCATAGACGAAGTTTTCCAGTGCGGTGCAATCGTCAGCGCAGGCGAATAGCTCGCAAACGGAGGGCGCGCCATCACGACCCGCGCGGCCGATCTCTTGCATGTAGCTCTCGTAGCCTTTCGCCATGTGATAATGATACACGTAGCGGATGTCGGACTTATCGACGCCCATGCCGAACGCAATCGTCGCACAAATGATCGGCACTTCGCCGTTCATAAAGGCGTCTTGAGTCGCCACGCGGTCTTCGGATTTCATGCCCGCGTGGTAGGCCTTCGCATCGAAGCCTTCCTTGACTAAGCGCTCGGCCACTTCTTCTGCATGGCGCTGGAGGCTGACGTAAATAATCGTAGCGCCAGCGGGGCGTTCCTTCATGCGCTGAACCAGAAGCGCCGGGCGTTCTGAGTCGCTGCAACTGGTAACGCGCAGCTCTAGGTTGGGGCGATGAAAGCCCGTGTTAACGATGTCACCCTCGGCGATGTCGAAAGCCTTGGCCATATCGTCGGACACCTGCGGCGTGGCCGTCGCGGTGAGTGCCAGCACACGCTCGACTTTCAACTCTTTCGCGGCACTTGCGAGTTTCAGGTAGTCGGGGCGGAAATTGTGTCCCCATGAGGAGATGCAGTGCGCCTCGTCGACGGCGAGCAGGCTGATGCGTTGATTGTGAATGAGATTAAGGAATCGCTCGTTGCCGAGGCGCTCTGGCGCGACGAAGAGTAGCTTGAGCTTGCCGCCACGAATGTCTTGTGTGACCCGACGATAGGTTTCTTCGTCGAGGCTGGAGTCCAGGCGTTCGGCCGCAATGCCACGCGCTTGCAGGCTGTCGATTTGATCCTTCATCAGTGCCAGCAGGGGAGAGACGACTAAGGTTAAGCCCGGCAACAACAGGGCGGGTAATTGGTAGCACAGGCTCTTGCCCGAACCAGTCGGGAAAATCGCGCTGGCACTGCGTCCTTCGAGGAGCGTCTGGATGACCTGCTCTTGGCCGGGGCGAAAGGCGTCGAAGCCAAAGGTAGTCTTGAGGATAGAAAGAGGTTCGGTCGGTTCGGTCATGAGCTGGGCAGCAGAACCGATATCTGTCCTTGTGTCATGTCAAAAGGGTGGGAGGGGGATGGCTGTGGGTGTAGCGACGTGACGCGAGTCACGTCTGCGTCGCGTGGGTTGCGATGGTTCGGTCGACCTCACTAGCGTGAGCTCGCTACAATGAATTGGCTGTAGAGACGTGACGCGAGTCACGTCTGCGTTGCGTGGGGCGGTATTGTTCGGTCGACCTCACTAGCGTGAGTTCGCTACAAATGGATTGGTTGTAGCGATGTGACGCGAGTCACGTCTGCGTTGCGTGAGTCGGTATGGTTCGGTCGACCTCACTAGCGTGAGCTCGCTACAATGAATTGGCTGTAGAGACGTGACGCGAGTCACGTCTGCGTTGCGTGGGTCGGTATTGTTCGGTCGACCTCACTAGCGTGAGTTCGCTACAAATGGATTGGTTGTAGCGATGTGACGCGAGTCACGTCTGCGTTGCGTGGGTCGGTATTGTTCGGTCGACCTCACTAGCGTGAGCTCGCTACAAATGGATTGGTTGTAGCGATGTGACGCGAGTCACGTCCGGCGTTGCGTGAGTCGGTATGGTTCGGTCGATCTCACTAGCGTGAGTTCGCTACAATGAATTGGCTGTAGAGACGTGACACGAGTCAGGTCTGCGTTGCGTGGGTCGGTCTTGTTCGGTCGACCTCACTAGCGTGAGTTCGCTACAAATGGATTGGCTGTAGCGATGTGACGCGAGTCACGTCTGCGTTGCGTGAGTCGGTATGGTTCGGTCGACCTCACTAGCGTGAGTTCGCTACAATGGATTGGTTGTAGCGATGTGACGCGAGTCACGTCCGGCGTTGCGTGAGTCGGTCTTGT
>CAJQOS010000005.1 GCA_905479975.1 uncultured Puniceicoccaceae bacterium | reverse complement strand
GGGGGGGGGGGGGGGGGGGGGGGGGGGGGGGGGAGGGGGGGGGGATTTGCGTTCGCCCCAAAAATCGCAAAGCGTATTTTGGGACGAACCCGTGCTAGAAGCCACGCGGATTACGTCCATTGCCGCGCATACGCTGCTGCTTAACCGCGGGCGGATTCTCCAAATAGAGGCTATACCATTCGTCCCCCAATCCTGCATTAGAGAAACTCTTTGCACGATCATTGGTCAGGTGATCCCAGTTTTTCGTGAAGGTATCGACTCCAGTGGCTTCTTTGGCTTTCAACAAGACCTGACGGGCTTCATCAGGCTCGCCAACCTTAACGTAGATCCACGACATCAAGCCGTAAAGCAAAGTGCCGCGGTCGCCCCGAAACCACATCATCTTGCGCTTGAAGACCTTTTTCGCGCCCGCCAAATCATCGTTCTTATAACAGCGCGCCATCCTCATGGCCACCGCCATGGGTTCCATCATCATCGGGCCCCTTAAGAATCCGCAGGTGGCAAGGATCTCGTCCACCTTGTCGAACTCCTTGAGCTGGTAGTGAAACTGCAGGCGCATGGTCGTAATCTGGCGTCCCGTGAGCACGGACCACTTCCGGAAGGGTTCGAGTCCCTTTGTGAGCTCTAAGCCCTGCTGACACATGGCCTGTTGATCCATTTCGAGCTGGCGTTGTATCTGCTTAATGTTGCCGCCGGGCTTGTTTTGGAACTGCTGCACCTTCCGCTGCATGCGCCTCTGAGCGGCTTGCATGCTTTCCTGAAGCGCGCCTTGAGCCTTGGACATCTTTTTCCTGACCAGGAATCCGACCAGGAAAAACGTGCCAGCAAATCCAGCCAGGCTGAAGAAGACCGTCGTCCCCGTGCTAAACTGCGAAGTGATCAAGGCACTAGACAATGCGAGTGCGACTAGCGCTGAAATGAGAAGTGAATACATACTTTGAGACTTTTTTAGCTAATAAATTGAATCCGAACTTTGATTTTTTCAAAGATGACATGAGCACCAGAAAGGCCTCAAAGGTCAAGCTTACGCCCGACCTTAATCAGGGACAGTTCAATTTTCTTGTTCCCAAGGCATTAGACTGTTCTTGCAGCTGTAGACAGAACGCCACGCCCCTATTTTAAGCGTAGAATCTTTATATTTTGCGTTTGACCCCTTTTTTTGTCTCTTTTTTTCTTTCAATGGAACGATTGTTGTAATTCACAATTTAGGGGTTATTTGAGTCGAGTCTGTGTTTTCTGGTTGTTGATGGTATATGTCAATATTAATGGTTTGTGGGTTTTTGTAAGTAGTTGTTGTTCATTGTTTTTGTTCGTTTTTTTGATGTGTTGGTGGTTCTTGTCTTTGATGGTAAAACGTCATTTGTTGAATTAATTTATTGTCAAATCACGTCAATTGTATCTTTACTGGCTAGGTTTTATGAAACCCTTGCCCCTAGACCATGCTGCTATTGAGACGACACAGTGCACTTTTCTGAGTTCGTTGCGGCCCGGGCAACTATTCGAGTCGTTGTTCGACAATGTGCCGGGTGCTTACTTTTTCGTCAAAGATCGCGAAAGCCGTTTCATGGGGGGCAGTCGCAGTTTTGCTCAGACCTTGGGTGAGGTCTCGATCGATGGTATGATCGGCAAGACCGACTATGATTATAGTCCCGATTTTTTGGCGGATGGGTTTTATGCGGCGGATCAGCGCGTGATTCGCACGGGGCAGGCGGTTTCCAATCAAATCGAGTTGGTGCCGTCCGCTGATGGTTCGTTGGATTGGTTGTGCACGACGAAGGTTCCGCTGTTTGATAACGACGGTGCGGTGATTGGTTTGGCCGGTGTGGCTCGTATTATTAGGGATTCGGATGCGGTCTATGCGGATCATCCCGAGATGCGTAGAATCGTCGATTTTGTGCGGGCACATTATCGCGAAAAGCTTTCGGTCTCTGATCTCGCGAAGGTGGGCGGTATTTCGGTGAGCTCGCAAGAGCGTTTATTTAAGAAAACCTTCGAGCTGACGCCGTTGATGTATCTGCGCCGGACGCGCCTGAACGCTGCCTGCAAAATGCTGCGTGAAACTTCGGCCGAGTTGGCGGAAATCGCGGTGCAATGCGGCTTTAATGACCAAACCAATATGACGCGTGCCTTTCGCCAAGAGTTGAAGATCACGCCACTCAAATACCGTCGCAGCTTTAGTGATACGAGATCCTCACGCAGCGGGCGTTCGGGCTCGATCGTATTGCGCTCTCAAATTTAATCCTGATCCACCTCAACCCAACGACACTACATTGTGAAACATAGTAAAAACGATAAAACCGTATTCTGGGGCTCTTTTATTGCCCTGATTACCACCTCAATGGCTTTCATTATTCGAGCCTTTTTGATTAATGACGGCAGTCTCTGGCCCGCTCAGTTCGGCTTCGACAAGGTGCAGGGCGGCGAGCTTTTCGGTGCGGGAATCTGGCCGTTTGCAATTAGTATCATCGTATTCAGCCTGATCATCGACCGCGTCGGCTATAAATTTGCGATGTATTTCAGTTTTGTCTGTTACGCGATTTTTGGCGGCATGGCGATGGCTGCGTATGCTGCGGTGCAAGGCGAAATTGCTGACTTGGCGATCGCCCAGGCGAAAGCGTGGAACTACCTCTATTGGGGATCAGTGATCCTTGGCTTGGGGAATGGCACAGTGGAAGCATTCATTAACCCCGTGGTGGCGACATTGTTTAAGGATGAGAAGGCTAAGTGGCTTAACATTCTACATGCGGGCTGGCCCGGTGGTTTAGTGCTCGGTGGCGTGCTCGCGATCGGTCTGAGTGGTCCGGTTGCAAATGATTGGCGAATCTTAGTCGCGATCATGTTTGTGCCAGCTTTTATTTATCTCGTCCTATTGGCGAAGGTGAAATTTCCGGTCAATGAACGCGTCGCTGCGGGTTCGAGTTATAAGGAGATGTTGGCAGAGTTTGGCACACCAGCGGCCTTTATCGCCTTCTATTTGATCTTCTCCCAGTTGGGACAGGTGTTCGCTTGGTCGACTGGTATCACTTGGGGCTTAATCGCTGCGACGGTCATTGGATTTGGTGCGTATAGTCGTTCGTTCGGTAATCCACTGTTACTCGTATTGGTGATCATTATGATGCCACTGGCTACGACAGAGCTCGGGACGGACGGATGGATTTCAGCACTGATGGAGCGGCCTATGCATGCTGCTGGCTTTAGCCCTGTTTGGGTGTTGGTCTATACCTCTGCGATTATGATGGTGCTTCGTTTCAATGCGGGGCCAGTGATCAATAAATTTGGTCCACTGGGACTATTGGCACTCTGTGCAGGTCTTGCCATCGTAGGGTTGAACTTGCTCTCGTTCGCCTCAGGCATGGCGTTCATCTTCTTCGCCGCGACCATCTACGGTGTCGCGAAGACATACTTCTGGCCCACTATGATTGGTGTGGTTGCGGAGCAGACTCCTAAGGGTGGAGCACTGACAATTAATGCGATTGCAGGTATCGGTATGTTAACTGTGGGCATTCTCGGCGGACCATTCATCGGCTATCTTCAAGAGTCCTCCGTAACGTCTGCGATCGAAGTCGAAATGCCAGCGGTCTTCGAGCAGGTCACTGTTGAGAGTGATTACTTGCTCGGGCAATACACTGCGTTGGATGCTGAGGCACTGCTTCTGCTTGATGCTGAGGTGCAAGCTGAGGCTGCTGAAATCTCAGAGCGTGAGACACAAGGAGCCCTCGCCAAGATGGCAGTATTCCCAGCCTTCATGCTGGTCTGCTATATCGGTCTGATTCTCTACTTTAAGAGCAAGGGCGGTTACAAGCCTAAGATGCTCGACGTTGCTGATGAAGAGACTGCGTTTTAGTTCGTTCACTATTTTAATACAAAATCATTACTATTATGGCATCCAAACAACCACTTAAAGTCGGTATGGTTGGCGGCGGAGGCGGCGCCTTCATCGCAAATCCACACCAAAAAGCAATTCACTTCGATGGCACTCGCAAGGTGCACTCTGTCGCACTGCATCCAGATCCTAAGATCGCGATGGAAGAGGCAGATGCATGGGCGTATCCAGTAAAGGGATACGAGAGTTACGATGAAATGATCAACGTGCAGAAGGATCTTCCCGCAGAGGAACGTCTGGACTATATTTTGATAGTGACGCCGAATTTCGTGCACTTCGACCCTGCGATGAAGGCGCTCGACGCGGGTATTCCCGTCATCTGTGAGAAGCCGATGACGATTGATCTGGCGCAGTCGGATGCTTTGGTCGCAAAGGCCAAAGAGAAGAATGTCCCATTCGCAGTTGCTCACACCTACGTCGGTCACTGGAGCAGTTGGTTCAGCCGTTTTATCGTGCAGAGCGGTCTGCTCGGCGAAGTGCGTTGGGTGGACAGCTACTACATTCAAGGTTGGTTGGCTGAGAAGCTCGAAGACACCGGCCAGACGCAAGCCGCATGGCGCACTGATCCGAAGCGCGCAGGTGCTTCCGGCGCAGGTGGCGATATCGGCATTCATGCCTTGGAGCAATTGCGCTTTGTGACTGGTTTGGATGTGACCGATGTGTCCGCTCACTGTGAGTGCATGGTGCCGGGCCGTCCGATCGACGATCACTTCACTGCCTACGGTAAGCTCTCGAATGGTGGTAAGTGTCTCGTGCGTGCTTCGCAAATTTGCCATGGTCACAAGAATGATATGGGGATCGTGATTGCAGGCACCAAGGGCTTGCTCAAGTGGAATCAGGAAGATGCTGAAGCGGTTACGATTTGCCTGCCAGGGCAACCAGACCGCACCTACTGGCGTGGCGCGGTGTCTGCCAACGACGGCTTCCTTGGCGATGTGCCGCAGGAGCTGCTCGACGAGCCGACCATACCATCCGGTCACGTCGAAGGTTTTCACGACGCTTATGCGCGTCTGCACCGTGAATTCGAAAAGGACGTCCGTGCATTCCAGCAGGGCGACGCGTGGAGCTGCGATGGTAGTAAATATGCCAACGTCCATGACGGTCGCATGGGGCTTGCATTCATCGATGCAGCAGTCGCTTCGCAGGCCAACGACAACCAGTGGACTCCGGTCGACCTCGGCTAAGTCAAACCTGATTTATATCCCATGACCGCCTCACGCATCCATCGCTTCTTGATTCTAGTATGCTTCAGTATGCTCACGCTCACCGCGTGTGCTGCTGATGCGAAATATACGACGATTGACGAAGCGATTGCGCGGGGCGATCTAGCGGATGTGGAGCTACAAATTGCCGCGCATCCCGAGCGCCTGAATCAGGGCAAGAACCCGAAGCTTTCGCCGCTCAATCAAGCGATTCTCCGTAAGAAGGCAGCGATCGCATTGTTCTTAATCGAGTCGGGGGCGGATGTGAATGCGCCCGATGGCAGCAAGCGCACGCCGCTGCACCTGTGCGTCGATCGCGATCTACCAAAGGTCGCGACTGCATTACTTAAAGCCAAGGCCAATCCCAACGAATGGGACAAAGCTGGTTGGACGCCGCTGCACAATGCCGCGGCCAAAGACCGCGTCGCAGTTGCGAAAGTGCTCATCGATGGCGGAGCCAATGCTAAGGCATTGAGTGAACGTGGCGGCACGCCGCTACACGAAGCTGCTGCCAGTGGTAGCGCCGAAATGGTGCAACTTTTACTCGATCACGATGTCGATCCTTCTGTCAAAGCAGCCAACGGCGACACCGCTTTATCGATCGCAATCGCCAATAAGAACAAAGCCGCGATTCAATTACTTCAATAATTCAACTAACAACGCTCAACTTACAACTCCCACCATGTCACGTCCTGTTACACTTTTCACCGGCCAATGGGCCGATCTCTCACTCGCCGAACTCGCACCCAAGGTTAAGGAAATGGGCTTCGACGGCGTCGAACTCGCCTGCTGGGGTGATCACTTTGATGTGCAAGCGGCGCTCAACGAGCCGGACTACATCGCGAAGAAGTGGGCGCTGCTCGAAGCCAATGGCCTGACTTGCTACGCGATTTCCAATCACCTCGTCGGCCAAGCGGTCTGTGACCTGATTGACGAGCGCCATGCGGCGATTCTTTCACCTGAGATCTACGGCGATGGCGATCCCGAAGGTGTGCGTCAACGCGCTGCTAAGGAAATGCAAGACACTGCGCGCGCGGCGCGTAAGTTCTTCGATGCGAAGCCAGATGGTGCTCCCGAGCGTGTCGTGGTCAATGGCTTTACCGGGTCATCGATCTGGCACTTGCTGTATTCCTTCCCTCCAATCGTGCCTGGTCAAATTGAAGCGGGCTTCCAAGACTTTGCTGATCGTTGGACACCGATTCTCGATGTCTTTGAGGCTGAAAATGTGGATTTTGCACTCGAAGTGCACCCGACTGAAATCGCGTTCGATATCGCTAGTGCGGCTCAAGCGCTTGAAGCAATTAATTATCATCCACGTTTTGGGTTCAACTACGATCCGAGTCACCTCGGCTACCAAGGTGTGGACTACGTGAAATTCATTCGCGACTTCGGCGCCTATATTTTCCATGCGCACGTGAAGGACGCATGGTGGGGCCACGGCAATGGCGACGTCGGTGTCTTCGGAGGACACACTGATTTCGGTGATGCGCGTCGTTATTGGGACTTTCGTTCGCCGGGTCGTGGCGACATCAATTTCGAGGAAGTGATCGTCGCTCTGAATGACGTGAATTACCAAGGGCCGCTTTCCATTGAATGGGAGGATGGCCGTATGGATCGCTTTCATGGTGGTGCCGAGGCGTGTGCATTTACCCGTGGGCTCGACTTTGCGCCGAGCAATGTCGCCTTCGATGCGGCCTTCGATAAAGAAAAACAGTAAGGAGCAACCTTATGAATATGACACCTCTCGCATTTCTACAAAATCTGAACACGCCGGAGATCGTTATGATCGGTGCGGTCGTGCTACTCTTTTTTGGTGCTAAACGTATGCCAGAACTCTTCCGTTCCTTCGGTAAGTCGGTGCGCGAATTCAAAAAAGCCACTTCTGGCATCGAAGAAGACATTCGCAGTGCGATGGATGTCGACGTCGAGTCGAAGCCTGTGAAACGCAAGCCGCTTGAGCCGACATCCGAAGCCTAGTTTTTAATTGAGTCTGCCGCAGCTGAACATCTGAGGCAGGCTCGTTACCAATCTCTGTTCGATACTCCGATGAATATTTCCCTTTCTCCGCTTCTGTTGGCGTGCTCGCTCAGTGCGGCGTCCAGTTGGGTGCCGACCTTTAACGATAAGCCAGTTGCGCCGCAACATGTGACGGCGATCGAAGCTGCGCTCCCGCAAACTGCGATTGTTGCTCCAAAAGCTGCACGCCGTGTCCTGGTTTTCAGCGCCACTGCAGGCTACCGTCACCGCTCCATTTCGACTGGCAAGCTGGCGCTGGCAAAGCTCGGTGCCGCGAGCGGTGCCTACGAGGCGGTCGTCAGTGACGATCCAGCCAACTTCGAACCAGAAGCACTGAAGGCCTTCGATGCGGTGATTTTACTCAGCCCGACTCAAGATTTCTTCATGCCTAATAAGAAGCAGCGCAAGAAATTCTCAGATGAAGAGTGGGCAGAGTTACAAGCGCGTCATAATCGCTTGGTGGATAATTTGCTCGCATATGTGGAGCAGGGCGGGGGACTGGTAGGCATCCACGCCGCCACTGATTCTTGTTATGGTCATAAGGCCTACGGCGAGGCGATGGGCGGATACTTCAGTGGGCATCCTTGGACTGCGAATATGAACGTGACCATCGTGGTTGAAGACGGTGAGCATGCGATTATCAAGCCAGTGTTCGAGGGGATGAAGGACTTCCGCATTATGGATGAAATTTATCAGTTCAAACCCGAGCCTTATTCCAGAGAGAAGCTCCGTGTGTTGTTGCACTTAGACCCAGAGCGCAGTGATAAGCCAAAGCGCGCGCCTGCCCGTGCAGATGGCGATTATGCTGTCTGTTGGGTGCAGTCTGTCGGCAAAGGACGCGTATTCTATACCAGTCTCGGACACAACCATGAGATCTATTCGAACCCGCTTATGTTGAAGCACTATCTCGCAGGCATCCAATTTGCGACTGGCGATCTGAAGGCCGACACGACGCCGAGCGCTAAGCTTGAAATGCCGAATGTTGCTCCGTGCTGTGGCAGTGATGAGTGGCAGTCCCTATTTGATGGCAAGACCTTGAATGGTTGGACGCAGAATAATGGCACCGCGACGTATGAAGTGCGCGACGGTGTGATCGTTGGACGTTCGGTGTTGAAGAGCCCCAATTCCTTTCTCTGCACGGACAAGACCTACGGCGATTTTGAACTCGAATTTGAGGTGAAGTGCGGCGCGATCAACTCCGGCGTGCAGATTCGTTCCTTACAGGACGATGATATCGCCAAGGGACACGTGCAAGGACCGCAGGTCGAGATTGAACACAGCCCCGGCCAGGCCGGTTATATTTATGGAGAGGCTTACAGCGGTTGGCGCTCGCCAGAGCCGAAGTCGAAAGACCCCAAGGTCAATGCGCACCGCGTATTTAAAAATGACGAGTGGAATCACTACCGAATTTTAGCAACGGGGGCACGTATCCAAACATGGATCAACGGTGAACTGGTCGCGGATCTGAATGATCCCGAAAGTTACCAACAGTTCCCCCGCGGTATGATTGGTCTACAAGTGCATTCGCACAAGGTGGCCGATGTCGAAATCGAATGGCGCAACATCCGTATCCGCGAAATTAAGTAACCATTTAAACTCTAACTTAAAAATCCCCATGCAGCGCAGAAACTTCCTCAAAACCGCAGCCGCCGCCAGCGCGGGTGCTTTTATTCTTCCTCGATTCTCGATTGGTCAACCAGGGCCTTCGGCGAACAGTAAGCTCAACCTTGCGATGATCGGCGCAGGTGGTATTGCCAATATGGCTTACAGTGGTTGCAAGGGGGAAAATATCGTCGCGTTGTGTGATATTGATAGTCGCAAGTTTCCCAGGAAACCATGGGCAGTTGATGTGCCGAAGTTTGCCGACTTCCGAGAGATGCTCGACAAGCTGGGCAAAGACATCGACGGCGTCTGCATTAACACGCCCGATCATACGCACTTCAACGCGACGCTGGCTTGTATGGAGCGAGGTATCCACGTCTGCACGCAAAAGCCGTTGACGCATAACGTATGGCAAGCGCGCACGCTGCGTAAGGCTAAAGATAAATATCAGGTGGTTACCAACATGGCCAATCAAGGCCACACCTACGATGGTATTCGCAAGATGCGCGAGATGTATGAAGCAGATTGCTTCGGGCAAGTCCGAGAGGTGCACATGGGCTTTCCTGGCCCCAATTGGAACGGCAGATATTTTAAAAAGCCTGCGTCTATGCCATTGCCGGCAGAGCCGATTCCTGCCGAAGTGAATTGGGATCTCTGGCTGGGGCCTGCCGCGGATCGTCCCTTTAATTCGTTGTATCATCCGCTTAAATGGCGCGGTTTTAATGACTTTGGCACGGGGCAATTTGGCGATTGGTTTTGCCACATCGGCGATGGTGCGGTGTGGGTGCTCGATCTGTATGAGCCGACCGTGATCGAATGTGTCGAGCGTGGGCCAGCCTTGGAGGGGATGATCCCAGACTATAGTGTCGTGCGTTTTGATTTCCCTGCGCGTGGTAACAAGGCAGCATGTTCGATGACTTGGTCTGATGGTGCGCCCGGCGTCGGCACGCCGATTAAATCACCGGATGACTGGGGCTGGGGCAAGGTGCCAAATTCAGGCTCCTTCTGGTATGCAGACAAGGGCAATGCCTTTCTCGATCAACGTTCCAATAATCCTCGCTTTAGCGTTAAAGAGCAGATGGTTGCATTTAAAGAGAGCGGCGGGGTCGCAGAGAAATATGCCCGCGTCAACGGCGGCCCGCATCGCGAGTGGGTGAATGCGATTAAGGACGATGGCCCTGAGTGCGGCTCTAACTTCGACTACGCCACACCGATGTCGGAGGTCGCCTTACTTGGTGTGCTCGCACAGCGCTTCGGCGGTCGCATCGAGTGGGACTCCAAGAACATGCGGATCACTAATCGCCCTGAGTTAAACGTGTTCGTTAAAGAACCCGTCCGCGCTGACTGGGCGGCTGGTGAAGATCTTTGGGGCTAAAACAGGTAGCTGAACATGAACTCATGCGAGTCATCCATATTATGAAATTTCAATCTCTTGTTCTTTCGGCAACTGTGCTCAGTCTCGCGTCTGCATCCGTATTTGCAGGGAATGCATTTTATGGCGATGCGCCCGATGCGAATCATCCGTGGGCGGTGCACGATCAGAATCGTCCGCAGCCACCACGCGTGGAACCTGCTGCGAAAGTTGGCGATGCGCCTTCGGATGCGGTGGTGCTGTTTGATGGCACCGCCGAGTCGTTTCAACGCAACTGGCAGCACGTGAAGGCAAAGGATAAACGTGTAAGCGGCCGAATTCACAGCGTAAAAAAGGAGCGTATTTACTCAAATAGTGAGTCGTGTGTTTTTCTAGAACTACGATGTCAATTTGGAAGTGGCGGGATAGTGAGTGTCGGGATATTTCCTGAATGAGTGTCATGG
>CAJQOS010000004.1 GCA_905479975.1 uncultured Puniceicoccaceae bacterium | reverse complement strand
TCCTACTTTCCTACTTTCCTACTTTCCTACTTTCCTACTGAAAATGAAATTTTCTCTAACCGAAACACCCATCGATCCGATGGCGCTGCGTAAAGAACTACTCTCGCTTTCAGCTGGCGGCTACTGCAGCTACGAAGGCTGGGTGCGTGACCACAACGAAGGCAAGCCTGTCTCCGCGCTGCACTATCACGGCTACGCAGAACTGGCAGATGGCATCGCTCTAACGATCATCGAAGAGGCCAGGGCCAAATTCCATATCGAAGACGCGGCCATCGTGCACCGCTTCGGCCCGCTCACGACAGGCGACATCGCCGTCTGGGTCGGCGTGACCGCGCACCACCGCGGCGACACATTTTTAGCCGCTCGCTACATCATTGATAACGTCAAGCACCGCCTACCGATATGGAAGAAGGAAGTCTATACCGACGGCACCGAGGCCTGGATCGAAAGCAACCACTGCGGCTGCACCGATCCAAAGAATCTAGAGCACGACCACGATCATCACTAAAAAATACAGTGAACGTAGTTAGCCTACAAAAAATCACAAAAAAATTAAATACAACAGGCCTATGCGCTCTAGCGCATACTGACTAACTTTTCGTGCCTCTTTGTGGCAAAAACACAGATCCCATTCGATGAACATAGAAATCAAAGCCCTCTACATTTCCAGCGGCCACGACTTTGTCGGCCGCCACGGCAAAGGGCGACTCGACCATGGTATAGAGAAAGTGGATACAGTCGAATGCCTCGCAGGACGCGGCATCGTCAACGACCGCTACCTCGATCACCAAGAAGACTTCAAGGGACAGATCACGTTCTTTGATTGGGACGTGTATGACCGTATCCGCAGACAGTGCAACTTACCGGACTTAGATCCCGCCCTCTTCCGCCGCAACGTGCTCACCACCGGTGTCGACCTGAACACCCTGATCGGCCTTCGATTCAAAGTGCAAGGCATCGAATTTGAAGGCGTCGAAGAATGCCGCCCCTGCTACTGGATGGACGAAGCCATCGCCCCCGGAGCCGAAGACTATTTGAAAGGCCACGGCGGTTTGCGCGCACGCATTTTGAATGATGGTGCGTTGCGTAGTTCCAAGGCGTAGTCCGCTTGCTTTAGCTGGCGGACCGATTGTAACCAACGGCTCCCTCTCCCCACTGCGGGCAACCAGCTAAAGCAAGTCGCCTACTTCTTTTCCGGACGTGGGAACAGAATCGTCTTCTCACCAAGTGTCTTGCCTTCGAGGGTGTTGCCCCACTCTAGCTGACCTTCGAGGCTGTCAAAATCCTCTGCACCGACGAGACCGCGCACCTTGTCGGAAATTTCCGGCATCACTGGCGTGAGCATCACGACACCGAGGCGCAAGGCCTCTGCCATAAACGCCAACGATGTGGCTAAACGTGCTTGATCCTCAGGCGCATCCGACTTCGCTAGCTTCCAAGGCGCACGTGTTTCGGCGTATTTGTTGATGCCAGAAATAAACGTGAAGATACGATCCAAAGCCTTGTGGAATTGGAACCCTTCGTAGAGCGGAATCAATTCGCCCTGCGTCTTTTCCCACAGTGCTTTCAAATCCTGCTCAGGTTGCTCATCGACTGACGCCGCGGGCACTTTGCCTTCGGAGTAGCGACTGCCCATGTTGAGCAGACGGCTGACCAGGTTGCCGAGATCGTTCGCAAGATCGCTGTTGTAGCGGCTCATGAATAGCTCGATCGAGAACTCACTGTCTTGACCGACATTCATCTCGCGAGTCACGAAGTAGCGGAATGCATCGGTGCCGAATTGCTCAATCAAATCAAGCGGATCGACGACTTCGCCGGTGCTCTTCGACATTTTCGCGCCGGAACTGAGCCACCATCCGTGCACGAGAAAGTGCTTTGGCAACTCAAGGCCGAGCGCCTTGAGCATGATCGGCCAGTAGACCGCATGCGGTGGCACTAGGATGTCCTTGCCGATTACGTGATAATCAGCCGGCCAGTTCTTTTCAAATTCGTCGGTGCCGTAGCCGGCTGCCGTGATATAGTTAGTCAACGCATCGAACCAAACGTAGGTCACGTATTCAGAGTCGAAAGGCAGCTCAATACCCCACTCCAAGCGCGACTTTGGTCGGGAAATGCACAGATCGTTGAGTGGCTCTTTCTTGAGGAATTGAATCACGTCGGCGCTACGAAAGCGTGGATAGATCATGCTTTCATTGGTCTCGATCGTTTCGAGCAACCAATCCTGATACTGCGCGAGCTTGAAGAAATAGTTGGTTTCGACGACTTCTTCGACCTCACCGAAAATCTCAGGCCATTTGCCATCCACCTTTTCCTTTTCGGTCACGAACTGCTCCTGACGTTGGCTGTAGTAGCCGTTGTAGTCCGCCTTGTAGATCTGCCCTTGGTCAAAGAGTGTCTGCAGAATTTCGCCGACGACCTTTTTGTGACGTGGCTCAGTGGTGCGGATGTAATCGTCGTTGGTAATCTGCAGGCGTTCGCAAAGACCTTGAAACTTCGCGGCGTGACCGTCGCAGAATTCCTGCGGCTCAATGTCCTGCTTTTCTGCCGACATCTGCACCTTTTGGCCGTGCTCATCGAGACCTGTGACAAACTTCACTTGGTCTCCTTGTAGACGACGGAAGCGCGCGACGATATCCGTCAGCACTTTTTCGTAGGCGTGCCCAAGGTGCGGCGCGCCGTTTGCGTAGTCGATTGCGGTGGTGATGTAGAAGTTCTTGCTCATGGAAACCGAGCAAGTTGGGCGATTTCCCGCAGGGGCGCAAGTCCGTAGGCAAGGAGATCGTCAAGAGGCTATTTCAGGCCCTCGACGACGAATTGACGCGTCCCTTTCCAGATACCGAGCTTAACGACCATGGTAGACGGCGCTTCGGCTCCTTTGAGCGCTTTCAATTGAGCATACACCGCTTTGTCGGGAGCGTATGCACCCCACTGCACGCCACCGACCTCGAGCGTCATCGGCCGCAGCTTCAGCACCTGCGCATCGATGCGATACAGTTGCCCAACCAACGGGCCGAGTTCGGCATCTGCCACATCGACCAGAAAGGCACCGTCCTCTAGCTGCAAATCCATGTCGCTGGTGTAGCCAAGCGGCATTTCAAAGTCTAAAGCATCGTCGCCCGCGCTGGGGCTGTCCAATTCAATAAACTCACCGGCAGCCCCGGATCCCACAGTGAACCGCGCAGCAACAGGGAAATGATCCGTGGCGCCGCCACCAGTCTCTCCGGCGAAGTTCCATTCTAAAGGACGCCCTAAAAGATCCGTATTCAGACCTGGAACCATCAAGACTTCAAAGCTGCCATCGACATAACGAACACCCGATTGATCGTAGAGGCCACGCGTGATTAGCAGATGCATTAGGCTGCCGCGATTTCCACGCCAAACTTCGGAATAACGCTGCTCCGGAGGCAATTCGAACCAGAGATTATACAGATCCACTCCGCCGAGCTTGCGAATTGCCAACTCATCTCCTTGCGAGCCGAGCACATCATTCATGCCGGTCGTGACATCTGGATACAGAATCGAGTGATTGTAATGCGAGTTGAGATCACCGCCGATAATGATGTCGCCCATCGGGTCTGCGGCGAGACGGGCGTCGATTAAGCCACGAAGCACGGTCGCATTTTGCGCACGGATCGGCTCTCGAGACGGGCTGGAGGCACCGGACTTCCAGTGATTGACATAGACGGTGAGCGGGTGCCCTTCGACATCGAGCGTCACCTCCAAAATATCGCGGGCCTGTTCCAGTTCGTGGCGCAGGACTTCCTGTATCGGGAAACGCGAAAACACTGCATTGGTATGCGCGATGCCGACATCTTCCCCCTTCGAAGGCGCGACGACCACCGAATAGCCAACGAGTCCCACATCGCTGAGTGCTTTCAACAACCATGCCTGCACAGGCAATCCCGCATACTCGGGCCGCCACCCCGTCGTCAGCATTTGCTCAACACTGGTCTCTCGGTGTTGATCGAGAAATGCAGCCAGATCCTCCACCGCGCTTTTCGGAGTGAAGTCCGCTTCCAACTCTTGAAATAAAATCACCTCGGGGCCTACTCCTGCGTTGATCGTTTGTAACACCGCAGCGGTGTTTTGAAGCTTCGTCAGTAACTTGAGGCGCCCATAGGTAAACGGATCATCCGGCTCGTCTTGCGTATAGTCCTTATAAATCGCGATACCATCGACATCGAACAGGTTCTCTACGTTATAGGCGACCACCGTGAACTCGCGCTCCGATGCCGAACACCCACTGAGTCCCAACAAAAAGAAAGCGAGAAGAAATCGGAGACAGGCAGGCAAATGGTCCATAGACCTAGATCAATGAACCAGAATCCGAACGCAGACAAGCGAGCAAATTCAACTCAGGTTCAATTATTAGTAAACCGTTGAAGTCGCAGCAATTGGCATCCCGGCACTACTCGGCCGGCTCCTCAGCAATCGACTTCTGCGCTTCGCATGCGCAATACAACGCCACATCCGGAATATCGATAATCACATGCACCATCATCCGTAAAATAATAACCACTAACGCTTGAATCGCACCAAACAGTAAGATGGCTCCAGCGGCTGATGGGGCAGAGAGCACCATCGCCTGCAAGACCGCAACAATCATGATCGCCCCCAAGATCACCCAGGAGAGGACATTCACCAGTAAACGCTGATCTGCATACGCAGACTCGGCACGGACACGTGCGCGCAATGCGCCCGAAGCAGAAACCGCAGACGGTGCGTGCATACCTTGAGCGCTCGATTTCGTCGAACTGCGTCTGCGAGAGCCGCCGGCCTTCGATCCCGACGAGTGCCCACCACGCGCGTGCTCCCGTGCACTGCAATAAGCGCTATACGCCTGCCCCCATTGATGCTCCGACATCTTCCGAGTGCTCGGGTCCATCTTCTCGCGGGATGCCTTAAACTCTTCAAAACTTTTCATGCCGCAAGTAGTAGGCATCTCGAAGGAATCTGCAACACTAAGGAGCAAGCGAAGGCGTTAATATCGACGACGACGATACCGACGCGCACTCACTAAAAACGTAGTCCGCTTGCGTTAGCTGGCGGACCGACTGGAACCAACGGCACCCTCTCGCCACTGCGGACGACCAGCTAAAGCAAGTCACCTACGTCCATAAATTCATAAAAAAACCGCCGAATCGCTCCGGCGGTTTTTGAAAATCGAGCTGCAAAAAGCTTACGACGCGTTCTCTTGGAACATATGCACGTCTTGCTGCGGGTATGGGATGCTGATGCCCTGAGCGTCGAACGCCTCCTTAACCGCTTTAGTGAAGTCAAACTTCACACCCCAGTAATCCGCGGAGTTCGCCCAAGGACGCACAACGAAATCGACGCTGCTATCACCCAAGTTAGCCACTTCGATCTGCACCGCAGGATCTTTCAACACGCGCTCATCAGCGGCCAACAGGTCGAGCATGATCTGCTTTGCCTGGTTGAGATCATCACCATATCCGACACCAACCACCATATCGACACGGCGTGTTGGGTGAGCGGAAAGGTTGGTGATCGAACCGCCCATGATGGACGAGTTCGGCATGATGATCTTAATGTTGTCCGGAGTCTTCAGCTCTGTGGTCAACAGCCCCACTTCAACGACGACTCCCATCTCGCCACCCGCTTTGATGACATTGCCAGCCTTGAAAGGTTTAAACAGGATAAGCAATACACCGGACGCAAAGTTCGAAAGCGAGCCTTGCAGCGCGAGTCCGATCGCCAAGCCAGCTGCAGCGATCACCGCAGCAAATGAAGTCGTATTGACACCGAGCTTACTGATCGCAGCGATTGCCACGAAAACAACAATCGCACCATAAAGCATACTGGAAAAGAAACCGATCAAGGTAGCATCCACTTCCCTTTGAGTCAGCACGTCAGCGAAGAGCGCTTTCACTTTTTTCGCAACCCATAGGCCGACGACTAATATGATAATAGCGGCAACGACTTTGATGCCAAAGTTACCGATGCTGTCCATGATTGAGTCCACTGTTGATTGTTCTTCCATGATATTCGTTTGGTTAGGTTATTAGGTTTAGTTGTAAAAAATACGTTACTAGGCTGTATCCTCGATTTACTTCTGACAATCTCTTATTTTAGCACCCGTCCTTCAATTTGAGCAATCGCCCAATTAGCGTGCTCCGCAACCATCGGATCACTCTCTGACGCCACGACCTGCAAGGCAGATAAATCCTCTGCGTTGCCGACATTCCCAAGCACCACGCAAATATTACGACGAAAGCGATGCAGCTTCACGCGGCGAATCGGCGAGCCAATCATACGTTCACTAAATGTCGCCTCATCCCAAGCCAATAGCTCACGTAAATCAGGGAATGCACGCGGTAGAAACTTCGGCTCGATCGTCGGCGTCGCCCACTTATTCCACGGACACACATCCAAACACTCGTCGCACCCGTAGAGCCGATCTCCAATCGCCTCACGCACTTCGAGCGGAATCGCACCATCATGCTCAATCGTTAGATATGAAATACACTTGGTCGCATCGAGTTGATACGGCGCAGTGATTGCGCGTGTCGGACAGACATCGATACAGCGCGAGCAACTCCCACAGCGATCCTTCACCGGCTCATCCGCAGGCAGGTCGAGATCCGTCACAATGTTCGCCAAAAACGACCAAGTCCCCCGCTTCGGCTCAATTAAAATCGTGCTCTTCCCTTGCCAACCGATACCAGCGGCAGCCGCGATGGGTTTCTCAAGTAGAGGCCCGGTATCCACATAAGGACGCTGAGTGCCGCCATACTCTTCGCGCAAGATCCGGCACAGCCGCTTCAAACGACGTAGCATAAAATTATGGTAATCATCCCCCAACGCGTATTTCGCGATTCGATACGGACGCTCAGGGTGCGGTTGATAGTAATTAAGCGCCAGCACGATGATGCTACGCGCCTCAGGTAACAACTGATCCGGATGTAGACGCCGATCATTATTGCGTTCCATCCACGACATCGTGCCATGCTTACCATCTGCGATCCACTGTGTGTAGTAGTCGCGACGCACCTCAAGCGGCACTGTAGCCACACCAAAGGAATGAAAGCCGAGCGCTTTTGCTTCTGCCTCCAACCGCTCTCGTATCGCTGAACCAGTCTGTGTCATTCCAGCTGATATGGGCGGCATCTCAATCCGAGTCGAGCTTACATCAGCACACACCGATTCATCACGATTTCAAGTGACAGCGCTCCGCGTTGATCTAAAACAATAGCATAATGAGTGCACCCATCTGGCCAGTCGTCACCGAAAACCTAGCTGAGCAGCTATCCGCGAGCCAAGGCGGCATCGTGCATGCCGCGCAGCTAGTGCCCTACCTGCCTGTCAGCCTACGATTGATCGAAACCACACTCGAAGAACTTTCTGAGTCCGCCCAAGTCACCAAACAGATCAATGACGGGCTCACTGCTTATTTATTTAAAGAGTCCATCGATCAAGCACCGCACAAATTCGCCCCCACGCACTGCATCTATTCCAACGAAACACTGGATGGGCATGAGTTTACCGTCATCGCACCTGGAATCAGAAAACAAGTTGAAGCCGAACTCGCAGAACTCGCGGCAGGCGATGTCTGGCCGGCCAATGCAGTCTGGGAGCACGAACTCATTTATCTGGCCAACAACCTGACAGCCCCCGTCACTGCCAGTAAAATAGCAGGACACTCGCGCCTCTCGTTCAAAAAGGTCGAGCAGCGCCTCGCAGAGCTCAAAACGCGCGGCATCATCCAATGCGACCGCAAACAGAGCAGTTGGGAGCTCCCGCCGATGCGCTACCCACGGCCTCCCTATAAACGGCACGACCAATTCATCCGCCAGTTCCCCGGCGCACTCCAAGAAGAAACCGAATTACGCCTGCTAAAGGCTCTCGGGTTCTCTCTACTAATACTCTTGCTCTGCTTCGCACTCGCCATCACCGCCAAGATCCCCTTTCCATTCGTTCTATTCGGTGGCATCGCTTGCGCAGCCATTGTCTTTTTAAAAATCTTTCGCGCACCGCCTAAACCACTCCCCTCCATCTAATTCACATTTTCAAAACTGATTAACTCAAAGACACCATGGCCGTAAATTTCCCAAACCAGCGGAGCCAGCCTCCCATCATCGCAGCGCTCGAGCGCTTCAAAGGCTCATTCGCACTCCTACTCATCGCACTCGTCGCGCTCACCATTTTCTTAATGGTCAACTTTCGCGTGCAGCGCGTCACCGGCACCGAAGTCGGCATTAAGGTGAACAACGTCACTGGCGACATCACCGTCATCGCCGAATCCGGCACCAACATTTACAACGGGCTGCTCAACTCCTTTCACCTCCTCGACATGACGGTGCAACGTCTCGAAATGGTCTCCGAGACCGGCCGCGGGCAACGCAGCGGACGCGACGACCTACGCATCAAGACCGTCGACGGCAGCGACGTCTTCCTCGACCTCACCATCAACTATCAACTACGCCGCGACATGGTCGAAGCAGTCGTCACGACTTCCGGCCTCGAAGACGCCTACAAATACAAATGGGTGCGCGACTACTCCCGCTCTGTTTGCCGCGCGGTCTTTGGCGAAATGACCACCGAAGAATTTTACGACGCCAGCGTGCGCGACCAGAAAGCACAACTGGCAATGGTCGAGCTCAACGGATTGCTCAAGCCTTACGGCATCGAAGTCTCCAGCGTCATTGCCGAAAAATTCAGCTTCCACAAGGAATACGAAGAACGCATCCGCGCCAAAAAACTGGCCGACCAAGAAGTCGAAGAGCAAGTCTCCAAGGCCAACGCCGCACGCCAAAACCAAATCTTCCGCGAAGTCGAAGCCACCAAAAAGAAGGAAGTCGTCCTCGCCTCCTACGATGGTGAAATGCAAAAGCTGCTCGTCGAAGCCACCGCCAACGCCGAGCGCGACATCCGCAACGCCGAGGCCTACGTCATCGACACCGAGCTCGGTGCCGATGCAGAGTTCTACCAACGCGACAAAAACGCGAAAGCCATCCTCGTCACCGCTCAAGCCGAAGGCGAGGCCCTCACCGCCATGGCTCAAGCCTACGAAGGCATCGGCGGCGTCAACCTCGTCAAACGCGCCTATGCAGGCAGACTTTCGGACATGAAGATCACGGGGCAACCATTCACCATCGAGAGCAAGACCGAACGACTCACTTACCAAGACGAAGCGGCTGTCGCTAAGAAAAAGAAAGTGCTATCGAACTAATCCGTTCATCGAAATCCAATCAAACGGAACACATCGAACCTACCATTTTTCACTATGAAATTCATTAAACTTTTATCAATTATCATCCTAGTTGCCGTCGGTGGGGTATTTGTCGCCGCGCAGTTCCTCTTCATCAAAATCGACCTCGGTAAAACCGGCGTCCGCACTCAGCAATACGCCTTCCTCGGCGACAAGGGCGTCGTCCCGGAAGACTTCGGCGCGGGCTGGCACCGCAATCTCCCGCTGCTCGACACATGGAATGTGTTCGACGCGACCGTGCAGACCACCGAGTTCACCACCGAGCAGGAACGCCAGGAAACGCGTAAAATCTACAGCTTCCTCTCGTCTGCATCGCGTAGCTACCTAAGCTCGGCGCCCGTCGGCGGCCCCGGACAAATTGAGCTCAAGTCCAAGGATGGCTACACCGTGCGCCTAGACGTCACAGTCAAATATCGCGTCAAACCAGGTGAAGTGCATAAGCTCTACCAAGAACTCGGCTCACAAGCCCGCTACAAAGGCATCGTTCGCGACCAAGTGCAGCAAGTCATCCGTGGCACCTTCGGCACCATGCGCACGGAGCAGTTCTACGACCCCGATGTTCGCAGAGGTAAAGTTACCGAAGCCACCACCCTGCTCGAAACCGAACTCACCTCCAACAGTATCGAACTCATCGAAATCCTCATCCGTGACATCAGCTTCGACCCCGCCTACGAGCGCAAAATCCTCGATAAGAAACTCGCCGACCAAGACGTGGAGCTGAACAAGTCCCTTGCCCTGGCCGAAGAGAAGAAAGGCGAGACCAACCGTATCGCCGCCGAAACCGAAGCCAAAGTGCGCGTCATCGAAGAAGAGCTGAAAGCGAAACAGCTCACCGTTAAGGCCGAGACCGACAAGCAGATCGCTCAGATCAACGCCGACGCGCGCCTCACCGCAGCCAAGCTCAAAGCTGATGCCGACCTCTACAAAGCCGAGTTCAAAGCCAAAGGCACCCTACTCGAAAAAGAAGCCTCAGCCGAAGGCGAAAGTCTCAAGGCCACCGCGCTCAACACACCGGGCGGTCAAAACTTCGTCGCCTTCGAGATCGTGCAGCAACTCCAGCTCGGAGAGGTCACCGTCTCCACTCAAAGCAACGACTTCCTCGACGTCGAATCCGTCCTCGAAAAAGTCGGCGCCAGCGCCGAGTAATTCCGAGCCACATTAATTCAAACAAAAGGCGGTTGGTCTCGATGACCTGCCGCCTTTTTTTTGTGCCCGAACATCAAACATCGAAACTAGCGACGACGGCGAGATCCCGCGCAGCCCAACATAACGAGACTGAAAAGTAATGCATACGTCGCAGACTCGGGCACCGGAACTTCGGATTCGGGCGTATAAGTCTCCGAGACACCCCCTGAATCAGTCCATGTCGTAGTGGAATTGGGATCGGTGCCATCGACACCATTAAAATCATTATTGATCTGGTTCAAATTCTGCGAGGTGATGGCCGCAAATGAGATTGGCGTTGTTAGTAAACTCGCGTCATCGAGGCCCATGGCAGCCGCTAAGTGACTAAACGACACTGAGAAACTCAGGAAGTAATCAGGGTTCCCTACCTGATCCACATCCGCATCCACACTCGTCAGATCGGTAATACCATCAATCGCAGCCACACTGGACCAATTAAAGTTAGAGCTATCCATCTGATAACCATAAATCTGTGAACTCGGAGAAGCCAATGCGGCCTTCGTCTCGGCAGGCGATGAGGCCGGCCCGTCAAAAGCATAGATGCCAATGTCGAATTTTGCATTCGCTGCACCCACACCATCGACCTCAACTCCGATATAATAATCGAGCGAACCATCACTATCCACATCCATACCAATCAGTGTCGCAGAGTCATAACCGGCAGGACTGCTATCGGCTCCCATACGAATACGGAAAGCAAAATAATCGGTCGCTTCGTCATATTGCTTATACAGAGCGGCATGATCGACATCACCAACAATATCAGCTTCCGTGCCTCCCCCCGAACCCGACGTTTGCTGATCCCCGGTAGGATCAGCATCATTCAAATATAAAATCGAAACCCATTCACTTGAAGGAGACGCCACACCAATCACCGCCTCACTCACCGAGCATAGCGCCATAAGGCTAAATAATGTAATAAATAAGTGTTTCATCGCTTGATTGGAATCAAGCGCATGATTACGTCTCTCAACCCAAACATCAAGCCATCAAGATTAAGGAATACGTAAAAATACGCACGCTCACTACGAATAAACCAAGACATCACTCGGGCAATATCCCCAATTCGAACCTGCCCCGACACCCGGATCGAACAGAAAATCCCACGCAACCGAGGCGGCATGCACACGAGATACTTCGCGAGGATCACATAGGTGGAGAACAAACTACCCGCGACGAACGATGACGGCGACATGCCGCTTAGCCCACTGCCATGAGGGCGAAAAGCAATATCCATGCAACACCCCTGCCATTTTAGGAATTGTGAATTAGAAATGGTGGACTAGGAACGAAGGCGAAAGAACAGCTTCATTGCTCCGCCCTCACCGGCAGACCTCCGTCCCAATTCTTAATTCCAAATCCACCGTGCCGCGTCGCTTCTGTATTCTCATCTCCGTATTTCTAGCTGTGGCCTGCTCGCTCTGCGCTAAGTCAGACACCACACGCATTGAGTTCTACTACGGCATCGCAGAAGGCAACTACCTGATCGGCGACCTGAAAGGTGCAGCGAAAAGCGTCGAGCAAATGCTCAAACTCGACGCGGACTACGTGCCCGCGCTCACGCTCAACACCCGAATCAAAATCGACCAAGGCGAGGCAGACGTCGCACTCACCTCCGCTGAGCGCGCCATCGCGCTTGAGCCCGAGAATCTGGAGCACAAGTTGCTCAAAGCACTCGTGCTCGGTAATATGAGCCGCCGCGACGATGCCATCCGTATGATCGAGCAAGTCATGCACGACGCGCCCATCGATTCGGATGATTACCGCGTCGCCAGCAAACTCCTCGGCCTACTACTGATGGCCGAAGGCGATTGGGATACCGCGGCAGAGACTTTTAACCAGATCTATCTGGACAACCCCGAAACGGCCGCGATCAGCCTCGAACTCGCCAGCGAAGCCTACCTCGAAAAGGCCGGCAACGCACTCAACAAGGGCGATAGCAACGCAGCCGTGGACGCCATCACCCAAGCGCTTGAAGTGCATGAAAACCAAACCGGCGAAGTCAGCCTCAAACAGCGCACTGCCCTACGCATGATGCGCTCCCGAGTGCTCACCCAAGCAGGCCGCATTGATGAAGCCATCGCAGACCTGCAACACATCACGAACCAACAGCCCGACAATCTCGAAGCCTTTGTCACCCTCGCCTCGCTCTATGCAAGTGCCGAGCGCTGGGATTCTCTACAAGGCATCATCGAGCCCATCGCCGCAAATCCAGAGCTGCAAGACATCGCCCTCTACCTCGAAGGCCGCGCCCTACTGGCAAAGGGCCGTGCTGGCACCGCGCGCGAGAAATTCGAAAGTGCGCTGCGTCTCCTACCCGATGGATCGAGCAAGCTCCGTTCCTCCATCGAATTCTACCACGGTGTCTGTTTTGACATGACAGGCCGTAGCTCCGATGGCGACATCGATATTCTCAACGCGCTCGATGGTGGCTTTCGTCCCGAGACGGCCGACGAAGCGATCCTAGCAAGCCGCGCACTCTTACGCGCCAAACAGACGCAACGCGCGATTACCATCCTCGAAGCGATCACACTCAACCGCATCAGCCCCTCCGCCGAAGCGTGGGCAATGCTAGGGCGCGCGCATCAAGCAGACGATTCCACGGCACTCGCACTCAGTGCGTTTAATCAGTCGCTCAGCATTCAAGCCGACCAAGCTGAAACCCTCGCCCTGCGCGGCTCCCTGCTACGCAAACTCGGCGATCTCGCAGGTGCCGCGGCCGATACCGAAAGCGCCCTGCTGCTCGACCCCGGCAATCCCGCACTCACCTACAGCCTCGGTCTAATTCGACTGCAACAGGGGGATCTCACCGCCGCCGAGCAATCCATTGGCCTCACTGCTCAACTCCTGCCAGAGAATCCCGGCATTCAGCTGCTACACGCGTTGCTGGCCTATAATATCAACGCCCCCAAGACAGCCCGCGCCGCACTCGACAGCTACCTAACACTCGTGCCCGAACGCACCAACGAATCCGCCTTCTACCTCGAATACACACTCGGAGCTGCTCAAGACGCAGGACTCGCCACACTGAAGCTCAGTCAACGCGCCGAATCCACCGACGCCTCAGTGCCGCTCAAAAACTTCCTCGCCTACATTAAAGGTGAGCTCGACCGCAAAGCCATACTCGACGACGCCGGCCGCGCCGAGACACCGAAGCTTGCCCAACAACAACTCTGCGAAGCCGCTTACTGGCTCGCCCAGCACGAGCGGCTCAATGAGCATGCCACCGAAGTGACCGAACTCCTCAAACTCGCCACCCAAATCGGCACCCCCGACATGCCCGAGTATCAATTCGCGAGGTGGCAGACTGGCAAAGCCCCGTGAAACAGACATTACTTTAGGCAAAAGAAATGAAGAAGCGACTAATCATCATCCCTCTTTCGGCTGTGCTGTGTGTAGCGCTGGGTCTATTTTTAATAGCCCCGATCATTCCTTGCTCATGGGAGCTGACTTATCAGCAAAATGGAGATGAGATCAATTGAAGGGAGTCAATATCACTTCTGAGCCATCCAGTCGATAGTATCAATTCCGTTACGGCTCCGCCTCCACTCTATCGATACATCTCCACGTTCTAAAAAAATCCATGAGCAACAAAAAAGAAATTATTGTAGTCGGAGCCAGCGGTGCCACGGGAAGTCTACTCGTCGCGGAACTACTCAATCGAGGGCACCGCGTGCAGGCGATTGTGCGCTCCCCGGAACGTTTCCCTGAAGCGATCAGGAAGCATGAAAACCTATCATTGATACACGCTAGCGTGTTAAATCTCAGCGACACTGAATTGGCCAAACACGTAAAGAACTGCGATGCGATCGCATCGTGCCTAGGGCATAACATGAGCTTTAAGGGTATTTTCGGTGCCCCACACAGGCTGGTGACTGATGCCACTCGCCGCTTGTGCGTTGCAATCAAAGCAAACGAATCAGATACGCCGATCAAGTTTGTGCTGATGAACACGACTGGAAATAGCAACCGTGACCTTAATGAGCCAGTCTCATTCGCTCAGCGGTGCGTGATCGGACTTCTGCGCTTACTACTACCCCCGCACGTGGACAACGAGAATGCCGCGGATTACCTTAGAACCGAGATTGGCCAGAAAGACGGTGCGATCGAGTGGACTGCAGTTCGTCCTGATGGCCTGACGAATGAGGACACAGTGACAGCGTATGAGTTGCATCCTTCACCCATACGAAGCGCAATCTTTGACGCAGGCAAAACGAGCCGAATCAACGTGGGACACTTCATGGCGGATCTGATCACTGAAGACGAAGTATGGAACAACTGGAAGGGGCAGATGCCCGTAATCTACAACAAGAGCATAGTGTAGCATCTCACTGCGCCTCTCCGTATCAAATTATTTAAAAAAAAGAATAAAAAACACTTGACCGACTGGTCGGGTCAGCTACAGTGCGAACTATGCCCACAACAAACAGCAGTCCAAAATCAAAACGCGACGACCTGATCGAAGTCGCCGCGAAGCTCTTTTATAAGCAGGGCTATCACTGCACTGGCGTGCAACAGATCATCCAGGAAGCCGGGATCGCCAAGGGCACTTTCTACTCACACTTTAAATCCAAGGAAGCCCTCGGCTGTGCTTGGCTCAAGGCACGCCACCAAGAGTGGACCGGTTGGCTGCTCGACTCGATCAGCGGCAAAACAACTGCTAAAGCAAAGATCCTAGGCACCTTTGATTTCCTAGGCACATGGATGCAAGCGTGCGACTATCGCGGCTGTGCGTTCATGAACACCCTCAGTGAAACACCCGCCATCGACAGCCCACTGCGCGTCGAAATCGTCGCTCACTTAAATGAGCTCAAAGAGATGATGCGTCAGTTGGTAGACGATCACCACTCCGCACGCAGCAAGAAGGAGCGCAGCGACACCTTCAAAGTCATCTTTGTCCTATTTGAAGGCGCACTCACTGAAATCCGCAACACACGTGACACCTCCTCCCTACCAGCCGTCAAAGCACTAGTAAAAAGCCTGCTCTAAATTCGGCAGCCATTCATCCTACAGTCAGCAAACCCCTCCGACTCGGCAGACCGAGCCACCTCCCCTTGGCAGGGGAGGAGCTTTAAATTGCTCATTTATAACGTTAATTTAATAAGACAAAGAGATGTAGAAGGATATGCTTTTCAAGGAGGAGTGGTCGGCTTGCCCGACCGAGGTGGTTCTTCCATATCATGTTTCCCTAATAACGGCATCATTAGCCAGCTCACCTCACGCTCAAAAAACACAGATCATTTCCTCAACACAACACGCGACCGACCGGTCGCTTAAACATAAATAAAAACAGAAAGACAACACCATGAACATCACACAACAGATCTCCTCCCTACTCATCGCAGGCCTCGCCAGCACTAGCTTAGCACTCGCGAGCACTGAAACAGCAGCCAACGCACAGAACGACGTCCTCTACAAGACAATCGAAATCGAGGGAGTGGACATCTTCTACCGCGAAGCGGGCTCACCAAATGCGCCCACCCTGCTCCTACTGCACGGCTTCCCCACCTCCTCGCACATGTTCCGAGAGTTGATCGAAGACTTAAAGGACGACTACCATCTCGTCGCGCCCGACTACCCGGGCTTTGGCAACAGCGAGCAACCCTCGATGGATGAATTTGACTATACCTTCGATAATCTAGCCAAAGTGGTCGAGCAGTTCACCGAAGCACTCGAACTCGACTCCTACAGCCTCTATCTCATGGACTACGGCGCACCCGTCGGCTTTCGCCTCGCGGTCGCACATCCGGAGCGCGTTGAGAGCCTGATCATTCAAAACGGCAATGCCTACGACGAAGGGCTCCTCGACTTCTGGGATCCGATTAAGACCTACTGGGCCGACCGAACCGCCGCCAACGCCGAACCCCTGACAGGCTTCATCACACCCGCGGGTGTCGAATGGCAATATACGCATGGCGTGCGCAACCCGGAAGCGATCAGCCCGGATAACTGGAACAACGATCTGCGCCACCTCACCCGCGAAGGTAACCCATCGATCCAGCTGCAACTATTCTACGACTACGGCACCAACCCAGGGCACTACCCCGCATGGCAGGCTTACTTCCGCGAACATCAACCACGCACGCTCATCGTCTGGGGCAAGAACGATTACATCTTCCCAGCCGAAGGCGCATTCCCCTACCAGCGCGATCTAAACAACGTCGACTTCAACCTACTCGACACAGGTCACTTCGCCCTCG
This sequence comes from uncultured Puniceicoccaceae bacterium, assembly GCA_905479975.1. Classification (GTDB taxonomy): domain Bacteria; phylum Verrucomicrobiota; class Verrucomicrobiia; order Opitutales; family Coraliomargaritaceae; genus Lentimonas. The sequence continues at coordinate 26,963 of CAJQOS010000004.1, read as the reverse complement.
AGGAGGACGGCACTATCATCGCCGCTCACATCGCACGCTTCCTCTCTCAAGAAACGGCATCGCCTAAGATCGCTAGCAATAGCCGCCTACACCGCGGGGGCCGTGCCAACAACCGCTAAAAAACCACAACCAATAATTAAAAATCAACCAACCGAAAACCAATGAACACAACATATCAAAATCCACTCACACTCCTCAACGCCGATTCCATCCCGGAAGGCTCGAAGCCACTGATCGAAGCAGTCAGTCAGAAGTTCGGCTTTGTGCCAAACCTGATGACGGCGCTCGCCGTATCGCCCGCAGCACTGGAGGCGTATCTCACACTCGCCGCTCTCGCCGCGAAGACGAGCTTCACTCCAGCGGAGCAACACGCCGGCGCGTTGATTATCAGTCAAAAAAATGGCTGCACCTACTGCCTCGCCGCACATGGCACGCTCGGCAAGTCGGTCGGCTTGGATGACGCAACCATCGTCGCGCTGCAGACTGGCGCGGATCTACCAAGCGCACGACTCGAAGCCCTACGCACGCTACTACTCTCAAGTCTAGAGACCCGCGGGTTCCCGACACCCGCGGCGATTGAAGCCTTCAAAGCAGCTGGTTTCACGGACACGCAGCTCAGCGAGTCCGTGCTACTCCTAACCTGGAAGACACTCAGCAACTACACGAACCATCTGTATAATACACCGATCGACGCGCAGTTTGCAGCCAACGCAGCACCAACCGCCAGTGTCGCCTGCGACTGCGTCTAGGCACAGCATCCAACAAGGCGCGTGTGCCAACACAGCCCACGCGCCTTTTCAACCAACATCAATCAACCAACAAATACATGAGACCACCACTCCCCCCCTTCACCACAGAAAGCGCCCGCGCTAAAGTCCAAGCAGCCGAAGACGGCTGGAACTCACGCGATCCAAAGAAAGTCGCACTCGCCTACACCGAAGACACCGTGTGGCGCAACCGCGACGTCTTCGTCAACGGCCGCGCCGCAGTCGAAGCCTTCCTCGTGGGGAAGTGGGATCGCGAGCTCGACTACAAACTAAAGAAAGAGCTCTGGAGCTTCACCGACAACCGAATCGCGGTAAAGTTCTTCTACGAATGGCACGACGCGGCGGGTCAATGGCATCGTTCGTATGGCAACGAACTCTGGGAGTTTGCCGCCGATGGGCTGATGCAGCGACGCGAAGCCAGCATTAATGACGCCCCCATCCAAGCGTCCGAACGACGACTCAAATAAATCCAACCAATCCATCCAATGAATCGAAACTTCACCCAATTCGCCTTTACCGACTCCGTCAAGGCGGTGCAATCGGAACACGGATCGAGACAGTCCTACCAACGGATGGAAGACTCAGGGGATCGCTTCGAGCTGACTCAGGCTGAGGCCGAATTCATCCAAAGCCGCGACAGCTTCTACATCAGCACGGTCGGCGAGAATGGCTGGCCCTATGTGCAACACCGCGGCGGCCCGAAAGGATTCCTCCAAGTGCTCGACGCGACCACCCTCGCGATGGCCGATTTCCGAGGAAACATGCAATACATCAGCACGGGGAACATTAATTCCAGCCACAAGGCCGCGCTGATTTTAATGGATTATCCGACTCGCCAACGGCTGAAGGTTTGGGCCACCGCCGAAGTCCTGACGCTCGACGAGCATCCTGAGCTGTTAGGGCAAACAATGAATCCGAACTATCGATCAACAGCCGAACGGCTGATGACCTTCAAAATAGAAGCCTACGACTGGAACTGCCAGCAGCACATCACACCACGCTACACGCTCGAAGAAGTTGAAAAACGACCGAAAGCGCATTCCTAGTAAGCACCTCAACCACCTACAATAGAAACAAACCATCATGACTACCATCGAAACCATCGAATCCCGCCGCTCCATTAAACACTTCGACCCTGAGCACAGCATGCCTGAGGCCGATCTGGCAGAGCTTATCCGCCTGACTAAACTAGCGCCGTCCTCCTTCAACATGCAGAACTACCGTCTGGTCGTCGTGCAAGACAAAGCACTCCAAGCCGAGATCCGCGCCGCAGCCTGGGACCAAGAGCATGTCAGTGATGCCAGCGTGCTCTTCGTGATGTGCGCGGACTTGAATGCCCACATGGCCGACCCCGCTACTTACTGGAACCACGCACCACAACCCGTGCAAGATATCCTCGGTCCAATGATTCAGCCGTTCTACGAAGGCAACGATCGCCTCATCCGCGACGAGGCCGTGCGCTCATCTGCCCTCGCCGGCATGACGCTCATGCTCGCCGCCCACGACATGGGCTATGACTCCTGCCCGATGATCGGCTTCGATCCCGACGCCGTAGCAAAGCTCATCAATCTCCCTGCTGACCACATGATCAGCTTCCTCATTCCGGTCGGCAAAAAGACCAAGCCCGCATGGGATCGCGGCCCTCGCCTGCCCGATAGCACAGTCGTGATCCACAACCGCTTTCCGGCGTGACGAAAGCCACTTTATCCTTGCACCACGGCCCTAAAACAGCATTTTCCTGCCCTTCAGCGTTAGAACGCACCTTGCGAAAGGTCTGTTCCTCGACTTCCCGCCCATTAAATAAGCGGGTATAACGGCTAAAACGGCTCGGTTGCGGTTTTAGCGGTTTCGAACACTCGAAATCCGACAGTCGTGCAAAGAAAAATCAACACAATGGCAGATATCACAGAAACAATCGTAGACAAAGAAGCTATCATCAAAGAGTTCGCTCTTAAAGAAGGCGACACAGGTTCATGCGAAGTGCAGATTGCACTTCTCACAGCACGCGTGAAGCATCTCACAGAGCACCTTCGCGACAACCGCAAGGACTTCCACTCACGCCGCGGCCTGATCGCAATGACAGCTCGTCGTCGTAAGCTTCTCGATTACTTGAAGCGCCAAGACTTCAATCGCTACACAGCGATCATCGGTAAGCTCGAACTTCGCCGCTAGTCGAATCACTTTTTCCATGCCGGACTTCCCACACGGGAGTCCGGCATTTTTCTTTCCCAGAGTGACACAGGCATTGCGACGCCATCTACGGCAGACCTCCGTCCTGCCTGTCTCAAATTTCAACATCGGTCGTTCCGCGCCCGATGTTATCCTAGGCCATGCCGATCATGGCCGGCGATAAACAAGGTCCTATCCCCGACGTATCGTAGAATGCATAAAGCAAAACATAGATAAAAGAATGAAACAAAAACACAACGTAACCGCAGAAGGTCTTGGTATCGAGATCTCAACCGGAACACTCGCTGGCCTCGCTAGCGGCGCAGTCACCATCCGCATGGGCGACACAGAGCTCTTCGTGTCAGTCACTGCTGCTTCCTCACTCCGCCCAGGGCAGGATTTCTTCCCGCTCACAGTGGATTACCGCGAAAAGTTCACTGCTGCCGGCAAGTTCCCAGGTGGCTACTTCAAGCGTGAAGGTAAGCCTTCCGAGAAGGAAATCCTCACATCCCGTCTTTGCGACCGTCCACTTCGTCCACTCTTCCCGAAGGGTTTCATGAACGAAGTCCAGGTCATCGGCCTCCTCCTTGCGACTGACCTCACAAACGAGCCCGACATCCTCATGGTCAACGCCGCGTCTGCTGCGACTCTGATCTCCGACATCCCTTGGAACGGCCCAATCGGCTGTGTGCGTGTTGGTCAAATTGATGGCGAATTCGTCACCAACCCGACTCACGACCAAATGCTCGATTCCGACCTCGACCTCATCTACGTCGGTTCCGAAACCGAAATGTTGATGATCGAAGGTTCCGCTGAGTTCATCTCTGACGAGCGCTTCTACGAAGCCCTCGTTTACGGCCAAGAAGCGATCCAGCCCCTCATCGCGGCTCAGAAGGAACTCGCTAAGCTTGCTGGCAAGGCGAAGAAGGATTTCGCATTAATGGTCACTCCTAAGGAAATCGTTGATTTTTGTGAAGAGCACGCAGCTGAAGGCGTTAAATCCGCACTCAACTTCGACAGCTACACAGAGCGTAAGCTCGCGATCGAAGTCATCGCGAAAGAAACTAAAGCAGCGCTCGAAGCCAAGCTTGGTGCTGAAAATGTAAAGGGTGACGACGTCGCTCGCGCATTCGACGAAATCCAAGAAAAGCTCTACCGCCAAAACATCCTCGACACCGGTAAGCGTGTTGACGGCCGTGCAGCTCCGGACCTCCGCACAATCTCTTGCGAGTCTGGCGTCCTTCCACGCGTTCACGGTTCTGCCATCTTCAACCGTGGCGAAACACAAGCTCTCGTTATCACAACACTCGGCACTAGCCGTGACACACAAGATATCGACGGCCTCACAGGTGGTGCCAAAAGCAAGTCTTTCATCCTTCACTACAACTTCCCTCCGTTCTCGGTGGGTGAAGCAGGTCGTTTCGGATTCACAGGACGTCGCGAAATCGGCCATGGTGCACTCGCAGAGCGCTCCCTCCTTCCTATCCTTCCACCAGAAGACGAGTTCCCATACGCGATCCGCGTGGTATCTGAAGTCATGAGCTCTAACGGCTCGACTTCGATGGCATCGATCTGTGGTGGTTGCCTCTCTCTCATGGATGCAGGTGTGCCAATTACAGCACCTTGCGCTGGCATCTCCACTGGTCTCGTTACTGAAAAGGACGAAAACGGTAAGATCACCAAGAGCGTCCTCCTCACTGATATCCTCGGCGCAGAAGATCACTTCGGCGACATGGACTTCAAGGTTGCTGGCACACCAGAAGGTATCACAGGCTTCCAGCTTGACCTTAAGATCACAGGTCTTCCATTCGACATCGCACTCGAAGCTATCAAGCAGAACCGCGATGCACGTATGAAGATCCTCGCTGTCATGTCCGAGCACCTCCCTGAGTCCCGCAAGGATCTCCGTGAGCACGCTCCACGCATCCACACGATCAAGATTGCACCAGACAAAATTGGCGCACTCATCGGCCCAGGTGGTAAGAACATCCGCCGCATCACAGAAGTCTCTGGCGCACAAGTCGACATCAACGACGAAGGCCAAGTGCTCGTGTTCGCAACAGACAAAGAATCCATGGATCGCGCGATCATGGAAGTCGATGCATGCACCGCAGAGATCGAAATCGGCAAGACATACCGCGGTATCGTTCGCGGCGTAAAGGACTTCGGTGCTTTCGTCGAATGCCTACCTGGTAAAGAAGGCCTCGTGCACATCTCCGAGCTTGCTGACTTCCGCGTCAACAAGACCGAAGACATCTGCAAGCTGGGTGACGAAATGGTCGTCAAGTGCCTCGGCGTCGACAAGGGCAAAGTCCGCTTGTCCCGCCGCGCAGCCCTCGAAGAAGCTAAGGAAGCAGCCGAAGAGGAAGCTCCAGCAGCTGACGAAGCGACTGAAGAACAAGCAGCTGAGTAACGTATTAGCGGCCTCAGCCGCTCACGCGATATATTCATATTCAAGCGGTCACCGAAAGGTGGCCGCTTTTTTTGCGCTTGCCAATAGTCGTCCACAAGGAATTTGGTGTGATTTAGGAATTTAATTCCTGAATGGCACCTATTATATCATATAAAATGATCGTTCGAAAAATCAGCACCGAACTACTAACTCTGCTGACAGAGTATCCCGTAGTGACACTACCGGGGCCCCGCTAGGCTGGCAAAACGACATTGGCTCGAGAAACACTGCCCGACTACCACTATTCAAATCTGGAAATCCCGGAAACACGCCTAATCGCCCAGGAGGATCCCAAAGCCTATCTCTCTCAATTCAAAGGAAACGTCATCATTGATGAGATCCAACGGGTGCCGGAGCTCCTCAGCTATATACAAGCAATCGTCGACGAAGACTCCACATGCGGAAGGTTTGTCGTCACCGGCTCGCATCAACTCAGCGATTCCACCGAAGCCACTCACTTCAGTGAATGTGAACGCATCACAATTCAATAAGCCTTCTTCGTCAACAAGACCGAAGACATCTGCAAGCTTTGTGACGAAATGGTCGTCAAGTGCCTCGGAGTTGACCAGGGCAAGATTCGCTTGTTCAATCCATTTACTAGCTGACACACCAAACGTCAATCGATCTGACAGGCTCGAAAGGCCAGAACATTCACGACGCACAAAAAAGCGGCCGCCCCATGAAGAGGCGACCGCTGTAAGAATCAAAGACTCAGGCGAGGCTTACCAGAAGACTGCGTAAAGCGCGATGGTGGCTAGGACGACGCCCATACCGACGATCTTCGCCCCCTTGGAGCTTTCAAGTTCGATTTGGTCATTAACCGGAAGCACAACTGGGTTCTTCATTGGCTTCACCAAGGTCAGGATAATACCAGCCAAGAGCACGATGAAGAAGCAGATAGCCATACGGTCGAGGAATGCGATTTGATCCGCATACCACCAGCCCTTGGAGACAACCCAGTCACCGAGGAACATCTTGAACGAGCCGTAAGAAACGACGTTCAGGCCGATACCAACCGCACCGAAGTAGCGAGGCGTCTTAGGCGAGAAGAAGCCGAAGATGAACACCGCCAAGATACCTGGCGAGATGAAGCCTTGGAACTCTTGGATGTAAGCGAAGATACTCTCGAAGTTATCGAGCTTCGGAGCCACGAAGGCAGCCATTAGCACGAAGAGCACCACGAAGCCACGACCGACCTTAACCAAGGTAGCGGGGTCTTTTTGGCCAGTGAACTTGGAATACAAATCCATCGTCGCAATCGTCGAAGCAGAGTTGAGCATGGATGCCAGCGAGCTGATCACCGCGCCACAGAGTGCTGCGAGCACGAACCAGGAAATCAACGGCATCGGCTTGATCAGATTACGAACCAGAACCGGAAACGCCGAGTCATAGTCGTATGCCTTCAGAGTCGAGAGCGTCTTGCCGCCATCAACACCGGATTGAGCGAGCTCGTTGATACGATTCGCAAGGTCATCGCCGCTAGCGCCTACTGCGAGTGTCGCTTCAGCACCGACAACCGAGATATTCTGCGCCAATACACGAGCTGCGAGTTCAGGCTGTAGTCCGACAACAGCTGCCTCAACAGAAACAACAGTATTCGAATCCGCAACTTCAGCAGCTTCAACAATCGCGATGTTCTTATTTGCAGCGTTTGTGTGCAAATCACCACTAAAGAGATTAAAGGCGAGAATACCCGGAATCACCACTAAGAACGGAATCAGCAACTTCAAAGTCGCCGCAAAAACGATACCCTTTTGACCTTCAGCCAGCGACTTGGAACCCAAGGTGCGCTGCACGATGTATTGGTTCAGCCCCCAGTAGAAGAAATTAGGAATCCAAAGACCGATCAGCAATGCTGTCCAAGGGATATCAGTGTCTTCCTTAGGACGCACCATGTGCACCTTACCACCGCTGCCATTCGGCCCATTCATGACAACGGCTTCGCCGTCGACACCGTCATTCAATAACATAAAGCGCTCCCATGAGCCCGCCGCTTCGATTTGCTCCACCGTGGCATCCGAGTTCGCCACCTTAGTGAGAAAGAGCTCTTCAGCGGGCTTCTCGGCCAGCACGTTAAACGCAAGGAACATCACAATGGCACCACCGACGATCAGAGCCGCGCCCCAGATCAAGTCAGTCCACGCACAGGCTTTTAAACCACCGACAAACACATAGACCGCCGCGAAAATCGCGATCATCCAGCAGACATAGGTCAGATTATTCAGGATTGGCACTTCATTATAATATTCGGAGACGAACTTACCACCGGAGAAAATAACCGATGAAGTCGTAACGAAAACGAGTGTAACAATCGCCGGAATCGCCATGGCCAGACGAGCCACACCGTCGAAACGATACTGCAAGAATTCAGGAATCGTATAGAGCCCCGCCTTGAGGAATTTCGGCAAGAACCAGAACGCGACAAAGATCAACGTCACTGCGGCCATCCATTCGTAAGAGGCGATCGCCATGCCCAGCCAATTAGCCGAAGAGCCTGACATACCGACGAATTGCTCCGTCGAGATATTCGCGGCAATCAGCGAGAAGCCGACCAGCCACCAAGTGAGGCCACGCCCCGCAAGGAAGTAATCGGATGCGCCTTTCTCTCCGGAAAGATCTTCGTCCCGGCTCTTCCAGATGCCGAGACCAATGACGCCAACCACAGCGATGATAAATAATGAGACTTCTAATATGTCCATAGGGTGTATTTTTGTTTTGAGTGATTAAGGCTAAAAAGCCGATCGAGTGAGCACTCTCCGTGCAGCACACGAGCTAATGATGGTTAACTCGCGTGAGATAAGGGATAAGGATGGTTCCACGCGTTGAGACTTCGGACATGGAATGGCGATCATGCGCTTTTGCAAGTCAAGAGTGGACGTTAGGTTAAATCACCTCACGCCAGCAGCCCCTTGATATCGTCCAAACTGACCTTGGCATTGGCGGCCTCGCTCTCCTCAAACAGTTCTTTGAGGATTTCCGCCTTCTTGGCCTGCAACTCCAGCACCTTCTCTTCCACCGTGTTGGCGGCAATCAGTTTGATACTGGTCACCACCTTCTCCTGCCCGATACGGTGCGCCCGGTCGGTCGCCTGCGCCTCGGCGGCGGGATTCCACCACGGATCGTAGTGCACCACGGTGTCCGCTCCGGTGAGATTCAGACCGGTGCCGCCCGCTTTGAGTGAGATCAAAAACACCGGAATGCTCTCGTCCTGGTTGAAAGTGTCACACATCGCGAGTCGGTTCTTGGTCTGCCCATCGAGATAGCAGAACTTATGGCCTTTCTCGGTCAAATGCTGCGAGAGCAATTTAAGCGCGGTGACAAAGGAGGAAAACACCAAGATGCGGCTCCCTGCATCGATACACTCGTCGAGCACTTCATCAAAGGCCGCGAGTTTGGCCGAATCGGCGGCAGGATATTCTTCGTCAATAATTCGCGGATCGACGCAGGCCTGACGTAAGCGCAGCAGCTCCGTAAACGCGGCAAACTGCACACGTCCGGCATTGGCTCCGGCCATCTCCATATTGAAAATTTCACGCCGCGTCCTTTCGAGCGTATCGTTGTAGAAGCCCATTTGCTTCGAGCCGAGTTCGCAGAAAAAGGTTTTCTCAATCTTATCCGGCAACTCCGGAGCGACCTCCTTCTTCGTGCGGCGTAAGATATAAGCCGCAGCGCGTTGGCTCTGTCGGCGGGAGTGCCAGGCACGGTCTTCCTGCGAGAGTTTGCCCGTGGCCTTAGTCAAATAGCCGGGCATCAGGAAGGAGAACAGCGAGAGCAAATCATCCAACGAGTTCTCCACCGGCGTGCCGGTGAGCAGGAAGCGCCCCTGACTGTGCAAGCGCGTGAGCGACTTGGCATTCTGCGAGCGGCGATTCTTAATGTGCTGCGCCTCATCGCCCACCACCACCGACCAATCCATGGTCGACATCATATCGATGTCTTGGCGCAGTGTGCCGTAAGAGGTGACTACGATGTCCACCTCTTCGAGCACGACGGGCTCCTTTGCCCGCTTCGTGCCATGGTGCTTCGCCACCTTGAGACCGGGCACAAAGCGCCCGGCTTCACGTATCCAGTTCTCCACCAAACTCGCGGGGCACACCACCAACGCCGGCATCGACTCGGTATTGGTCGTGCGGATACACTCGATCAAGGCCAGCGCTTGAAGCGTCTTACCTAAACCCATTTCGTCGGCAAGAATACCACCGAGATCGTGACGATACAGATGCCACAGCCACGCCACACCGATGCGTTGATAGGTGCGTAGAATCGTATCAAAGGCCGGACGAATCGGCGCCGCTTCGAGCGCGCCAACTTGCTTGAGTGCGCGACTGCGCGACTGCCATGCCTGCGGCGGCTGCCAGCCTTCGACCAATTCATCGAGTAAATCTTCCACATCCACCAGCTCCTGCGTGTCCAAGTTCTTCGAAAAAGTCGGCGTAAACGGACGATCTGCCTGCCCGCTAACTGAGCGTTCGATCTGATGCAAACGCTCGACCGAGGCCTTATCCAACAGCGTAATCTTCGCGCCAACGCCCTCGTCCTCAACGTAACTACGCCCCGTAGCAATCGCACGGCGCAGGTCTGCCTCATCGCCCTCCTTGTTAAGTGTCACATCCAGCGCAAAGCGCCCATCCTCTTCCTTGGTCTCAATGTTCAGCTCCGAGAGCTCCACATGTGCGAGCTTCTCTTCGAAACCATCCGTAAACTGCGCGCGCCATTGCTCCCGCAGCGCCTTCCAATGCGCCGCGAGGAAATTAAGCGTCTTATGCCGATCGCGTAGCCACCACTTGCGGTTCGAAGGTTCGAGCATGAAGCCCTCTATCTTTAATATGCTACGTAACGGTTTAATGGAATCATCATCCCGTCCCGCTGGTAGTCGAATGGCCAAAAAGTTGGGCGATCCATCCACGACCACTCGGTTGGTCGAATATTTCTCCATCGAATCAGCCACGGCTTTAGCGACGGGATAATCGCCGGGCTTCGCTTTAAAAGTGCCCTGCATCCGTGCTTCGGCAATGCGGCGCGGGTTGGGCTTCGACTTTTCGCGCAGACTGATATTGCGCTTAAAGCTCGGGCGCTGCGGCTCCTCAGCCACCGCGATCACCTCTGCCTCGTCCTCAGCGTCTTCGCTCGGGTCGGCCTCTTTCAGAAATTCATGCACTCCAGGCAGCGTGCCGTCTTGCCACTCAATCGGGGCATTTGGCTTTTTCACCCAATACACAGCCGGCTCGCCAGCGAGCGCGGTCAGTAAGCGGCGCAAGCGACCGCCAGTCAGTTGTAAGAGACTCGCCAACTTGCCACCGCACCAAGATTCCACCAAAACGAGCGCAGCTTGTTGCGGCTCCGAGGCATTATAGCTGCCAGTGGGACTAAGCTGATTGAGCGGCACGATTTGGCGACCCGCGGCAGCTTCGAGCTTTACGACGATGGCATCGCGCTCCCCCGCCGCTTCGAGATTGGGCGGCAAAAAGACCAGCATGCGGAGCGTATCGCCATCGGGCGCGAGCTTGATCGAACGCACACCGCGTGGTTTGGGTGCTTCGGGTTCAGGTTCGGGCTCGGGAACAAAATCTGGATGCGGCTGCGCGGCATTTGCCGCTTCCCGCTTGAGCGCCTCATAATGCAGCGCGATCGCAATCGCATGTGCACAGACCTTGCGGCGGCGACCTTCGATGCAGTTGCAATGGTTCACCGCAAACACCGTCGAACGAAGATTCAGCTTCGGCTCATAAGTAGCATCAATGCCTTTAACCGTGCCAGTCAGAATTGGGCTCTCCCACGCGACCGAAGTGACTGCGCCCGTTTCAAACAGTCGCTCGGCCTGCTTAAAGACGAGCCCTCCCGAGAGTTCGAGAAGAAAGCTGCGGTCGAAGGTCGGGGGCGCTTTGGAAGGTGTTACCATAGGAGCCGAGCACGCTTGCGCTTCGAGAGCGGATGTCAAGGTGGAGTCATCTCTAAATCGTCTTCGAATAACGTCCCGTCGCAGTCGGATCGAGATACGCGTCGAAACACATCGCGAGATTACGCACGAATAAGCGCCCGCGCTCCGTTACCGCAAAGCCCTTATCTGTCCAAACGATCAAGCCATCACTCAGCGGCTCTTCCAACTGCTCAATCGCGTCGGCAAAATGCGTGCGGAAATCAATGTCCCATTTTTCCGACATTGCACCGAAATCTAAAAATAAGTCACACATCAGGCGCATAATAATATCCGAGCGCATTTTGTCCTCATCGGTCTGCTCATAGCCTTTGGTGATCGGCAGCTTCCCAGCTTCGAGTGAAGCCTCATAGGAGATGATATCCTTGTTGTTCTGACGAAAGCCATTGGCTCCCTGCGAGATACTGGAAATGCCGAAACCGCAGATCTCAACGCCGGCACGTGTGCTGTAGCCCTGGAAGTTGCGTTGCAGCGATTGCTCACGCTGCGCCTTGACCAACTCATCCGTCGGCAACGCAAAGTGATCCATCCCGATATAGACATAGCCTGCCTCGGTCAGACGCTCGATACAGAGCTGCAGCAGCTCCAACTTGGTTTCCGCAGATGGCAGGCCGTGGCGCTCCAGCAGCTTTTGCGCGGGACGCATCCAAGGCACATGCGCATAATTGAAAATCGCAAAACGAGCGGGCTTCAATTCCAACACCAGGTCCAGCGTGCGCGAAAAACTCTCCGGTGTTTGCAATGGTAAGCCATAGATTAAATCCATGTTGACCGAATCAAAACCGGAGTCGCGCAGGTTTTTCATCGTCTCGATATTCAACTCGTGGGGCTGGATGCGGTGGATCGCTTTTTGCACATCGGGATCGCAATCCTGCACACCATACGACGCACGCGTCACGCCCATGCGGGCAAAGGCTTGAATGTGCTCCAGCGTCAAGCGACGCGGGTCGAGCTCCACGGATTTCTCTGCATCCTCGGTAAATGTAAAATGGCGATCAATCATCGCCGCCAATCGATCGATCTGCTCCGGACGGAAGAAATTCGGCGTGCCACCACCGAAATGCAACTGCACCGCCTTGCGATTCGGACTCAAGTGTTTGCAGAAAATCTCCAGCTCCTTCTCCAGCAAATCCAAATAATGATCTGCCTTATCATGGTTCAATGTCGTGATGGTATGGCAGCCACAGAACCAGCACAAAGTCTCACAAAACGGCAGGTGAAAATACAACGATAGCGGCGCATCGCCCTCTTCCACGGACTTCAACAAAGGTGCAGAATTTTCGTAATCGCGAAAATGATTCGCCGGCGGATAGCTGGTATAGCGAGGCCCCGGGCGGTTATACTTATCAATAAGTTGAAGATCTTCGGCTGTAATGCGCATCGGTAGGAGTCCTGTTAAAAAATGAGAAACGAGCAAAGCACCCGACCAGCACCTTGCCAAGACGGAAGAAGCCCCCCGAACCATCTTTCCTCCATTTAAATGATTTGCATCAAGAAGACCGGATGATCGCCGACTGAAAACAGTTGCCCCTAAAACTGGCCCCGAGCGTTCAAGCTTTCGTCGAATTAACCCTTGTTCTGGCAGGCGCCCTTACGGTGCCCGACAGCAGTTTTATCGTTATTACGTTTGAATGAGCACCAAATGCGAATTCACTGATAAACCATGCACATCAGACAGCTCATCTCCATCATGATGATGACAACACTCCCTCACTTCAGCCTCCTGGCTGGCGATGCGGTGCGCGACTTCTGGTTCAACGGCGCAGAGATCAATCGCTACGAACTCTCCCAAACCCGCTACGGTGAACAACATCCCGGCCATGCGGAGTTCATCTTTGTCACCGAGCCATTCCTAACGCAGCAGCAAGTCAAAGACGAACGTGGCATCCACTCATCGACCGATGTGCTAAAACTCAATGCACTGCGCACCTTCAACACTGGCATCTACTCCTATCGAACGATGACCAGCACCTTCCGCCCCATCGACTTACTTGCCTATCCGCACGCGCTTAAAACCACCTCCTCCGTGCAAGACTGGTGCGGACACGGCTTTCAGCAAATCAACCGCACTGAAACCGGCTGGAACGCCGAGCTACGATCCTACTTCGAAAAAGAAGGCGATCAAGACACCGAGCTGGGCGAAACCTGGCTCGAAGACGAACTCTGGCTACTCGTGCGCCTCGATCCCCAAGAACTACCAACCGGCCTCATCAGCATCGTCCCTGGAGCGCTCACCACGCGCTTCGCTCATCTACCGATCAAGCCACAGCAAGCCAGAGCTAAACTCATCACCACCAAGTCGCAGATCACTTACAGCATCAACTATCCCGAACTGCAACGTGCCCTACACATACACTTCGATTCCGAGTTCCCGCACATCATCCGCGCATGGGAAGAAACATCGAAAACGGGCACCACCACAGCAAAACTGACCCACCGCATCATGAACAGCGCCTATTGGTCGGAGCACCAACTGAGCGACCGCGACAAGCGCAAGCAACTCGGGCTGGAGCCAATCGCGGACTGAAAAACGTGGAGTGCGCGTCACCAGCAGTGCATGAGCGATTCATTGCGCAATGACATCGCTGCCAGCACGACGAGGCCATCCGCAAGGAGACCCCACGTATGACGCGTCGTGCGGATGATTCAGCCGCCAGAACACAACGACTTACTCACTGCCAAAAAGCTGTTTCAATAAATCCGTCGAGCGCGCGAGCGGATCTTCGCGGATCGCTTTTTCTTCCAACGCCATGGCGCTAAACAAGCTATCGAGTGCCTGCTCGTTGACATACTGATCGAGGTCAAACGCGTCTTTATCGCCCCGCCCAGTCAAAGATTGAAGTTTCGAAAACAGCCCACCCCCCGCTTCCGGCAACGCATCTTCCATTTTCTTATAACTACGCGTCGCACCGGTCGAATCCGTCGCCGCTGCGATTAAAGGCAGCATCTTCTCGGACAGCTCCTCGCGCGAGTTCTTCTCTAAAAAGCGGGTAATCGCATCGTCCTTCCCCTTCCACAGTTTATTCAAATCGTCCATGGTCAGGCCTTGAATCGCTTTCTTAACAATGGCCGGTGAAGCTGCCACGCCCTCTTCTGCCGCACGATTCATCGTCGCCTGAAAATCGTCGAGCCGGTAATCCTGCCCGACCAGCGCCAGCGGCTTGCGAAAGCTCTCCACCGACTTTGGCAGCGGCACGCGAAATAAATCCGAATCCGCGAACCCGCCTTTTTGCCCGAGCTCCGTTAAGGCACGCTCAGCCGAAACCGCCAGCGCCTCACGCAACGCCTTGGCCAGTTCGTCCGCACTGCCAAATGCCTCGGCCGCGGCATCCGAACTGGACGCACTCTTAAATAACGACAACGCCCGACTCCCCCAACCGCCTTCGGCATGCAGCACAGAGAATGGAGACAAGATCGAAGCGATGAGCAGCGACGCAATAACAGTGGTTCGGAATCGGAATGTCATAGCCCGTAGCATCTCGACTTTAAGTAAAAAAGCGAATCAAACCACTGCCACTTCCGACAATTCACCTTGAATCGACCTTATGCGACACCCGGAGCAATCACTAGGAACAGCCATCACAACGGCGACTCCTGCGTGCTTTCAACCGAGGCGCCATGAATCAAGGCTGACTCCTAACTGAGCAGTTAAAATTCCCTAACTAAGGAATATGGACTATGGCACGTCTCAGCTTCGAAGCGTATTGCCAAAGCTGCTATAATAGTCGCATGACCACATACGACTACTACTCCATTCGCTGGCAAACGGGGCTGATTTTTCTGCTATTATCGCTCACTGCCTTCATCGCCTCGATCAATCTATACGAGCAGACTGCCTCGATCTACTACAAGGTTTTCACTGCCTGCACCCTGCTGATGATCGGCATCTCACTCGATATCCTCAAAAACAGCTTCAAGAATTTCCGACGACGTAAGCACCTGCGTCCCCTGCAGATCGAGCCCGAGCTCCCCCTGCAATACGACCTCAATACAAAGCCTAAACGGACGATCCGCTTTAAATTTTTCAAATCAAGCCTACGCAAATCTACCTCAAAAAGTCAGATCGAGCTGAGCAACGGGCACTTAATCAATCTACGCGCAAACTCGCACAGATAACACCACCGCTCGCTTGATCCAGTTACTGTTGTTGTAAATTCATTCATACTTCAGTCCTTTCTATTATTTATTTTCACTTCGCCAAAAACCTTGACATCAAGATTTATAGACAAAAAAGAGCGGCTTAAAGCTGCTCAGCGCGCTGCCCAACCTTGCGCATGAGATTGGCAAACTGCGTGCGCTCACCCTCATCCAATACATCAAACAGCTTATTTAAGTCTTTGGCATGTGCCTCAAAGCTAGGCTCAATCAGCTCACGCCCAAGGTCGGTCAAGTGCACCAAAACCACACGCGCATCGTCGGTGCTACGTTCACGAGTGACTAGGCCGCGTTTTTCCAAACGTTGCACCGCCGTCGTGATCGAGCCGCTAGTCAACAAGATCTTCTCACCAATAACATTCACCGGCTGCGCGCCCAAATGGAGCAACAGCTCCAACACTGCAAAGTCACTCAGTGACCCCAGTCCAGCCGAATGAATACTCTTGTGACTATACGCGTTGACCGCATGCGAGGCCTTCCAAAGTAAAAGGAACAGGTGCGGTCCGGAATTCTGATAAATCTTTGCCATGAGAAAGGTTTATCCTGCCCAATTGACTTGATGTCAAGTTATACTTTTCACTTCCCGAGGGGAAGGTGGATCGCGAAGCGAGACGGAAGGGCTCTCCGCAGAGCCTGAGCAGCTTTTTGCCTGCGTCACTGCTCACGACTCCCCGAAAATAAGTGAACCGCGACCTCGTCAACTAATCCACCATCTTAAAGGACATCGTAAAACTATGCCCCTGCCCCGTTGGCGTGACGCCACCGGATCCGACTCGACTAAATGCCGCCTTTACGGACGCATCAAAGGAGGCGTTACCGGATGCTGGGCGCATGCGAATGCTTGAAATTCGTCCGGAACTGCTCACATCAAATACCACGGTTACGGTCAACCCGACGCCCGCAAGGTTTGCTGGCTTAATCCACGCACCGTTGAGGCGACGGTTCAATTGATCGCCGTAGCGTTGCAGCGCAGTGCGCTCGGCGGCAGTCAGACTACCAGATGGGTTGTGCACCGTCGTCGGTAAATTGTTCTGCAATTGGCTATTAATACGTGAAGTATTAATTGTCGGTGCCTGATACGTCGGCCGAGTCGGCGCAGGCTTACGCGGTTTCGGTTTTTTCAGCGGATTCTTCTCTCGAAAATCATCGAGCGACATCAACGGCTCCGGCTTCGGCGTCACTTTTGCTGGCTCAGGCTTCGGCGGCTTAGGCCTCATCGGCGTCGGCGCTGGACGCGGTTCAACTGGCGCAGGCTCTGGCATCACCGGATCAGAAATGTCCAGCGGCTTAAGATCTGGCATCTCTAAGTCTGGTGGCGTTTCCATCGGCGCAGCAGCGGTCGACGTTGAAGGCAGTTGCGGACTCGGCTCGCTGATCATCTCGAAGACGTGCGGCTTCTCCTTCGGCAAAAAGGCCTCCACGATCGTCGTCAAGAACAAGCATACCAGCAGGGCGACATGCAAAATGCCAGACGCCCACAATGCCTGATTCTTACTTACCTTCATGTCGTGCTATTTAACCTTCGTATCTAGACTAATTTTCGAGAGCTTCCGCTGCTTGATCATATCAATCACGGTAATGACTTTTTGATACGGCAGAGTTGCGTCCGCGCGGATGCTCAACACTGGCGGCGCGGGGTCCATTGCCATGGTATCAAGCAAGTCGCCGAGTTGCAGCAGCGACACTTCATCTTCTCCCCAGTAATAGTCGCCAGACTTATCGACCGAGACCGCCTGAAACTCTTCGCGATCGTCGGGTTGCGACTTCGAGGCCTCTACGGGGAGGTTCACATCGATAGTCTGCTCCAGCAGCGGAGTCGTGACCATGAAAATGATGAGCAAGGCGAACGCGAGGTCGATCAACGGCGTCACGTTGATCTCCGTGAGGGCGGACATGCGATCTTTGCGATGGAAGTTACGAGCCACGACTTGAGAATTACGAGTTAGGAATTACGAATTAGGAATAGTGAAGTGACTACGCGTTCGTCGCAGCGGCTTGCGCTTCGAGTTCAATGCGGTCGGCCACGGTGCTGGCGAAATTCTCCAGCTCGACAACCGATATTTTGGTATTCTGGAGCAAATAGTTATAACCAAACACGGAAGGAATAGCGACGAGTAGACCGGCTACCGTGGTCAGCAACGCACCGGAAACACCCGGCGCAAGACTCTGCAAGCTAGCCGAACCGGCACCTGCCATACCACCAAAGGCATCCATCACCCCCCATACCGTGCCAAGCAATCCAAGAAAGGGCGCACCGGTCACGATGGAGCCGAGTAGCACCATTTTTGTTTCGTAACGGATAATTTGCTCAGCAAGTGCACGTTGAATCGCGTTCTCGACATGCCCCATTCGGAGCGTGGCACGATGCGTATCAGCATCGACGAGATTGCCACCATAGCGAAAGAACGCCGCCAAGGCATCGCGCACAATATTGTAATAAGGGCCAGTCCCCTTGCCCGGACGCTCCGGCGGCAAATCCAAAAGGTGCGCCTCTTTACCTAAGAGACGCTCGTAGCGCTTATTTTGAGAACGTAAGCGAGAGAGATCCATATACTTACCAAACAGCACCGACCATGCGAGCACGCTACACACGATGAGCACCATGACCACGATCTTGCCGGCAAAATTAGACTGCCCGAAATAAGTGAAGACATTGGGGCCGCCGGCGGCCTGAAAAAGAAGTGAATCAAATACGGTGGTTAAGCTCATTTTCTAGAAGTGCAAAAAGGTATATCATTGATAGACTCCTATTAACAACTGACGTTCAAATCCTCGCCAGCATAAAACCAAATTAGCAAGAAAAACCTTTCAACGGTTCACCGCGAATTTGGTTTGCCCGAAACCAGAGAGCTACCTACACATTGAACACAAACGATTCAACTCCCTATCACAGACATGGAATACAAAACACAGACGCTACAAGAACTCAAAGCAAACGCCCACACTGCGAGCTCGAAAAAAGCCATCGTAGGCATCGATGGTTTCGTCGATAAGATCGTGCACCCCGTCGATCAACGCACTGGCCCAGGCGACCAATTTACCCCCATCTCTACCATCGCCGAATTCGGCGCACGCATCAGTTCCGCAGCAGGTAAAAGCGCGAACATCGAGCTCGCCCCAGTCGTCGAAAAACTAGGGGGAAACGGCCCGATCATGGCCAACGCACAATGCGCGCACGGCATCCAAGTTCGCTACATCGGCGCGCTGGGCAAAGAAAACATCCATCCTGTATTCACTGAATTCGCCAAGAAAACCAGCGCCGTATCGATCACAGATCCAGGCATCACCCACGCGGCGGAATTCTCAGATGGCAAGATCATGCTCGGCTCGATGGCCAGCCTCGACGACATCAATTACGAGCACATCGTCAGCGCTATGGGCGCAGATGAGCTAAGCAAAAGCTTCGGCGAGGCCGACCTCCTCGCGATGGTGAACTGGACGATGATCCCCTACCTCTCCGAAGTCTTCAACGACTTCTTAGAGCGCCTGCTACCACATCTACCAGAGAATCCAGATCGTATTTTCTTCTTCGATCTCGCCGACCCTGAAAAACGCTCCAAAGAAGACCTGCTCGAAGTCTTGGATATTTTCGGCAAATTCGAAGCCTACGGAAAAGTTATCCTCGGGCTCAATCTCCGTGAAGCTGAGCAAGTGGATGAACTCCTAGGCTTCGACGCGATCGACAACACGCCAGAGAACCTACAAGTCATGGCCGCCCGCATCCGTGAAGCGCTTAAGCTCGACACCTTGGTCATTCACCCGACGCACGACGCGGCATGCGCGACCGCAGAAGGCACGGCCTACGTCAAAGGCCCCTACTGCGAAAAGCCCAAAATCACCACCGGTGCAGGCGATCACTTCAACTCCGGATTCGTCACCGCACGTCTCATCGGACTCTCGCCAGCCGCCGCACTCACCGTCGCAGTCGCAACTTCTGGCTTCTACGTCCGCACTGCGGTCAGCCCGTCCCTCGATGAACTCGCAGAGTTCATCGGCACTTGGTAAACTCGTGGCCGGACTATTTATCACATTCGAGGGCACTGAAGGCTGCGGAAAATCAACCCAAATCAAAGCCCTCTGCGCTCGCCTACAAAGCGAAGGCAAGCAAGTGCTGCAAACACGCGAACCCGGCGGCACGCCGCTGGGCGAAGCCGTGCGCAACCTGCTCCAGCACGACAAAGCCGGCGAAGGTATGTCGCCCGAAGCGGAGCTACTCCTCTTCACCGCGAGCCGTGCACAGCTGACCCGTGAACGCATCCTGCCCGCGATCGCCCAAGGCGAGATCGTGCTCTGCGACCGATTCATGGACTCGACTACGGTCTATCAAGGCGTCGCACGTCAGATCGACTCCGAAGCCGTCGCTACGATCAACCGTTTTGCCGTCGGCGAAGCGCGCCCGGATCTCACCATCCTGATCGACCTCTCACCCGAAGTCGGCATGGCACGGGTGCGCGCCCGCAGCGACGGTCAGCTCGACCGCATGGAACAAGAAGCCATCGAATTTTTCCAAGCCGTGCGCGCAGGCTATCTCAAACTCGCAGAGTCTGAGCCACAACGCTTTCTAGTGCTCGATGGCAGCGACTCGGTCGAATCGCTGGAGCAACAGATCTGGGAGGCAGTGCAGCCTCGACTGGTGTAAGCGCACGACGCGTCATAAAGTGGGGTCTCCGCTTTTGCGGATGACCTCGTCGTGCTGGCAGCGACTCATGCACTGCTGGTGACGTGCTCCCAAGGGCATGACACCAGCACGCACCCCACGAATCGACGACCTAGTCCTCCGAATCCCGCGACTGCTCGCGCTCTTTAGCGACGTTGACCGTCAACTTGCGGCCTGCAAACTCCTGACCGTCCAATTGACGAATCGCTTCGTCCGCGCCTTCTGAGTCTTCCATGGTAACGAAACCAAAACCACGAGGGCGGCCGCCACCTGGGCGAGTTACGATGATTGCTTCTTCCACCGCACCGCAGTTTGAGAAGATCTCACGAAGATCATCACCGGTGGCATCGAAAGAAAGATTTCCTATGTAAAGTCGAATGGACATGGTTTTGTAAAATTAAGCGTTATAAGTTGCAGTTGTATATTGGGTTATCCCCGAATACCGATTGAAAAAGCGCGCAACTGGCGCAAGACACAACCATAATTTAAAACCGATTCAGATTTGCTAAACCCAGCGGCCAAGGATTCTGTCACTTCTTTTCCCATTTCCCCGTGAACTCAACCAAGACAAACAAACAAAACACGATCCTTCGGGTCTCTGCCTATTTATTCCGCTACAAGCGCCTATTCTGGCTCACCATCGGGCTGGCCGCAGGCATGACCTTGATGGAAATCGCCGTGCCCTACGCGATCAAAGTCATCCTAGACGACATCGCCAGCACTGGCGCCATCGCCGGACTCCTCTGGGGTGTCGGCATCATTGCCTGCCTATATATTGGCAGTGAGATCTTCAACAGCCTGCGCATCCGTGTAAACAACACCCTTGAGCAGCAAGTGCTACTCGAAATGCGGCGCGACCTGCACACCAAGCTACTGCGCCTGCCGGTTTCCTTCTACGACCAGCGCAAAAGCGGCGAAATCTCTTCCCGCGTGATCGAAGACGTCGCCGCCGTCGAACGCGCACTCCTCGACGGCACCGAGCAAGGCACTGGCGCCATCCTCCGAATCGTCGGCATTACCGCCGTGCTGTTTGCGATGCAGCCTGCCCTCGCATGGTGCGTCTTCCTCCCCGTGCCACTCCTGCTCATCTGCGGCATTCTTTACTCCAAGCGCTCCCGCCATGTGTGGAAAGGCGTGCGCGAAAGCTCCGCCGATTTAAATAGCCTCCTCGTCGAAGACATCCAAGGCAACCGTCTGATCCAGACCTTTGGCCTCCAAAAGCGCGAATCCGTCCGCTTCGAGCAACGTGCCGAAGATCTAAAGTCCAAGACACTCAAGGCCATGTTTCGCTGGTCAATTTACAATCCGGCCACCACCCTCGCCACCAAACTCGGGTTTCTCAGCATTGTCGCCGTCGGTGGCTACCTCGTCCTGCAAGACGCCAGCGGCTTCACAATGGGCAAGCTCCTCGCGTTCTTTCTCTACGCCAACATGCTCTACCTGCCGATCTCGCAACTGCACGGCCTCAACCACCTCATCGCCGCAGGCCGCGCCTCTGGCGAGCGCGTGTTCGAAGTGCTCGATGCCGTCGTCGAAGTCGATGAGCCCACCGAGCCCAAACCACTGCCAGCAGGCCCGATCGAAGTCGCCTTCGAGAATGTGCAATTCGAATATCCCGGCCGCCCCGCAGTGCTCAGCGCGCTGAATCTCACACTCGAAGCGAACAAAGTCACCGCCCTTGTCGGCCACACTGGCGCAGGTAAATCCACCGTCGCCAACCTCGCGATGCGCACCTACGACGTCACCCAAGGCACCGTCAAACTCACCGGCGAAGACATCCGCAACATTTCCCTAGCCGAGCTGCACGACAAAGTCGGCCACGTCGCCCAAGACCCCTTCCTGTTCGAAGGCACTGTGCGCGACAACCTTCTACTCGCCAAGCCCGACGCCACCGAAGTTGCAATCGCCCACGCACTGGAGCAAGCCTGCGCACGCGAATTTGTCGATGCCCTCCCCGAAGGGCTCGACACCAACATCGGCGAAAAAGGCATCCGCCTGAGCCAAGGCGAGAAGCAACGCCTGACCATCGCCCGCGTGCTACTCAAGAATCCACCCTTCGTCATCCTCGACGAAGCCACCGCCAGCGTCGATACCATCACTGAGCGAAAGATCCAGCTCGCACTCGACCACTTGGTCGAAGAACGCACCGTGCTCGTCATCGCACACCGCCTCTCCACCGTGCGCCGCGCAGACAAAATCGTCGTCCTCGAAGCCGGCCAAATCATCGAATCCGGCAGCCACGACACCCTGCTCGCCCAAGGCGGACACTACGCAAAGCTGTGGCACCACCAAAGCGATTTGATCCCCGAACACAGCTAACACAGCTGACTTTTCCCCCTTGACGCTGTTTTTCCTCAGCGACACTATTTCGCATTCGCCTAGAAGGTTCCTCAGATTTTTTACCAAAAAATTGGATTACCACTTGCTATCATGCCTGCTGACATCTTTTTTGCCGACATTCATCCATGACCACACAAGAAACCAGCGATTCCAACGAAACACTTAGCAAAGAACTTGTCGTTCAGAACAAGATGGGCATCCACGCCCGCCCTGCAGCGATGATCGTGCGCATTGCCAACACCTATTCCGGCGAAGTGTGGGTCGATAAAGATGATGAGCAAGTGAACGGAAAAAGCATCATGGGGCTCATGATGCTCGCAGCTGGCAAAGGCTCGAAACTGACCATTCGCACCGAAGGCCCCGTCGAAGCAGCCGAAAAAATGCTCCTCGACCTCGAAGATCTCTTTACTCGACGTTTCGAAGAAGCATAGCTCCCCAAGCGTTCAAGCACCGAAAAACCGCCCCGCTCAATGAATTGACGGGGCTTTTTTGTGCCTCAATTCATTCGAAATCTGCGTTTATCTGCGTGCATCTGCAGTTAAAATGATACTCATCCACAACTCTGCCGCGTTGACTCCGAGCGCCCATTAAACAAATGTTTAAAACTAAAGCATAAAACCCACTCAAAAACCCTAGAACATGCCCACCGCTTCCGACCAACCCAAGGCAGATAAAACCCGCAGCGACATCATGCGCGCCGCCGAACAGCTATTCGCCGAAAAAGGCTTTCGCGCCATGACACTGCGCGACGTGACCCGCGAGGCGCAGGTCAACCTCGCAGCGGTCAACTACCACTTCGGATCCAAACAGAAACTCATGCTCGCCGTGATCCGCAATCGCTTCGAACCGATCAACGTCGAGCGCCTGAAGCAACTCGACGCCCTCATCGCCGAGCATGCCCCCGCGCCACTACCAGTGCATGCGATCTTCGACGCACTGTTCCGCCCACTGTTTGAAAGTGCCAGCACCGAGACTGGAGTGGACTATGGCCTCATGCAAATGATCGGCCGCGCCATCACCGAGCCAGCAGACTTCATTAGCACCATACACAAAGAACTATTCACCGAGCTCTCACTGCGTTTCATGACCGAGCTCCAACGCAGCTGTCCCCATATTTCAGCGACCGCACACCACTACCGCTTTTTCTTCGCCATCAGCACCATGATCGGCACGATTATCGAACAAGTCCTACTCGAAAACCTATCTGAAGGCACACTCGACCCTACCGACTTCGGCACCCTCGTCGACGAGCTGACCACCTTCACCGTCGCCGGATACATTCAACGTTAATCCGACTCTCACTCTCACTCTCACTCTCACTCTCACTCTCACCAGATGCATTCCCTACGCACACTCCTCCTCCTCCTCCTCCTCCTCCTCCTCCTCCTCAGCACCATTGGAGTCACCACCCAGCTCGCAGCTGACACGAAGCAATCCGACCTCGACACTCAGCGCCTACTCGACATCAGCAAGCGTGAGCAAAAAATCTACCAAAAAATCGCTACTGATCCCGAATTTTATTCCGCCGACGATCTGGAGCGTCATGTCAACGAACTCATCATTTCCTACAGCAGCTATCTATCGGAAAACCCCGAAGATGTGAGCGCACTCATCCTTTACGGCAAACTCATGCGCCGCGTCAGCAAGAACGACGAAGCCTTTAAAGCCTTTCTAAAAGCCGACGAACTCGACCCAAAAATCGCCGTCGTGAAACAGCAAATCGGCAATCACTTCGCCGAGACCGGCAAAGGCAAAGCCGCCCTCACCTTCACCCTCAACGCCATCGAGCTCGACTCCGAAGCGCCCGCCTACCACTACGCCCTCGGCGAGATCCTCTACACCTTTCGCGGCCAATTCCTCGAAGAAGCCATCTTCACCCGCGACGCGCTCGACCGCGAAATGCTCAAAGCCTTTCAAACCACCGTGCGCCTACAGCCAGATAACTTCGACTCACAGATGCGCCTCGGCGAAGCCTATTACGACCTCGCCAGCCCCGACTGGAAAGCCGCCTTGTTGCATTGGGACAAAGTCCGCAAAGCCACATCCGAAGACGACACACTGCGCGCCCAAATCATTGATCTCCATAAGACCCGCGTCCTAGGCAAACTAGGCCGCACCGCCGAAGCCAAAGAGCTAGCAAAGACGATCGCCCAACCAAGCTTACAGCAATCCAAGCAACAAGTCCTCGCCGAGCTCTCGGAGTTTTAATCGTGATCTGAATAAAGACGAGACCCTATACTAGGGCAAAGCGAGGGGGTCGAACGCAAAATATAAAGATGAGGCACTGAAAGTGGTGAAATCGACTTCCACCATGTAGGCACGCACCGTCGAATCGACATGAAGGACTTAAAGGCTTTTGAAGCCAAGCGCGACTCACAGCCCCGAGCTAAGCTTGATGCACTCGCCGACAAGGTGAAGGCTGCCGGCCTGGACAGCGCCGACGACACTGGCTGATTATGTTAGCCGACTACAGAGTCTGTATCGATGCCTGTGTGCTGGCGAATTATGCAGTCCGCGACTGACTCCTCAGACTCGCGGAACGACCTCGGATCGATACACCCGTCTTCTCTGAAATGATTCTGGACGAGGTTCGACGCACGCATGTCGAAAAACTCGGTTGGGGCAGGAAATCAGTAACCCCAATCGCTGATTGGGCTTTTCATACCACAATTCGATTCACCAGAATCGACTTAGAAACCTTACTCCCGGGCAGATTCGAACTGCCATTTGCGGCTCCGGAGACCGCAAAGGCAGGCTTAAACATTGACACTTGGCGTGCTTTGTCCAAAAGTTTGCCCAAATGGCAAACAAAGTCCGCAAAGAAGCAACGAAACGACAGACCGAACGATTCATCGTTCGTGAGCTCAAACGTAGTCGAGGCAGCTCCTGGGAAGTCTTCGGTTACAAGCTAAACGGTGATCGCATTCGCTCTCGATTCAAGACAGAACGTGAGGCCATAGCCGAGGCACATGCCCTCTCCTTGCAAACGGCCGACGGCGACCTTCGCACGGTTGCCACCAAACTCACAGAGGAGCAATTGGCGGATGCCCAGGCCGCGCTTCATATTCTCGGAGATACCGGCACCCTCCTGGCTGCAGCTTCGTTCTACAAAGACAACTATCGGCATACCAGTGGCCTCCCAATCCAGGACGCAATCATCCAATATGCTGGATACAAAGAGAAACGTAAACGCAGCGAGCGCACGATCTATGAGATCAAGAATCGCTGCGGGGCATTCGCCACGTTCGTTGAGAATAAACCTGTCGATGAGGTGCTACAGCAAGACGTAGAGTTGTTCCTCAAGCAATACGGCGGCCAAAGCTACAACAACTACCGGAGCAAGCTCTTCAGCTTCTTCAAATGGGCGGACGCTGAAAGCCTCTGCTCTGGCAATCCGGTGGCTACGATCCATCGCGAGGATGTGGATCGTGATCCGGAATTTCTGGACCCCGAGGCAGTCAAAGAACTCCTCAGAGCGGCACGCGACACCAAAGAAGGCGACTACCTGGCATATGTCGCGATCGCACTCTTCGCCGGCCTACGCCCTGATTCGGAACTGAAAAAGCTCACTTGGCGTGGCGTCAACTTCGAGGACAACGAGATCCAAGTGCCCAAGGGTAAAACCGGCGTCGCTCGCACAGTGAAAGCATCGGCAAATCTCATGGCCTTCCTCAGCAAGTGCGACCGTCGCAAACCGATCTGCCCTCCCGGGAACTTCCAGCGTAACTTTGCAGCCATTAAACGTGCTGCAGGCTACAAAGGCGGCGTCAGAGACTCAAAGAAGCTACGCAAGATCGACGATCAGCCAGGCCGTAAAACATGGATCGCTGATATCACACGCCACACCTACATCACTTACTATGTCCGTGAGTGCGGTGACATCTACAAGACTGCCACTGCAGCGGGGAACTCTCCGGCCATCATCAAAGCTCACTACGAAGGCGCAGCGACCAGCTCGGAGGCGACCCTCTTCTGGTCCATCACTCCCGACACCCTCGATGGCGGTCAGGTCGCCAACTTCCCCCAAGAGAAGAATGCCAACAAACAACTTGCCTAGAGGGTAAGTTATAACTTACATTAATCATACACTATGGGCAAAGAAATCCGCCTCTACGAAACAACCAGTGGCAACAGCCCGGTTGAGAAATTCATCCGATCACAGAATCAACAAACCCAAGCCAAGATACTCGCCACACTTCAGTTCCTCGAAGAAACCGACCGACCACCACACCATATCTTTCAAAAAATGACCGGCACCCGCGACTTGTGGGAAGTCCGCGTCAAACACGACACCAACATCTACCGCCTACTCTGCTTCTTCGACGGCGAGCAAATCATCATCCTGACTCACGCCTTCCAAAAGAAAACACAGAAGACCCCACGCAAAGAGATCGATACCGCCGAGAAGCGCAAAGCCGACTACCTAAAGCGAAAGGATACATAAATGAAAACACTCAAACAATTCACCACCGAACTCACCACTGAGAA
>CAJQOS010000003.1 GCA_905479975.1 uncultured Puniceicoccaceae bacterium | reverse complement strand
GATCTTTTTGGCCTGCGCGCGGAACTCGTCTTCGCCGCCCTTGAGGCTGATGGAGTTGACGATGCATTTGCCCTGCACGCACTTGAGGCCTGCTTCGATGACCGACCACTTGGAGCTGTCGATCATGATCGGCACCTTGCAGATGTCCGGCTCGGAAGCGACGAGGTTGAGGAAACGCGTCATGCAGGCTTCGCCGTCGAGCATGCCTTCGTCGAAATTGATATCGATGATCTGTGCGCCTTTCTCGACTTGCGAGAGCACGATGGCGAGGGCGCCGGTAAAGTCGTCGGCTTTGATCAGCTTCTTGAAACGCGGGGATCCGGTGACGTTGGAGCGCTCACCGACATTCACGAACGGTGTTTCCCCCATGATGATGTTGAAGGCTTCGAGTCCGCTCAAGCGTTGCGCAGGCACAACCGTCGGGATGGCGCGCGGGCCGTATTGGCTGACCTCTTTGACGATGGCCGCGATGTGGTCGGGCGTGGTGCCGCAGCAACCGCCGACCAAGTTGACCAGCCCATCCTTGGCGAACCCACCGACAGCGGTGCCGGTGTGGATTGGAGTTTCATCGTAACCCGTCGCAGCCAACGGATTTGGCAGGCCAGCATTTGGATAGACGTGGACGTTGGTGTCGGCGACGCGGGAAAGCTCTGCGAGGAACGGGCGCATGAGGTCCGCACCAAGGGCGCAGTTTAGGCCGACGCAAAGAGGCTTGGCATGACGGATCGAGTTCCAGCAGGCTTCAACGGTTTGCCCTGAAAGGGTGCGGCCGGAGAGGTCGGTGATGGTGACCGAGACGATGACTGGCAGGCGCTCTTCTTGTGTGTCGAAGAAATCCTCGATCGCGTGCAAGCAGGCCTTGAGGTTGAGCGTATCAAAAACGGTTTCGGGCAGGAGGAGATCGACGCCGCCCGCGACGAGGTCTTCGACTTGCTCGTAGTAGGCTTTGTAGAGCTCGTCGTAGCTAGTCGCGCGGTATTCCGGACGATTGACGTCGGGCGAGAGCGAGCAGGTGCGGTTGGTCGGGCCGATGGCACCGGCTACGAAAGTGGGGCGGCCTTGCTCCTCGGAGACGGCGTCGGCAACGCGGCGTGCGAGTTTGGCAGACTCGATGTTGATATCACGCACACGGTGCTCGAGACCGTAGTCGGCTTGAGCGATGGTGGTGCCGCTAAAAGTATTGGTCTCGATGATGTCCGCGCCCGCTTCTAGGAACTGACGGTGGATCGTCTCGATGATGTCGGGACGGGTGATGCTGAGCAGGTCGTTGTTGCCCTTCAGGTCGCCCTTGTCGCCGTCGAACGACGCGTTGCGGAAATCTTTCTCCTCCAACTTATATTGCTGGATCATGGTGCCCATCGCACCGTCGAGGAAGACGATACGTTCTGCGAAGAGGTCGGCGAGGAGCTGACCTTTGGCGGTCAGTGGTTTGTTGGAAATTTTCTGGCTCATTGGGAATTTAAATATCAACGTATCATTATATGTTGATATGTTGTTGCAAGCTTTGAATTGCTACGACGTTTCGTCGAGGGATTGCCTGCTGTCCCTATCGCGCAAGATGTATCAGTGTGTTATTGAATCTCACGCATCAAACAGCTTTCCGAATCAATTTCAATGAAATCGTGATTCGGTGATTTACTTCGACGCAGATCAACGGTTGGTCATTGAATATGGATTTTGAAACTTCGACTTACGAGTGTTTTAGCAAAGGCTTGGCGCATGAGGAACGTATCGTGCGCGACACTTGCTTGAGCTATTTAAAGGATCAGCCGGTGAAGACGCTGACTGTTGGAAGATCGGAATCGCTATAGACTTGTGTGGTAAATTAAGATTGGCCTCACAATTAGACCGGATGTTGTCGGTGTATGAGTTCGATTACGACTGGCATAACAATTTGATTGTGGCAGCGATACGAGCATTTGACTCGAATGATGCTTTGTTGGCGATTCAAGAACGATGGGAGGGGCTGTCCGAAATTCAGTGGCTTTTCCTCTCCGACTTATTTGAATCATACAGTGTTCCGGGGTTGGAGAGCTTCTACCGTGAGCAGATGGATAACGATGCGCTCGATTATTTGGAGTGTTCGAGGTTTGCGATCGGGTATGCGAATTATGGCACGAGTGAGGTGCTTAGTATCGCACAGGCTTATTTGGAGATGAACTCTGAGAATCCTGAACTGTGCGTGTTTGCAGAGTTTCTTTATACACACTATCGCTTGCGCGGAATTGAAGGTTCGGTAGTCGAATCGCTAGGAGAATCGATTCGAGCGGAGGAGGCACGCATTGAGGAGCGTAAGAACTTTTTCACTGATCCTAGATTCTTGAGTCCGCGGAAGCCTCGTCAGAGTCTGCCTCTGGTTGCGCCTCTCGAGGGGACCATTGTTCGCGAGAGCGAGAAAGTCGGACGTAACGACCCCTGCCCTTGTGGCAGTGGTAAGAAATATAAAAAGTGCTGCTTGTAGGCGCTGATTGGGCGCATCAATCAGTGCCCGCGCATTCACGCTAGTGTGGCGTTGCGATCATAACCGCTCGCGTCCTTTTTTACCAAATAACAGGAACGGGGTATTTGGCAATTTCGGGGTCAGGTGTGACCATTTGCATGCCGTGGTAGAGTGCGGATGCGATGAGCATGCGATCAAAAGGATCTTTATGATGTGTGGGCAGCTTGGCTAGATGCCAGATCGCGCGATTGTCCAGCGGTGTTTGCTCAATGTCATGTAAGCGAAGGCCTTCTGTGATGATGGCCTCTGGCGAGTCAGTGAGCTGTAAATTTCCGCGCAGGAATTTAAGTTGAATTTCCCACATGGAAATCTGGCTAAAATAGAGCGCGTTGTTGCTGTTCTCAAGTGCTTCACGAGCCTTCGGACTGAGCTGCTCTGCTTGGCCGATTGCCCATAGGAAGGTGCAGGTATCGAGCAGCAGCTTCATGAATCCGTGACTTCAGGGAAGAGACTGCTTGCTTCGAAGTCATTTGAGATTTGAGAATCTGCGTTCCAGAAGGAGTCGTTGAATTGAATCTTTCCTTTGAGTTGGCCCAGCGTGCGTTTGGGAGCAGTGGCTTTTTTGGGGAGCGGGCGAATCTCTGCAAAGGGCTTATTCCTGTCGCAGAGAGTGATCGTTTCGCCTGCCTTGACCCGCTTCGCGTAGCGGGAGAGGTGGGTCTTCGCCTCGTTGATGTTAATTGTGGTCATGTTGTTAATAATAAGACCATGTTTCTGGTTTTGTCAATTAGGGTGAATCTGAATGTTTGGAGGGTTGATTTGTGTGGTGAGGTTCGGTGTTGTTTGAACTCTCGGAGACCTACGGAACAGTTTCTGCCTCTGGTATGTTAAATTGTTTCAGTATCGTTTCACAAAAAGCTTTATTTTAGCTCTAGTTAGCTGTTTTATGGGGTTACAGCAATTACTCGATCGTTTCATGTCGACTCCCCATAATTCCAGCCAAGACATCCTTAATTACTTAAGGAACTATGGGCCCACACTGTCGAGCGAGCTCGTGGCACATTTTGCAATTAGCCGCCCGACGCTCTCGCGGCGCGTCCAAGAGCTGGGGAATGCAGTCGTCAGTATCGGGCACGCACGCGCGACACAGCTGGCGGCTCGACATGAGGCATTCGCTGCACATGTGCCGCTCTACCGTGTGCTAGAGAACGGGCAAGTCGATCCCATCGGCCAGCTCAGCCCAATCAGCGATGGTGACCGCACGCAGTGGTTCCTCGAAGCTGCCAATGCACCTGCTGCACTTTTTGAAGGTGAATTCAAGGGGGGACTCTATCCGGGCTGGCCATGGTTCCTAGAAGACCTCCGACCTGCTGGTTTCCTCGGACGCTCCTTTGGTAAGCGCATGGCCACGCTGTTCCAATTCAAGGAAAAGCCCGAAGAGTGGTCTGACTTAGAACTACTCACAACTTTGACTGGATTTGGAGGCAATCTGCAGGGGGATTTTATTTTAGGCGATGCCCGTGCCTTGGAGGATTTCCAAGATAGCAAAATTAAAACTACCGAAGGATACTACCAAAACTCTGCCCCAAGCACTTACCACATCCAAGCGGAACAAGCTCTCAGTGAAGACGAAACCTTCGGGTCCTCTGCAGGCGGCGAGCAGCCGAAGTTCACCACACTCGTCTGCGACCATCCAAAAGATGCACCACGTGCCGTGATTGTTAAGTTTAGCCCCACGCTAACTTCACCGAGTGGTCAACGCTGGGCCGATATACTCTACGCGGAGCACATCGCCAATGAAGTGCTTCGTGGCGCTGGCTTTGAAAGCGCACAGACCCGCACCTTCTATATCGGCGACCGCGTCTTCCTCGAATCCACTCGATTCGATCGCGTTGGACCAACTGGCCGCCGTGGTCTGGTATCACTGCGTGCGCTCGATGCTGCACATCTTGGCCTTGGACAAGGAAGCTGGGCCAAGGCTGCTCGCAAGCTCCATACAGAAAAGTGGATTACCGCCGACGACAGCGAGCGCATGATCCGCCTGCACTGCTTCGGAGAGCTCATCGCCAACACCGACATGCACTGGGGGAATCTCAGCTTCTTCCTGCCAGAAAATAGCCCTTACCCGCTCGCGCCAGTCTATGACATGCTGCCTATGCGCTTCCGCCCCAGCAGCACCGGCGAAGTCATCGACCGCGAATTCAAGCCCACACTCCCGAAGCCCGAAGACCAAGCCGCGTGGCTCGAAATGCACCCGCACGCACTCACTTTTTGGCAACGCATCACCAAGCACCCAGAGATCTCCACTGACTTCAAGGCCCTCGCCAACGATGCCATCGAATCCCTGCAGCGTATCCACAAAATTGCGACAAACTGATTGATTGTCAGGAATAACGGTGCGACCCGATCTTAGCCTCGGATTAGACCTTTGGGGTGCTTAGAAAACCTTATAGGATCAGTGTTGGCACGGGGCCTGTCAGAATATTAACTTTTACGGTATCGTCATGACCCGTTTTGAGTTTTTGAATCGTTGCCGTGAGTCTCTTTTTGGTAAATGGATGTCCAGCCCAGTGGCTAGATCGGCGAGACGTCTATAGCCAGGGGGCTTCCTCGGCGTAGTGCTTCGGGCGGGGCGGTCGATTGGAACCGTTACCTATGGATTGCCCGTTGCGCAGTTTTCGAGTTGATCGGAAGCGGCTAAAAGAAAGATGATCGACCGTAGAAAGATTAGGATATTTACTTTAAACGTTCGACCCCTTTTTCGGTCCCGACCCGACACTAACTTAAGCTGTTTTTCTGAACTTTGTAGGCTCACTGGGATGGGCTGCTTTAGCTGCCCTCTTCGTGGCTAGTTTATTGATTTCGAGTAAGTTATTCATCGTCGGCAGCTGAAGCAGCCGGTCCCAGTCATTCCATAAAATATCCTTAAGTTAGTGCCATTCACGTTCGACCCCTTTTTCGGTCCCGACCCCTTTTTCGGTCCTAGATAGTCACGGGGGCTGTTGCCGAAGTCGCGAGTCTGGAGGTGATATCCCATAGTGGCTGATGACTGTATGGATAACGTGTGTTCAAGCAAGATTTCAATGTTGTAGCCTTAAACCTGCTAAGCCATTCCATACATTTCCACGATCAGCTTTCGTAATTGCTCTGCTTCGGTTTGATTGAGTTGATCCACTTCTTGCTTCAGTCGTATTTTGCTGACCGTTCGTATTTGATCCACGGCAATTTCACTCGGTTTACCTGCGCAGTTGATGATGATACGTGAGCGCCATGCGGGATGTAACTTCGTTGTCAGCGGGCAAACGACTACGGTTTGAAGATGTGTATTCATTAGGTCATCACTGACGACAACGGCTGGACGAATTTTTGAAATCTCGGAGCCAACCACTGGGTTGAGATCCACCCAGTAGATCGAGTATCGCTTAACTTTCATACTGGATACCATCTTCAGCGACTGCGTCCCAATCTGAAAAATCCTCTTCTTCTTTGGCCATTTGCTCGTAAGTGGCTGCCCATGCGAGCTTATGATCTGCGTGTGGTCGTATGATGATCGCATCGGGAGTCGTCTCGATTTCGACTTGATCCTCGATTTGATAACGTTTGAGCAACTGCTTGCTCAGGCGAATCCCCTGTGAATTGCCAATTTTAGCGAGCTGAACCGTGGTCTTCATGCGTAACTACGGTAATTACGTGTGGGCTGCCGTCAATCTTTGATGTGCGCTTTAGGCGCTACTTCTCAGGCTGTGCCAGTGGGGCGAATTTTGCGAAGCTGGCGGCTAGGTTTTGTAGGCTGTCGGTGTCAGGGTAGGGTCAGTTGCTTCGCAGGTTTGGTTGCCATGTGGTGATGGATAGTGCCTAGGCGGGAAGGATCGATTCTAATTTGGTTTCTTGAGTGTTAAAACTGAAATTGTGATTGGCGAAGGCCGCGCATTTGTGCACTTCTGAGTGTTATGGAAAAAGTCGATGCTCGTATTTCAAAGGAATGGCGCCGCCGGATGCTGTTTATGCTGTTTATGGTCTCTAGTATTGCCGGATGGTTCTTATATGATGGCTACGTCGTATGGCCGAATGAAGCCCTTCGCCATGCGGAGTTTGTCGAGATCGAGGCTGGGCTTGTCGAGTCGGGTAAGATTGAAGAGCAGCCGAAGAAGGCGCATGGCGCTGAGGTGAATGAGTATTTACGGATCGAATGGGAGCGTCATGCGAAGGCGGCCGGCTACAAGCGCGATATTCCGAAGGAGCGCACGGATGCTTCGATCCGTGAACAGCGGATAATCGGCTGGGTGATGATGACCGGCTCGGTGCTTTTTGGATTGTGGGTCTTGTGGAATCATAAGCTACGCGTGCAGACCGAGGGTGATGTTGTGATTGGCACTGCAGGCCAACGCGTGGAGCTGGATTCGATTGTAAAGATTGACCGCAGGAAGTGGGAGAAGAAGGGCATCGCCTATGGGATCTATGAAGAGGGGGGGAAGGAGCGCCGTCTCTGTTTAGATGACCACAAGTTTAAAGGCTGTGAAGTAATCATCCTCGAAGCGGAGCGCCGTATCAAAGCGCGCAAGGGCGAGTCGCAGGCTGAAGAAGAGGCAGAGGCCGAATCGCAAGTTGAGGCGTAAGCCGAACGACTCTTTATGAGCGGCAGCTAAAGCAGCCGATCCTTGGCTCATAAAAATGGGCACTGGGATCGGCTGCTTTAGCTGCCGTTTTTTTATGGGTTCTGGACAAGCGCGGCGAAGTGCGCAGCGTCGAGGTTGTGACTTTGGCAAAACGAGATTGGGTGACAATTGCCGGGCTCTGCGTGAGTTTGGCGGTGAGTGTGTGCGTGTTGGGCAGTGACTCGCAGTGGCGCAGCTTGTGGCCGAGTGTGGCGGCGCTGTCTGTGGTGTTGCTCTCGCGCAATGCGTTGATCGGACTATTGACTGGAGCCATTTGTGGTGCGGTGTTGCTGTCGGGCGGCTCGGTTCTGGGGGCTGTAGAGCAATTGGTTTTGCAGCAGTTCTGGCCGATCTTCGGTTCTTCGTGGAAGCTGAGTGCGGTGTTGTTTACCCTGATTTTGGGTGGGTTTGTGGCTTTAGTTGAAGCGGGCGGTGGATTGCAGGCACTGGTGCGACGCTTGTTGGGCTCTGGGCGGGCACCGCATAAACGCATGCAATTTACGGTGTTTGGTTTCGGCCTGCTGGTGTTTTTTGACGGTCTGGCAAATACGATGCTGCTCGGTCGTCTGCTGCGTTCGGCGGCCGATCGCTGCGGAGTATCGAGGGAAAAGCTCGCCTACCTTGCGGATACGACTGGTTCGGCAGTGGCGTGTCTTGCCTTCATTTCCACTTGGATCGCGTTTCAGCTGTCGATGATTCGTGAGGGCTTCGCGGTGGCGGGGCATGAGGTCAGCGCCTATGGCTATTTCTTTAAATCACTTTCGACGAATTACTATTGCTGGTTCTCGTTGGCGCTGGCTCTGGTCTGTGTGTGGCGCGAGTTTAACCCTGGATCCATGGGTGCGGTGGAGGCGAAGGCGCGCCGTGCGAAGGTTGCTGCGGGTGTGTCGACCGAGCGAGCGCATGTGAGTCATTGGGGCTTAGCGATCGTGCCGATTGCGGTGCTGACCTTGTCGATCCCGGTGCTGACTTATTGGATTGGTTCGGAGGCGCTGTTGCCGTTTGGCCTGAGCAAATTTGCCGAGTCGTATGGCAAGGCGGAGGCGTATGTGCCGCAGATCTTGGTCGCATCGAGTGTGTTGGCGTCCCTTGTGGCGGCAGTGGCCTATGGGGTTTCCAGGAAGGCGGCTACGGCCAGCGAATCGCTGCAAATCAAGGCGACCACCGCTACCTTCCTTGGTGGAGTGCGTGAGATTGCCGGGCCAGTGTTGATTTTGATCGTCGCCTGGATGTTGGGTGCGGCGATCAGTCAGTTGGGCACGGCGGCGTGGCTGAGTGAATTGTTACAAGGACGGCTGCCAGTGGCGCTGTTCCCGGCTGGGATCTTTGTGTTGGGGGCGACGATCTCATTTTCGACCGGCACGTCATGGGGCACGATGGGGGTGTTGATGCCGCTGGCAATCCCGGTGATTTTTGCGCTGACAGAGGGCACTGTGGATATGGAGCGGGATCGCCTGGTGGTCGCTGCAATTGGTGCGGTGTTTAGCGGCGCGGTCTTTGGCGACCATTGCAGTCCGTTTAGCGATACCACGATTGTGGCGTCGATTGCAGCAGGTGTGACGCCGTTGGATCATGTCCGCACGCAGTTGCCCTTTGCGCTGTTGGCCGCGTTGGTTGCGCTGTTGGCAGGATTCATCCCTTTGGGATTCGGCGCTCCTGCGTGGGTGTGTTTGGTCGCGGGGTTTGTGGCGTTGCTCGTTTTGCCAAGTGTGTGGCGCAGGGCGTGTGTCTGTTAAGCTATCCGTGTCGGGTTTTGTATGTCCGGATTAAGTTTAATACAGTAAACGTAAAATGCTTTACTCTGATAAAGTTTATTGAGATAAAGACTTAATGCCGCACCTCTATTTGCGTCCCTCAAAAAACAATGCAATCGCCACCTCCCAATCCTTTTCGCTATGAGACAATCGATAGCAACCCTGAGGTCATCAACCGGGTGGTTGATCGGCGGCGCTTGTGCGCTGCGCTCAGTGAGCCCGGTCGGCGTTTGTTGGTTCATGGTCGGCGACGAATGGGAAAGACGACGCTGTGCAAGGCGGTGGTCGAGGAGTTGAAGGCTGAGGGTGTTGCAGTGATGATGGTTGATTTTTCGACGGCGACTCAGCTTGCTGATTTATCGAATGCGCTCTTGCAGAAGATTACGGCTGCGAGTGGTAAGGGGTGGCAGGACTATTTGAGTGACTTAATGCGGGCACTGAGTCTGCAGTTGGAGACTGAAGCTGATCCGCTTACGGGAGCGATTAAGGTGCGCTTGAAGCCCATCGCTCGAACGGCACCGATTGATGAGCAGCGTGCGACGTTTATTGGGATCTTGGATCGGGCGAATGAATTGGCGAAGCAGCAAGGGCGGCATTTTGCGCTCGTTGTCGATGAGTTTCAGGAATTGGCCAGATTTGAGGATGAAGCGACGTTGTGGAATCTTCGCGCGGCGATTCAGCATCATACACATATGAGCTATGTGTTCACTGGCTCGCGTGTGCATTTGATTAATCTGCTGATGGCGAGTGACCGTGCGTTCTACAAGATGTTTAGTGCGATTAATTTTGAGCCGGTGCCATTGGTTGAAATGCGCACTTGGTTGGCGGGTAAGTTTAAAGCGAGTGGAGTGACGCAGTTGGATGGGCTTGATTGGTTGTTGGAGCGAGCGGAGGGCTGCACAGTGGATCGTTTGCGATTGGCAGCGATGAGTTATCCGCTGGCCGCAGCGAGCGGTGAGTTGACTCAGCCAATGGTGGATCGTGCCTATCGTGCAGTCATTGAGGAAGATAAGGCGTATTTTCAGAGCGATTGGCAGCAACTGACGCAGCATCAGCAGAACATCCTACGTGCGATGGCAGAGGGGGAGACAAAGCTGGGGAGCAAAGCGGTGCGGCAGCGATTTAGTTTGCCAGCCAGTGGTAGTGTGTCGAATACCTTGAAGGCATTGTTGGAGCGGGGAGTGCTTCATGGCATCGAATCGGCTCCGGGCTATGCGTATGATAATCCATATTTTAAAGAGTGGGTCCATCAACGGAACCGTCTCGATCTAGGACTGAGTTAAGTGATGAGTGTAGAACAATTAAAAGAGCAATTTCCTAATATTTCCGAAGACAAATGGCCGATCCTTGAAAAGTGGGCGGTGCTGCTGCGTGAGTGGAATGCGAAGATCAACTTGATCTCCCGTAAGGATATTGAATATTTAGAGGAACGGCATTTGTCGCACTGCCTCGAAATCACCAATCATCTGAAGCTCATGAATGGCACGCGCATCATGGATGTCGGCACGGGCGGCGGCTTCCCGGGTATCATCATGGCGATCTGCTACCCGCAGGCGCAGTTCTTGTTGATCGATGCGATCGGTAAGAAGATTAAGGTCGTGCAGGATTTGATCGATCAACTCGGACTGAAGAATGTCGAAGCCAAGCATACACGAGCGGAGGCGATAACAAAGCAGTTTGATTTCGTGACGGGCCGAGCTGTGAAGAACCTGCCGGAGTATTTCAGTTGGATTAAAAAGAATGTGCGCCGCGGCGAGAAGAACACGATTCCCAATGGCGTGCTCTATTGGAAGGGCGGCGACATGGACGATGAATTGGACACTTTGGGCATTCGCCCGCGTAAAGTGATCAATTTAGAGGACAGTTTTAGCGATCCTTACTTTGAGAAGAAATTTATTTTGCACTTTGATGCGCGTGATGTGCCGCGTGCACGGTTACCTAAAAAACAGTGAAGTAGTGTCCCTGTTTGACTGCAGGTTATTTGCTGAGGTATGTCCGCATCTAGTTGTTGTTTAGGGGTATAGGCTAGGTTGTGAGCGGGCGATGTGCGTTGTTGTGTGCGCACGAGAGGGTCGTTTTTAGATGACTGCATTGGGGGCCTGGCCTTTGAGCTATTAATTATTCTCATGTGAGTGCGTATGATTTTTGATTAAATTCGTGTTATTGAAAAAGTTGGCATGGGCTGAGCTAATGTGTCATCCGCGTTACATTTTAACGCATCAACAAACAAACAATACATACTTATGAAATTGAAAAAAACACTAACTGCTGCGTTGGCTGGTTCTGCACTCTTTGGTGCGTCTGCAAACGCAGAGATCGTTCTTAATGATGAGATTAGCCTCTATGGTTACTTGGATGTCGCGCACTCTGACTATATTGACTTGTCTGGTAACGAGTCTGATCAGCAGGTTGCTGAGTTCGAGTTGGGCATGAACTTCGTAACTCCGGATTCCCCATTCTTTGCGACTATGGAGCTTAGCTTCAAGGATGATACTAGTGAGGGTGAGATTACTGTCGTCGATGGTGCGGACACGCCGATTGGCACAGGGACTTATGATCAGGATAACGAGCTAGACTTCGAGACTGCGATCATCGGATACAACTACAGCGATGAGCTTGTTTTGTCTGTCGGTAACATCTTGAGTTACCAAGGTTTTGAAACATTTGACGCGACTGGTCTCTATCAGTTCAGCTATGCGGGGCGCGACTTTAGCCCATTCTACACCGCTGGTTACGCGGTTGGTGCAGCTGCGGACTATGCGACGGATGACTATGCGTTTGGTTTCTGGGTGGGGGACTCGGATGGTGAGAGCGGTGCAAGCTATGAGTTTCTTGCTGCTTACACAGGCGTTGAAGGTTTGACGGTTAAAGGTATTTACGCGCTCGATCCCGGCTATGAAACCTTCAATCTTTGGGCGAGTTATGAATACGGTGGCTTCACTTTTGCAGCAGAATACATCTACTCTGAAGCGGATGAGGATAATGGTCTTTTCGATTACGGTGTGGATGAGTCTACGGGCTATCTATTGATGGTGAATTACGCTTGGGAGAAGGCTGGCCTGACTTTCCGTTACTCCGTCCAAGAGGACGAGCGCACTGGTGGTTTGGATGATCCAGAGGATTGGGAAGTTTTCACTATCTCTCCAAGCTACATGCTTTCTGACAAGGCGCTTGTTCTTGCTGAAATCTCTGCATTCGACGGAAGCTCTGTAGATACTGGTGATGGTGAAGAGATGTTCTACGCAGTTGAGTTCATCTACGCATTCTAAAGAGGCTAATTCTCGAATTAGCTAAATAGTTTAAGGGGCCTCGATCGGGTCGGGGCCCCTTTTTTTTATTTTGATAGGAAGACAAATAACATGAAAAGCATCTTTCCCATACTTTCAATTTTAACGCTAAGCGCTGTTGTTGCCTCTCCGCTCTATGCTGATGAGTCAGCTTATGTAACGCGCGCGGAATACGATGCGTTGGTCCAACGCTTGAGTGTCTTAGAGCAGTCGATGCTTTCGTTCCAGTCTGATGTCGCTAATCAGGCTGCAGAGGTCGCTATTGCAACTCGAAAGGTTAACGCAAGCGCAGGTGGCTCTTCAATTATTGATGACGTTGTCAGTGTGATTCATGAGCGCGAGGAAGATGCTTTCTACCCTTGGATGGAAGCTTCTAAGTGGGATCAGCTTAAGGTTGGCATGTCTGAGGAACAGGTGATCGAACTCCTTGGAGAGCCGACGATGAAGGACCCGTCCATGCATAAGAAGATTGATAATTTCTACACTTACCAAGGGCGACGGGTTGCTTCGGGTAAGCGGGTTAGAGGTGTCGTTCGCTTTTACCGCGGGAAAGTAAAGAATTTTGATCTGCCAGACTTATCGGACTAAAGCACTGATAGTCACGCTACGCTAGCAAGCTGTAAATGTTTTGCCTCTGGGCAGATTTTTGCAGCGCAGATTATAAAAAAGGAAACTAATAAAGATATATACTAACAATGATTAAGAAGATAACTAAGAAAGCATCGCAGCTACTGATTGTGGGTGCGCTATCCGCTGCGGCAATTGGCAGCGTTCACGCAGAAGACGAGACCATTAAGGTTGGCATTCTTCACTCTCTAAGTGGCACCATGGCGATCTCTGAGACATCGCTTCGTGACGTGCTTCTTTTCACTTTTGACGAAATCAATGCCAATGGCGGCGTGCTCGGAAAGCAGATCGAGGCGGTTGTCGCTGACGGTGCTTCGGACTGGCCGGTGTTCGCGGAAAAATCTGAGCAGCTGCTCGCTCAGGATAAGTGTGCGGCAGTCTTCGGTTGCTGGACATCTGTGAGCCGTAAGTTCGCTCTGCCAGTATTCGAGAAATACAAAGGTCTTCTTTTCTACCCTGTGCAATACGAGGGTGAAGAAGAATCGCCGAACATCATTTACACAGCTGAAGCAGTTGGCCAGCAGGCGATCCCTGCGGTCGACTACTTGCTCGCTGAAGGTTATAAAAAATTCTACCTGATCGGCACGGACTATGTGTATCCGCAAACAACGAACATCGTTCTTTTCGAATACTTGCTCTCTAAGGGCATCCCTGTCGAAAACATCGGTGGTGGTATTCGCTACGAAGGTGACGTTGCAGTCTCTGCTGGTAACTACACACCCTTCGGTCACACAGACTTCCAGCAAATCGTTGCTGACATCAAGGGCTTCGCTGCTTCCGGTGATGCTTGTGTGATTAACACGATTAACGGTGACGCGAACGTTCCTTTCTTCAAGGAAATCGCTGCATCTGGTCTGTCTTCGGATGAGTGCCCAATCGTATCGTTCTCTCTTTCCGAAGATGAGTTCCGTAGCTTGCCGACTAAGGACCTTGTTGGTCACCTCGGTTGCTGGACATACTTCATGTCCATCGAGTCTGCTGCGAATGACAAGTTCAAGGCTGACTTCCAAACTTGGTTGAAGACGAAGGCTCCGGATGCAGTTCAAAAAAATGACCGTGTGACTTGTTCACCGATGGTGCTCTCTTATGACGGTGTCTATCTGTGGAAGGCTGCGGTTGAGAAGGCTGGCACATTCGATCCAGAAGCTGTGATTAAAGCGCTTGAAAGTGGTATCTCTTTTGAAGGTCCTGGAGGCACGGTCACCAGCCAAAAGAATCACCACGTAACAAAGAGTGTCTACATTGGTGAGACCCTTGAAGATGGTCAGTTCGAGATTCTCGAAGTGATTCCTGACGTTGTCGGTGAGCCATGGTTGAAGGGCACATTCAACTAAGGTCGAACGCCTTTTAACTGTTCAAATATTGTAGTTTAATTTGTTTGGCGGGGCTTGTGGGGAATTCCCCACAAGCCCTTGCTTACTTGTCCGGGAGGGACGAGCAAGGTCTTGTCCTTTAGCCGTAAGTTGAGAATGTGTGAAGTTGGTTGTAAAAAAGCTCCTTCCCTGCGAAGGGAAGGTGTCTCGGTCCGCCGAGACGGAAGGGTTTCGCGCAACATGAGCAGATTCTTTGGGCTAACACGCCGAAACCCCTCCGACCCCGCAGACGGGGCCACCTCCCCTTCGCCGGGGAGGAGCTCAAAGAACCGCGTTCATGGCGACAACAAGAAGATACAAAGTTATGGGTAAAGCTCACCGCCTTGTCCGCCGGGCCTGAGTTTCGCACCAGCACGCTGCAGGCGGCAGCGTAGAACACAGCAGGCGCGTCATTTCGACAAGCTCAAGAGCCTGTCGAAGGGGAGGCCATCCCTCCCGATTTCTCGTCCCTTCTTACTAATCATTATGTGTGCGACAGTAATTGGCCTGAAAAATGCGAGGCCAGATTTTTTATGTATATGAGTTCTATACGATACCTCTTTCGACGGGCTTCATTGGGAAGCTTTTTTCAGTTATTATGCTGTAGTCTATTTTTAATTACGATTGCTGGTGCGCAGGAT
The DNA here is from genome assembly GCA_905479975.1 of uncultured Puniceicoccaceae bacterium. Lineage (GTDB taxonomy): Bacteria > Verrucomicrobiota > Verrucomicrobiia > Opitutales > Coraliomargaritaceae > Lentimonas. The sequence goes on along the minus strand of CAJQOS010000003.1, from coordinate 28,357 downwards.
CGTAGCGCCCGTCTTGTGCTTTCTGAGCTCATGCTTGCTGAGAAGGCGGATGAGGCTGGGCTGATCGAAGAGCTGTCACAATACGGCGATCCAGAGATCGCGGTGATTTATGAAGCCTGGCGCACGGGAGGCGTTTACACGCTGACGGACGCGAGTGGCGATGTGCGTTTGCTACAGTTTGCTGAGCAGACAGGCTGGTCGTCGGTTGCCACGGGTGATCCCGTGGAGTTGACTGAAGCCGAAGCAGAGTCGACTCAGAAGGAGCGCGCTTCGCGCGGCGTGCGTAAGGCGATGTTGGGGTTGTTGGATACGCTAGGTTTGAAGGCGGACGATCCGAAGGAGCGTATCGACTCGGCGATTAAAATGGGGCAGAGTCAGAAGCTTAAATTTGTGCAAGCGCTGGAGGATCGCTTGCAAATCGAAACCGATGAGGAGGTGAAGGATGCGATTCGTGAAGCCTTGGCCATTAGTCTGTTGGCAAATGGCAATGACGAGCAAGTGCTGACTGCGGTTCAGGAGTTGACCGTATTGAAGTCGAGTGCGTCGCGTGGATTTTTAGATAAAGTGCTGAAGTCACAGGTCGAGGCCGGCGCGCCAGACAGTGACATCGCGCTGGCTGTCGAGAAGGCACACCGCGTGATTGAAGAGCATCTCAAGTTGGTGGACTTCGTCGGAAGTTTCTTTCGCGGGTTTAGCACCGGTTCAGTGTTGCTGATCGTTTCGTTTGGACTCGCGATTACTTTTGGTCTGATGGGGATCATCAATATGGCGCACGGCGAGTTCGTGGCGATCGGTGGGTATACCACGTTCATGGTGCAGAACTTTTTCATTCGCACATGGGGCGCCGAGAGTGCCGCCTTTGGTTGGTATTTCGTGGTCGCGTTGCCAGTCAGCTTTTTGGTCGCGGGCTTCATTGGTTTGCTTTTGGAAAAGTCGATTATTCGCTTCTTATATCGTCGTCCGCTGGAATCGCTACTGTGCACGTGGGGGATCTCAATGGTGATGCAGCAGATGTTCCGATTAATTTTCGGCGCAGCGAATGTGCAAGTGAATGTGCCGAACTGGTTGATGGGCAGCGTCGGTTTTGGTGGTTTCGATATGAGCTACACGCGCTTGATGATTGTAGTCATTGCGTTCGGTGTGATCATTGCGACGTGGCTGCTTTTACGAAAGACGAGTCTCGGCTTACACATTCGCGCAGTGATGCAAAACCGAAGTATGGCGAGCAGTCTCGGCATTCCGGTGTCACGTGTGAATTCGATGACGTTTGCGCTCGGTTGCGGTTTGGCTGCGATCGGGGGTTGTGTGCTCTCGCAGATCGGTAATGTCGGTCCGCTCATGGGGCAGGCTTACATCGTCGATAGTTTCATGGTGGTGGTCATCGGTAGCGTCGGCAACTTGCTGGGCGCAGGTATCTCTGCGATGGGCATCGGCATGGTCGATCAATTGCTACAACCATCTCTCGGCCCAGTGATGGGCAAGATCACTGTGTTCTTCGTGATCATTCTCTTTCTTCAATGGCGACCGGGTGGTCTCTTCCCTTCGCGTTCGCGCAGTCTTGATGATTAAACCTTCAGCCTTGTTTTTACGTCATGCTTACTAGCGAAAATAAAAAAGAGATTGGTATCTTCGGTATCGTTGCCGGTCTATTAATGCTCATTCCATCTTTGAATGCTTGGGGGCCTGAGGGTGGATTACTCTCGGTCAGTTCCTTTCAGGTGTCACTCTGGGGGAAATATCTGACCTATGCGATTTTGGCGATGAGTCTGAATCTGTTATGGGGCTACACCGGCTTGCTCTGTCTCTGTCAGAGCTTGTTCTTCGCTTTGGGGGGCTATGCGATGGGCATGTACCTCATGCTCACGATTGGTGATGCTGGTAGCTCGGAGCTCTACTTACCCGACTTCATGGTTTTCATGGGCTATCAAGATTTGCCTGTTCACTGGAAGCCGTTTGATAGTTTCTGGTTTGCATCGGGTGCGGTGCTGTGGGTGCCTGGCTTAGTGGCGTTGATCTTTGGTTTCCTTGCATTCCGTTCGCGAATCAAAGGGGTTTACTTCTCGATTCTGACACAGGCGCTGACGTATGCGGTGTGTTTGTTGTTCTTCCGAAATGACTTTACCTTTGGTGGGAATAATGGCTTTACCGACTTTAAGGAAATCCTCGGATATAGCATGAATGATGCGTCGACCACACGTTGGTTGTACATCGGCTCAGCCTTGCTGCTGTTGGTGACCTATTTGATCACTTCAGGGATTTTGGCATCGAAGTTTGGCAAAGTGCAGCAGGCGATTCGTGATTCGGAAAACCGCGTGCTCTTCTCGGGATATTCAACGACGAGCTTTAAATTGGTCATTTTCACATTATCCGCAATGATCGCAGGTGCGGCAGGTGCGCTCTATGTGCCTCAGGTCGGCGGGATTAATCCGAGTCTGATGGAAACCAGCAAGTCGCTGGAGGTCGTCGTTTGGGTGGCCGTCGGCGGTCGTGGCACCAAGTGGGGCCCCGTGATTGGTGCGATCTTGGTCAATATGATGAAGAGCTATACCACGCAGGCATTCCCAGATTACTGGCTCATCATGATGGGCGGTATGTTCGTCTTCGTCGTCCTGTTCATGCCGGATGGCATCGTCGGTGTCTACAAACAGCTCAAGAGCCGCATCGCTCAAAAGCGTTCACTTCAATCTGCTGCTGCGTAAATCACCATGGCACTCATGCAACACGAACCTCTCTACCGCGATACCCCGCTCATCTTGTCGGTCTCCGGTGTCAATAAAGCCTTTGATGGATTTAAGGCGATTAACGATCTTAACTTCTACCTGGAAGAAGGCGAACTGCGCACGGTCATCGGGCCGAATGGCGCAGGTAAGAGCACTTTCATGGATATCATTACCGGCCGCACGCGTCCGGATGAAGGCACGGTGACATTGCACGAAAACGATGGTCATGATAAAGACCTGACGAAGCTCCGCGAGTTCGAGATTAATCGTCTCGGGATCGGCCGTAAGTTCCAGACGCCCAGTATTTATAAGTCACATACCGTGTATGATAATTTGGTGCTCTCGTTGAACCGCGATCGCGGTGTTTTCAAGACACTCTTCTATCGCGAAACGGCTGCAGACCGTGAGCTCATTATGGAAGTGCTCAAGACGGTGCGCCTGGACTCACGTGCTCAGGATCTTGCTGGTCTGCTCTCGCACGGTCAAAAGCAGTGGCTGGAGATCGGCATGTTGCTCGCGCAAGATCCGCGCATTTTACTGATCGACGAGCCGGCGGCGGGCATGAGCGACGAGGAAACGGATCGCACGGGCGAGCTATTGCTGAGCTTAGAGAAGAAGCATAGCTTGATCGTGATCGAGCACGATATGGAGTTTATCCGACAGATCGCTCGCAAGGTGACCGTGTTGCATCAAGGCCATGTATTGAAAGAAGGCACGTTCGAGAAAGTAAAATCCGATCCACAAGTGATCGAAGTTTACCTCGGTCGTCAGGGCAAGAAGGACGAATCCAAATAGAGAATTTATTGAATGATTTCAGAAGCTGAAACTCCCGCTGTCGAACCCTTGCTTTCCGTCCATGACTTGAAAGCGAGTTACGACGAATCGATCATCCTTCGTGGTGTAACGATGAAGGTGAAGCCAAATTCGGTCGTCGCCTTGCTCGGGCGCAATGGTGTGGGCAAGACCTCGCTACTGCGCAGCATCATGGGGCTGATGCCGAAAACCGAAGGCGACATTCAATTTGAAGGTCGCTCGATCAGTGGCATGCGCACCGATCAGCGCGCGCGTGCTGGGCTCGGTTATGTGCCGCAGGGGCGTGACATCTTCCCGAATCTGACAGTGCAAGAAAATCTCGAAGTGAGTCTGAGTATTTCTGGCAAGGCCGGCAAAGAACGCCTTGAGGAAGTCTACGAATTATTTCCAGTGATCAAAGAGATGCTCGGTCGTAAGGGCGGCGTGCTTTCCGGTGGTCAGCAGCAGCAATTGGCAATTGGCCGTGCGATTTTGACCAATCCGAAACTTTTGATTTTTGATGAGCCGACCGAAGGGATTCAGCCTTCCATTATCGACCAAATCGAGGACGCGATTCACTTACTGAAAAAACAGGGCAATTTGAGCATTATTTTGGTGGAGCAATATTTGGATTTCGCGAAGGCGGCGTGCGATGAATTTTATATTCTCGATCGTGGATCTGTGGTGCTTGAAGGTGAGTCGGAAGAGCTCACCGGCGAAGTGATTGAGAAGTATCTGACTGTGTAACCATTGGACGAATAAACGATGCATTTAACTCCCCGAGAACAAGATAAGCTCATGATTGTGGTGGCCGCCGATTTGGCGCGTCGCCGACAAGCACGTGGGCTCAAGTTGAACTACCCTGAATCGATTGCGCTTATTTCGTATGAGATTCTCGAGGGTATTCGCGACGGGCAGACCGTGGCGGATCTGATGAGTTTTGGCACGACGATCCTGAAGCGCGACGACGTGATGGAAGGCGTGCCGGAAATGATCCACGAGGTGCAGGTCGAGGGCACATTCCCCGACGGCACCAAACTTGTCACTGTTCACAACCCGATCCGATGATACCAGGCGAATACAAATACTCCGATCCGAATGCGACGCTGTCCGGTAACGTCGGGCTAGAGACCATCACACTGCAGGTGGCCAACAAGGGCGATCGCCCCGTGCAGGTCGGTAGTCACTTTCACTTCTACGAGATCAATGAGCTGCTCGAGTTCGATCGCGAGGCGTCCAAAGGATTTCGTCTCAACATTGCGGCCGGCACCGCGGTGCGTTTCGAGCCGGGCGATGTGCGCGAGGTAGAGCTCGTGACGCTCGCAGGTGAGCGCCGTGTATATGGGCTCAATAACAAAGTCGACGCAGCGCTGGATGGCATAACCTCTCCCCTCAAGTCTCCCCCCTCAGGTCTCACATTTACCCGTCGTCAATATGCTGAAATGTTTGGTCCCACCGTGGGCGATCAAGTGCGTCTCGCCGATACAGACCTGTTCATCGAAGTCGAAAAAGACCTGATCGCCGAGTCCGGCGGTTATGGTAACGAAGTGAAATTTGGTGGCGGCAAGGTGATCCGTGACGGCATGGGGCAGTCGCCGCTAGCGCTGGGTGCGGATTGCTTGGACCTGGTGCTGACCAATGCGACGATCATCGATCCGATTCTCGGTGTCATCAAGGCCGACATCGGCGTGAAGGACGGTCGCATCGCTGGGATCGGGCATGCGGGCAATCCGTTGATCCAATCCGGCGTGGCCGACAACATGGTGATCGGCGCAGGCACCGAAGTGATCGCAGCCGAAGGACACATTGTCACTGCTGGTGGTTTTGATTCACACATTCATTTTATCTGCCCGCAGCAAATCAACGAGGCACTGACCAGTGGTGTCACCACGATGGTGGGCGGTGGCACGGGGCCTGCGACGGGCACCAATGCCACGACTTGCACGCCGGGCAAATGGAATATTGAAAGAATGCTGGAGTCGGCGGAATCGTTTCCGATGAATCTCGGTTTTATGGGCAAGGGCAATGCGTCCAACCACGAGGCACTGCGCGAGCAAGTGAAAGCGGGTGCGATGGGGCTCAAATTACACGAAGATTGGGGCACGACGCCGAGTTCGATTGACCACTGCTTGACAGTGGCTGATGAGCTGGATGTGCAAGTCGCGATCCATACCGACACCTTGAATGAATCTGGCTTCGTTGAAACCACGATTGGTGCGTTTAAGAATCGGGTGATTCATACCTTCCATTCCGAAGGCGCGGGCGGCGGTCACGCTCCCGATATTCTGCGCGTGTGCGGTGAGCCAAATGTGCTGCCGTCCTCGACCAATCCGACACGCCCGTTCACAGTCAACACGATCGATGAGCATTTGGACATGTTGATGGTCTGTCATCATTTGGACTCCAAGATCCCGGAGGATGTGGCCTTTGCTGAGTCGCGCATCCGTCCGCAGACCATTGCCGCCGAAGATATTTTACACGACCGCGGCGCGATCTCGATCATGTCGAGCGACAGTCAAGCGATGGGCCGTGTGGGCGAAGTGTTGATTCGCACCTGGCAGACTGCCGACAAAATGAAGAAGCAATTCGGCAAGCTGGAGTCGGACACACACAGCGCTGCTGATAATTTCCGGGTGTTACGCTATATCGCGAAATACACGATCAACCCCGCAATTGCCTGTGGTTGCGCGGCTGACGTGGGTAGCTTGGAAGTTGGCAAGTTGGCTGATCTGGTGATCTTCAAGCCCGCATTTTTCGGTGTGAAGCCGGAGGTCGTCCTGAAGGGCGGTCTGATCGCAACGGCGAATATGGGAGATCCCAATGCCTCGATCCCGACGCCGCAACCGATGTATTATCGTCCGCAGTTTGCTGCCTTCGGCAAGGCGCGTTCGCGCACGTCCATTACGTTCGTCAGTAAGGCTGCAATTGAATCTGGCGTGGCTGAGCGCCTCGGCTTGGAGAAGATTATTCGCCCAGTAGAGAACACGCGTAATATCTCAAAGCACGACATGGTGTTGAACGATTACTTGCCGAAGATTACGATCGATCCTGAAACCTATACCGTGACGGCCGATGGCGAAGTGCTGACATGTGAGCCGGCGACTGTCTTGCCGATGGCGCAGCGCTATTTCTTATTTTAACCTCTATTCATCTTCGCTCGCGTAGGGGCTTTGCTTGCGAAGCCCGCGACCCTTGCGAACAATCACATTTTTTTCGCGACCCATTGAACACTCGCGGGCGCCGCAAGCAGCGCCCCTACAGAGAATGCATTTAATTTCCCAATCCATTTCCGAAATACCCGCAGGCCTCGAAGTCATTTCAGTCGTTGTTGATCGTCATAAATTGGCGCGTCGTCGTTGGCGTGGTGAAGCAGTCGATGGCACGGACTTCGGCTTTGATGTGAACGAGGCGTTGCGGCATGGAGATTGTATCCATCTATCCGATACAGCTGCGTACGTGATCGACCAGAGCCCTGAGGATTGTTTCTTGATTGCTTTGGGCGGCGCGGAAGAAGCTGCGTGGATTGGCTGGATGATCGGCAACCTGCACTTCAAGGCATCGTTCTCAGCAGAAGGCGTGCTGGTGCAGGACGATCTTGCGGTGCGTCAAATGTTGGATCGTGAGCAGATCGCGTATCAACAAGTGATGCGTGTGTTTCAACCTAGTAAGCAGGGCGGGCATTCGCATGATCACGACCATAGTCATGCTCACGACTTGAGTGGCGGAAAGTTTGTGCGACTATAATATGGAAGGTGTATCGTCAGTGGATCAAGCTGCATGGTTGCCCGCGTTGATGCAGGTGTCCGATCCGTTATTTCCGTCTGGCGCGTATGCGCATTCGATGGGATTGGAGCAGTGGGCGCATGTTTGTAAATATCGCAATGGCGATGACTTGAGTTTGTTTTTTAAAGAGCACGCTGGCCCGGCGTTGGCGCGCTTGGAGCTGCCGTATCTGCGCTATGTGCGTGAAGCCGTTGCAGCAGATGATTGGGACCTGTTGCTAGAACTCGACGCAGAAATCGATGCGTGGAAGTGGTCAGTGGAGATTCGCGAAGGTAGCATCGCACAAGGGCGTGGGCGCTTGCGGATGTTGCGCAAACTTTGGCCAGACGATGCGCGATTAGAGCGCTACTCAAAAGCCTACGCGGCCGGTGATGCGGCCGGGCATAATTTGGTGGTGACTGCGCTGCAGTATCAGATGTTTGCCGTGCCGGTGGAGGCGAGCTTGTTGGCATATGCCTATCAGAGCTTAGCGAATTTTGTCTCCGCATCGATCAAGTTGCTACGCATTAGCCCGGAATCTGCACAATTGGCATTAAGCTCGGGCTTGGAGCTATTGCCTGATTGGGTGGCTGCTTCGCAAGAGGTGGAGCACGCGGCGGCTGGTTGGTTTGCGCCGGCCTTTGATATTAGCTCGGCGCGTCATGCGACTGCGTTTTCTCGACTGTTTATTTCTTAATTCAATTTTACGTTCTTTATCATGACTCAAAATATTACTCCTCGTCCTGTTCGTGTCGGTATCGGTGGGCCTGTTGGCTCCGGTAAGACTATGCTGTTACTGCGCTTAATTGAGACGCTGCATGAGCGCTTCAGTTTGGTGGCGATCACCAATGATATTTATACCAAGGAAGATGCGCAGTTTCTAGAGAAGAACAGCCCCATCGAGAATAGCCGAATTCTAGGAGTGGAGACCGGTGGTTGCCCGCACACTGCGATACGTGATGATACGAGCATGAATGAAGTTGCGGTGGAGGATTTGATCACACGTCACCCTGATGCACAGGTCGTATTGATCGAGAGCGGTGGTGACAATTTGTCGGCGACGTTCTCACCCGATCTAGTGGATGCTTTTATCTATGTGATCGATGTGGCAGAGGGCGATAAGATCCCACGCAAGGGCGGGCCTGCGATTCGTCACTCCGATCTGCTGATCATTAATAAGACTGAATTGGCTCCGTATGTAGGGGCCGACTTGGATGTGATGGCGCGCGACTCAAAGGTGCAACGCGAAGAGCGCCCGTTCTTGTTCTGCGATTTGAAGAGCCGCAAGGGGCTCGGCGATGTGGTGGCATGGTTGGAGCGCGAGTGCTTCTTCCCATTCGCTGCGAAATAAAATGTCATCAATGATCACAGAGCCCCAATCGACGCGACCCGCAGTGCGCGGGGGTGCGCGTTTGCGCTATGCGTTGGCTCCGGAGCATGGCACCCGGCTGATGGGGCAGTGGGTGCGACCGCCGTTGCATATGACAAAGGCCTACCACGATAAGGACTGGGCGGTCAGTATTTTGACCAGTCCGACCGCTGGCTTGTTGGATGGCGATTTGTTGGAGTTGGATGTTCAGGTGTGCGATGGCGCACGTGCGGGGTTGGTCAGTCCAGCGGCTTGCCGTATCCATACGATGGATACAGGATTTGCGAGCGTAGAGCAAAAATTCACTGTCGGCGAAAATGCGGTGCTGGATGTGTGGCCGGCTCCGTTGATCTTACAAAAAGATGCGAGTTTGCAGCAAACCACGCGGCTAGAAGTCGCGGAGTCATCCACGGTGTTGCTGTGCGAGGTGGTGAATCCCGGGCGAGCAGCCTATGGTGAGAGCTTTGAGTTCGCGCGCTGGGCATCGAGTTTGCGGATTGTGCGGGCGGGGCAGTTGGTCGCGTATGAGAACTTTCAGTTGTTCCCAGCGAAAGGAGATGCAGCAGATTGGCGCGCCTTGTATCCGAACGGATCGTATGCTGGCATTTATTATTTAACACCGCAGCCGTTGGAGGATTTGGTGCAGCAGTTGCATCAACTAGAGCTTGAGGATGTCAGCATTGGTGCGAGCCCGCTGCGTGCTGGTGGGCTGGGTATCAAAGTGTTGGCGCAGGATGGGATTAGTTTGCGCAAGGCGATCTTTTTGGTTCGGAACCTGCTGGTTCCGCACTCGCAAGTGGAATTTCCCGTCGCGCTGCAGCGCGCACAAACTTTTTTTAATTAGAACTGATCATCCAAAAATACCCGTCGCATTATGCATCTCGTTAGCGAAAACCTCGATACTTCTGTAACTCTACTCACCAGTTTGGCTGGTGTGGTGACTCTTTCGGCTGCGTGCTATGGTGCGCGACGCACAATGAAGCGCAAGCAAGTGCCAGCGTTGATGGCGATGACTGGCTTTGTATTTATTGCACAGATGGTGAACTGCTCGATGGGCTTAGGCTTCTCAGGGCATTTTCTAGGCGCGGCCTTGTTGGCTATTTTATTTGGGCCATGTGCGGCGATGCTCTCAATGGCAGCGGTGCTGACAGGGCAGGCCGCCTTTTTAGGGGATGGCTCGATGAGCACCTTGGGGGCGAACTTTGTAAATATGGGAGTGGTCGCTCCGTGGGCAGCGCACTGTGTATTTCGCCTATTGCAGGGCCGGCGCAGTGTTCAATTGGACGCGGGGCAGTTGGTTGCGACAGGGGTGGCGGCTTATGTGTCGACGCTGGCTGCAGCGGGCTCATTGGCGTTGATCGCTGGTAGCAGTGCAACTGAGTTGTTTGGCAATTTTGCAGTGATCGGGCTGTTCGAAGTGGCGCTCTCGTTGGTACTGTTTGCGCTGTGCGCGCATAGCGTGCGGGACACACGTCCGAGTGCGCTGTGTGGCTTTGCGCTGAAGCCGATCCTGTGCGCGTGCCTGTTCGCGCTTTGCTTCGCGCCTTTTAGCTCGCAGTTGCCAGATGGCCTAGAGCAGGTGCTAGCAGGCCCGGTCGCGGTGGTGAAGTAGAGTGTGCGGAGTATTACTCCTTGTCGCTCTTCATGGCGTCTGCGGCTTTGTTGCCGGCATCGGTGACGACATCGACGCCGTTGCGCATGACATCCATGACATCATCGGTGCCGCTTTTGATTTCATGGCTCTCGCAGCCCGTGAGGGCAAAGAGACTGAATGCTAGGAGTGCGAGTGTGCTGAAATGATTGGAGCGTTTCATGTCTTGTTGTCGTGTTCCGCGCGGGTGCGCTACTTCTGTGTCTTCAAATAGTCTCGGCTGTTGCGGCGGATTTTTTTGACGCGCGGTGCCATGCGCTGGAGGTCGCGCTTGTCCATCTTGTCGATGAAGAGCTCGCCGTTGAGGTGGTCCGTTTCGTGCAAGATGCAGCGGCCGAGTAGGCCAGTGGCTTCGAGCACGTGCGTATTGCCTTCGGTATCTTGATATTCGCAACGCACTCCGATCGGGCGGGTGACTTTGCCGCGCACGTCGGGAAAGGAGAGGCAGCCTTCTTCGTAAACGTCTTCGGTTTGGTCGATGATGGAGATCTTCGGGTTGGCGAGCGCCATCGGCATGATCAAGTCGAGTGGCGGTTGTTTGCCGTCGAAGCTGTATTCGAACGGGGCTGCTTCGCCTTCGGGTGGGCGCACATCCATCACGCAGAACTGCAGTGCGAGGCCGACTTGCTGCGCGGCTAGGCCGATGCCGTCTTCATCATACATGGTATCGACCATGTCGTCGGCCAGTTGCGCAAGGGCGTCGTCGAATTCTGTGATCGGATCGCCGACTTTGCGTAGGATCGGTTCGCCGTATTGGGTGACTCTTAAAAGCATGCAGGGAAATGTGAAACTGAGAGGCGCGCTTGTAAAGCTTTTGGAAGCGTGGGACCGAATGACTATTCGGCAGCTACGACTGGAATGTGCACTTCGGCGCGTTTCAGGAACCCGAAGGTGAAGGGGCCGTTCCAGTAGATGGCGCGTGCTGTGCCGCTGGCGATCCACTCGTCTTGCTCTGATAACCATGTGAGCAATTCGGCTTTGGCCTCGTCGAAATTCTTCGAGCTGTAGCTGCCGCGCACGCCGATGCTTAGCACCGTGCGCTCGGGCAGGGTGATGATCTGCACGCGGTCGGTGTCCTCTAGCTCAGTCTCTTTGTAGTCCTCGCCGAGGTAGAAATACATGATGCCTGGATCGATCTCGGCTTCGACGGGGATCGTCATCGCGATGTCGTTGTCCTGGATGTAGCGAAAGAGTGGGCGAAAGAGGCCGTTGTTTTCCTGGAAGTAGTTGCCCTCGCTGTGGGCGGCAAGGAGCCGGGCGGCGGGCAGCGTTTTGACTTCGATGGTGCCGACGGGGGTTTTTTCGAAGGCGCTTTCGTAGGCGGACATGATCTGGAGTGGTATAAGTGCGAGGCAGAGAAGGAGGAGTGTTTTCATGATAAAGTATCTTTTGAGGGTGCTTTGACCTTACGGGAAAGTTTGGTGCTCGCCAGTATAGGGCGCTGTTTTTGGCGTAGCTTTGTGTGTCGCGGAGCCCGTGAAGCGGTTTCGATCTGTGCATTGCTGAGGCTTTGTATTTTTAACCGCTTATGAACGCTTAACTACGCTTAACCAGCACGATGAGTTCTTCACACTTCTGATGTGGTTTGATTGGGTAGGGCACTGACTTGGGGTCTGTGGCTTGGGATGAGCTGTCGAAATGGCTTCGCCAGTCCGCTACGGCGGATTATCAGGTTTTATGGCATTCCGCCGTTGCCAGCGTGGCAGAACTGACGTGCATTTGAGGGCATGGAATTGATGGTCGCTCTTGTGGTTGGGGTCTTAGTGGGCGCAGGCCTGGTGTTTGTATTGCTGCGCGGCGGATTGCAGCGCTCGGAATCGGCTGCTGGAGATGCGCAAGATGAGTTGCTGGCTTTGCGAGCCGAGTATTCGTCGGGCAAGGAAGCGCTTGCTCGTGTGGAAGCGCAGCGTGAGGCCGAGCTGAAGGCGGCTGCTGAAAAGTTGGCTTTGTTGGAAGAGGCAAAGGCGAATCTACAGGATAGTTTTAAGGCGCTTTCTTCGGAGGCACTTTCCAAAAATAACGAGTCCTTCCTTGATCTCGCCAAAACCACACTGGAGAAATACCAAGAAGGCGCGAAGAGTGATTTGGAGAAGCGTCAGCAGGCGATCAACAAAACGGTGGAGCCAGTGGGCGAGGCCTTGAAGACGTTTAATGAGCGTGTGGCGAAGATCGAACAGCGTCGCACCGAAACGGATGCGAGTTTGCAGCAGCAACTCAAGCAGTTGGCGGAATCGCAGGTGCAACTCAGCCGCACCACGGGCAGCCTCGTGCAGGCGCTGCGTGCGCCGCAGGTGCGTGGGCAGTGGGGCGAGATGCAGCTACGCCGCACGGTCGAGATGGCGGGTATGATTAACTATTGCGATTTCGAGGAGCAGGCCTCGGTCGAGACGGAGGACGGTCAGCGTCTGCGGCCCGATATGTTGATTCGTTTGCCGAATGAGCGCGTGGTCGTGGTCGATTCGAAGGTGCCGCTGGCTGCATATCTCGATGCCTTGCAATCTGAAGATCCCGATGAGCAAAAAGAGCGGATGCAGGCGCACGCGCGTCATGTTCGCGATCATATCAAAGGCCTTTCGGCCAAAACCTACTGGGACAAATTCGACAACGCGCCCGAGTTTGTGGTGCTGTTTATTCCGAATGAAACGATCTTCAGTGCCGCCCTAGAGCAAGACCCCCAGCTGATCGAACTCGGCGTGCTGAACAAGGTGATCCTGGCGACGCCGACCACTTTGATCGCGCTCCTCAAAGCCATCGCTTACGGTTGGCAGCAAGAGGCCATCGCCCGCGAGGCGAAGGAAATCGCAGCGCTGGGCAAAGAGCTTTACGACCGCATCGGTGTGGTGGTAGGGCACTTCGCCAAGGTTGGAAAAAGCCTCGGTCAGTCGGTCGAGCATTACAACAAGGCGGTGAACTCAGTCGAAAGTCGCCTGCTGGTGACAGCGAAAAAGTTCGAAGCCCTTGATAGTGCCTCGGCGGCGGCGTTGCCTGAGGTGAAGGGCGTTGCGACGTTGCCAGCGTTGCCTAAGGAAGTGGCACCGGTTGACGAATAGATGGACGAATGGTAGACGGATAAGCGGAGCTGGGAGTTGACACTTGACGTATGTGTGGACGAATGGTGGACTAATTGTGTGGCTGATGCTCCTCAGTTTACGATTACGCCCCGTTTACTCACATTAGTTGAGCAGATTGCGGCTGTGCGTGAGCGGATTCAGGGAGCTTCGGTGGAGCTGGCTTGGGTGCCTGCTCTGCAGCAGGAGAGTCGCAGTCGCAATACCCACGCATCGACATCTATCGAAGGTAATCCGCTGACTTTGAAGCAGGTGCAGGCGCTGGATGCTGGGCGTGAGTTGGCGCGTGCGAATGGCCGTGCTGAAAGGGAAGTGACGAATTATTTGGCCGGGCTCAAATACATCGAAGCGCGCTCTGATATCGAAGCGGTTCGGCATGATGATCTGTTTGCGCTGCATCGTATTTTGGCTGAGGGAGTGATGGATCAGGGTGATTCAGGCCAATATCGCACAATTTTTGTCACGATTGGCGGTGACACTCCTCCAGGGCCACATGAAGTTTCGCCACTGATGTTTGAGTTGCTGGATTGGTGGAATAAGGGCTCTCGTGAGTTGTCTCCGATATTGAGCTCTGCGATTCTGCATTATCGTTTTGAAGCGATCCACCCTTTTGCGGATGGCAATGGCCGGACTGGGCGCGCATTGGCGCTTTGGGAACTCTACCGTCGAGGGTTTGATACGCATCACATCTTTTCAGTGGATGAATATTACTGGCAAGACCGTCCGGCTTACTATGATGCCTTGCGAGCGACTCGGCAAAGTGGGGATTTGACGGGATGGTTGGAGTATTGCGCAGAGGGGTTGCGTCAGACTTTGGAAAGTGTGTGGCTACGAGTGCAAAGTCTTCAGCCAGTGTCTGGTGAAAAGCTGGTGCTGTCTTCAAAGCAGCAGGCGCTACTGCGGTTATTGGTGGATCATGGAGGCATGGGGCCGTCGGAGATTCGAGAATTAATGGGAATGTCTAAGCAAGGGGTGATGAATTTGATGAACCCGCTGTTGGATGCAGGGATTGTAACAAAGGTCGGTAATCATAAGACGGGCCGTTATCAGCTAACTTCAAGATGACTGACCACGAACCCGAACCAGTTGAATTGCCGATCAACGGTGAGCTCGACTTGCACACCTTTCGCCCTTCCGATTTGGGCGATTTAATTCCGGACTATATTGAAGCGTGCTTGGAGAAAGACATTCGTCGGCTACGAATCATTCACGGCAAGGGAATCGGCACGCTGCGCACGACGGTGCATAAGCTGTTGGAGCGCGATCCGCGGGTGGAGCGTTTTGAATTGGCGGGCGCAACCGAGGGTGGTTGGGGCGCGACGATTGCTTGGTTGAAGTGAGTCTTATTCGACTGCCGACAGATCCCGTATCGACTGGCCTTCGATCATCACGTCTTCGATCACGGCTTGGCCGTTGAGTATGCGCACGGCCACCCAGCAGGTGTCGTCTCGTGAGGCATCGCGGGCGATGCGCTCGGCGCGGGGTGCTTTGGCCTCATCCATGTAGTAGCGGGTGAACGGGATGTCGATGCGGAGGCCTTTGTGCATGCGTGATCTTTCGTTTTCGAAGAGTGTTTCCCATTCGATTTGTTGACCCAAGGCGCGAGTCTTTAGGTAGCCGCCTGTGGTTGGCCTTTCAGTCGACCATGAATCGAAGAAGGCAAATCCGTGTTCGTCGATACTGACGGTCGCGTAGCCCCGGGTGTTGTAGTCGACTGCTTCGGTTTCGACTTCCGATAGGCGCACGTAGTCTTCTTTGATCCGCAACCAGACGTAGCGACCTTGAAAGGGATCGGCGGGGTCGATGGGCTGGGTTTTGAAGCGAAACAGTGCGCCTTCGCGCAGCACGGTTTCGCGCTGCTGAATCATGCGCAGTGGCACCGCAATCTGAGCCAATATCAACAGGCCGAAGAGGATGATTCGCAGGTTCATGAGTGCGCGTCCTCCTGTTGGTGCTTTCTGCGAGCCATGATGAGATTGGTGGCAAGGAAGGCGCTGCCCATGAGGATGAAGGCGATGCCGCGGGCTAGAAAGCCGAAGTCGCTATCGAAGAAGCGCGTGATCAGCAGTAGGCCAAGCACGGCCATGCCGTAGTTGACGAGGCGTAGTTGTGTGTTGCGGCAGCCTTGCACGAGGTAGGCGAGGCCGAGCGCCAGCATGTAGACGTTGAAGAGCAGGGCGTTGATCAGCTCACCTTCGTAGAATGCTGCAAATACGAAACTGGCTAAGGCGAACAGAGGGAAGGAGCACAGAATGATGATCGGCAATGAATCGCGGCGTAGCGCTTTGATCGCAGTGAGTGCCCATGCGATTACCAGCCCTAGGATTAGGATCGAGTCACACCAAATGCCCCATTCTTGAAAGCCTCTGTAGTAGCGCGTGTGATTCCAGCCGATGTCGTGCCAGATGTCTTGCCAGGTGAAGATGTAGGTCAGCACGGTGGTTCCTGCGAGTCCGACGGTCAGGAGTGGGTTGCGCCAGCCTGATTCACTTGGGAAGAGTCGTAGGCCGAGCAGTCCCGAAAGGCTCAAAAAGAACGCGTAGGCGACGATCCATAGCCCCGGCACAGTGCGTTCGAGCACGATTCCTAGGGCAATGGGCAGCATCAGCATCAAGCCCCAGAGCGAGAGTAGTCCGTCGTGGGCTTGTTGGCGAATGAGTTGCACGACGTGCACCAGCGCTGGAATCAGCAGCAGCCAAAATCCGATGGCTTGCCCGTATTCGTCCTGCGCCACGCCGCTCCAACTACAAATCAGCGTGATATAAAACAAATATGCTCCCGTGGAGGGCAGTAGAAAGATGAGCGGCATGACTAGCAGTGCCCAGACCAGCAGAAATCCTGGAGTGTTGCTCGGCAGGTGGTAAGTTTGCCCGATCAGCGCGATGCAGGCGCCGACTGCTAAGCTGTGAAAGATGCCGGCTGATTCGCGCAGGCCAGTGCCTCCGCGCCGGATCGCGAGTGCGCTGAGCACCGCCCCGATTATGAGTGGGCAGAACGAGAGCACTGCCCGCGTGGGGCGAGATAGATCCTCCCAATTGTGCGCGAATAGCAGGATGATGCCGCCGCCGATCAGTAGCGCTCCGAGCACCGCGAAGGCAACCGTCGCCCAGTGCGTGCGTGTTTCAACCTGAGTCGTGTAGTAGTTTTCGAGCCGCTGCCGTGCGTCGGCAGAGAGGATGCCTTCATCCTCCAGAGCGGGGAGCTCTTGGAACAGCCATTGTCGATACTTTGACGGGATTTTTCGCATTGCGGCGGGAATTGCTAATGACTGTCGAGTCTTACGTAATTTTTGCAACTCTGAATTCTTTCTTGGGTCATCTCAGCCTGCTCATCTTCATGCATTTGCGACCTTGCGTATATAGTGCAGGAAACACACTTGCCAGCGGGCGGGTGTTTCACCATTTTCTGACCTTTTTCGCGGTTTCGGTGTCCTCAGTGAGCTGAAATCGCCAATATTTTCATTCAGTAACCGCACACATTAGATCTCATGATCTCAGCCATTCTCAAAAAGTTTTCCGGACGTCACTATAAGAAGTATCTTAAAAAGTGTCAGCCTATCGTCGAGCGTATCAACGCATTTGAAGTTGAATACCAGTCGCTTACAGAAGAGCAGTTGCGCGCTAAAACCGCCGAGTTCATGCAGCGGCATCAGGATGGCGAGTCGCTCGACGATTTGTTGCCGGAAGCGTTTGCGACGGTGAAAAACGCGGCGCGCCGTATGTGTGGGCGAGAGTTCGATGTGTGTGACCACATGTTGCCTTGGAACATGGTGCACTACGACGTGCAGTTTATCGGCGGTATCGCGATTCACGAGAAGCACATTGCGGAAATGGCGACGGGAGAGGGGAAGACGCTCGTTTCGACCTGCCCACTGTATCTCAATGCGCTATCGGGGCAGAATTGTCAGCTGGTGACGGTGAATGACTACCTCGCTCGTCGTGACTCCGAGTGGATGGGGCACCTCTACCGCATGCTTGGCCTGACGGTCGGCTGTATCCAGAATAGCCAACCGCCACAAATTCGCCGCGAGCAGTATGAATGCAACATTACCTACGGCACCGCCTCAGAGTTTGGCTTCGATTACCTGCGCGATAACGGTATGACCAGCAACAAGGAAGATCAGGTGCAGCGTGATCACTATTTCTGTATCATTGATGAAGTGGACTCGATTCTCGTCGATGAAGCCCGCACACCGTTGATCATTTCTGGCCCGATGCAGGATGACAATCCACTGCCATTTGGTGAGATTAAGCCAAGTATTCAGCAGCTGGTCTCTAAGCAGCAGGCGTATTGCAACCAGTTGGTCGGCGAGGCGAAGGCCACCCTCGAAACCGACGGTGTGGACGAAGATGCGAAGTATGCCGCGACTGCCAAGCTCTTCCAGGTGAAGCTCGGCATGCCGAAGAACAAGCAATTTCACCGTCTCAATGAGGTGCCGGCGATTCGCCGCGCGATCGACAAGTTCGATCTCGAGATGAATAGCGATTTCAACAAGAAGGAGCGTTACGCTCTGAAGGAAGCGCTCTTCTACGTGATCGACGAGAAGAACCAGCAGGCCGACCTCACCGAGAATGGCCGCGTGCTCATGAGCCCCGAGGATCCAGACGCTTTCATGCTGCCCGACCTTCCTGAAATGTTCATCGAGATCGATAAGAACGAACAGTTGGCCACACCAGAAGTGAAGCAGGAGGCCAAGCTGGCCGCCGAGACTGTCTTTCAACAAACCAGCGAGCGCATTCACTGCATCAGCCAGTTGCTCCGCGCTTACAGTCTCTACGAGCGTGACAAAGAATACGTCGTGCAAGAGGGTAAGGTAAACATCGTCGACCAAAACACGGGTCGTGTGATGCCCGGCCGCCGTTGGTCGGATGGCTTGCACCAAGCGATCGAGTCGAAGGAAAATTGCACCATCGAGAAGGAGACGAAGACCTACGCGACCGTCACAATTCAGAATTACTTCCGTATGTATGAGAAGTTGTCTGGTATGACCGGCACCGCGGAAACCGAAGCCTCCGAGTTTCACGAGATTTATGGCCTCAACGTGATGGTCATTCCGACCAACCAGCCTTGCATTCGCATTGATATGAACGACGTGATCTTCAAGACTCGTCGTGAGAAATTTGCCGCAGTGATCAAAGAAGTCGAAGCCGCGCATCAGAAAGGGCAGCCCGTTCTCGTGGGCACCGCATCGGTCGAAGCCTCTGAAGTGCTGAGTCGTATGTTGAAGCGTGCAAACATTGGGCACAGTGTGTTGAACGCCAAGTTCCACGCACAGGAAGCCGAGATTGTCGCCAATGCCGGACGTAAGGGCGGCGTGACGATCGCTACGAATATGGCGGGTCGCGGCACCGATATTAAACTGGCCGAAGGTGTGCCAGAACTCGGCGGACTGTTTGTCGTCGGCACCGAGCGTCACGAATCGCGTCGTATTGACCGTCAGCTACGTGGCCGTTGTGCGCGTCAGGGTGATCCAGGTATGTCGAAGTGCTTCGTGTCTCTAGAAGACGATCTCATGCGTCTGTTTGCCAATGCCGGACCGATTTCCCGTATCCTTGAAAAGTCGATGAGCGAAGGCGAAGAGCTGGAGCACCCAGCCTTGAACTGGTCGATTGAGAATGCGCAAAAGAAGGTGGAGCAGCAAAACTTCTCGATGCGTAAGCGTTTGCTGCAATTCGATGACGTGCTCAACACGCAGCGCGAAGTGATTTACGGTATCCGTAACGAAGCGATTCAGTCCGACACGCCGCGCGACATCATTTACGAAATGATCGAAGAGGAACTCGACGTTCGCTTGGAAGGTCTCGAAGGCGATAAGGATGGCGATGCGTTGGAGAACTTCCTGACGTGGTTGAATGCTTACTTCCCAGTCTCGTTGAAGGCCGAAGAGATTGCTGGTAAAGAGCCAGAAGCGCAGCAGGCATTGATCTTGGAGCGCATCCAAGGAGCATATCAACAACGCGAAGAGTTTGAGTCGAAGGAAGCCCTGGTCGGTCTTGAGCGTTACATCGTGATTCGTTCGCTGGATCGCCGTTGGCAGGATCACTTGACTGAGATGGAAGAGCTTCGCCGTAGCGTGAACCTCCGCAGTTACGGTCAGAAAGATCCGCTTAGTGAGTATAAGAGCGAGGCATATGGCTTCTTCGAGGAGTTGATGAATAACGTCCGCACCGAGATTTGTAATGCCGTGTTCCGCACCGCGACGAATCAAGACGCTTTCCAGAATATGCTCTCCCGCATGTCGCAAACTGCTCAAGTCGCAGGCCCAGGCACCGGACAACCACAAGTCGGCGCACTCGCCGGAGCTGCAGCCGCGCAAGCACAGGCGACGCAAGCCGCCCAACCAGCAGCGCGTAAGCAAGTCGAGTTGCCGAAGGTCGCACCGATTCGCCGTGAATTGCCCAAGCTCGGTCGTAATGACACTGTCACCATCCGTAAGGGAGGCGAGACCAAGGAGCTGAAATTTAAGAAGGCCGAAACCATGATCCTCAACGACGGTTGGGATCTCGTGCAGAAGTAAGCGCACGCAGCATTCGTTTTTCAAAAGCCACCGAGGTGATTCACCTTGGTGGTTTTTTTGTGTTTAGGCTGCTTACTTAAACAGCTCGTCCCAAATCATATCTTCATTTGATTGGATCGGTGCTGCTGAACTACTTTTCTTCGGCTGATTCTTCCAAAGGTAAGCGGCAAAGGCTTGGTCTTCGGCGGAGAGCATGTTGACTGGCAGTTCGAGTTCTGCCCCGTCGATTTGACGTCGAACCTGCAACGAATCTGCTTGGACTTCTAATATCTCGGCCACGAGCGGGCGCTCATTCTTATCGAAGAATGTTTGAACTGTCTCTTCTGCGCGAAGTGCCAACGGATTCACAGGTTCGCTCACTGGTTCTTCCTGTGAAGGTTCCGCCGTGACGTGAGGCAGCGCGCCCGTGTCGGTGAGCTGTTGAATCGGGGCCTCCGCTACGATGGTTTCTGAGGCGACCGCTGCAGGGGGCTGCGATTCTTTGCCTAGTCTGTAGCCAGCAACGAAGCAGAGGGCGCAGGTGGCGAGGAGGAGAGGGATGGAAATAAGACGATTCATCAGGTGGGGAGTTAAAAGACAATGATTGAAGTTGCTACGATGCTTAGAACGATCGATTTGAAAACAATTTTCTAGCGGTGATTTCGAGCTGCGCTCTTTGGGGATCAAACTGTCGTTTCGTTTTCATTGCTGGATGATCATTAAAACGGCTTCTTGCTTGTGATTATAGCGATGCGCCTTTGTCTTCTTCGTGTGAGTGCTACTTTGTTTACATTTAAATCGCCCTTATCAAATAGTGCGATTTTGGCCGATGAGGTCAGTTCTTATCGTAGCCTGTTCGTGGAGGCTCTCTCTTCGCTTGTATTTCTGCTAAATGAAAATAGCTTTTCGTTTAGTAAACCTCCCGCGCCTCTAAATGTATGCGTCATTCGGGAGGTGTTTTTTTGCACGGTTTTCGGTTTTTGTTTTGTGGACATAAAACAACTTGCAATTTTAGCAAGTTGTCACACGTTCAAATACAGCATGCCCGCCGAGCCTCTCGGTTCTTTCGAGAATCTGAAGCTTAATTCCGGCGGTTTTTTTGTGTCCGCTTTCAGCGCTTGAACGCGAAATTAAGGAATATGGCCCTATGAAATACACGAAAGAGGCGCTTACATTTGAGCAGCAGGCGGATCGTTTGTTGAATCGTGGGCTGGACGCGGATCGCGATGAATTGATCAAGCGTTTGAGCTCTGTCAGCTATTATCGCTTATCAGGCTATCTCTATCCATTCCGCTGTCCAGAATCTGATAACTATCTCGAAGGCACCCGCTTTCAATCGGTATGGGATCGTTACTGCTTTGATCGGCGACTGCGCGTTCTAACATTAGATGCGATCGAGCGTATCGAGGTTTCGGTGCGGACGAAGGCGGTTTATTACTTTAGTCACGCGCATGGGCCGTTCGGTTATTGTGATGTGGGGGCGCTTCCGAAATTGGACCCAGCACCCGATTTGGACGGGAGAACCGCTTGTATAATATGAACCGTTACTCTAAACTTTGGGGCCTCCTCGCTGGGGCGCTGACTGCACTGTCTTGGGTGCTATCGATTCCGCCTTTTGAATTTGCGGAGGCCGCTTATATTGCGTTTATCCCGCTGATTCTATGGCTCTACACGCGGCCTTCGCGGCGTCTCTGTCTGGCCGTGGCACTGGGCACTGGTTGGGTGGCTTGGTTCGCGATTTTGATTTGGCTGCGGCATGTCACGTGGTTTGGCACAGTGGGCCTGTCGGCGATTCTTGCGGGGATTTTTACGCTGTGGGTATTGTTGGTGCACTGGTTGCTGCCGCTGGTGGCTGATCGTTCGTTCTTGGTTCGGGCGCTGGCGTTTGCGGGGATGGCGGGCGCGTGGGTGGTGCTGGAATGGGCGCGCACATGGGTTTTGTGGGGCTTTCCGTGGGCGCCGCTGTCGCTCAGTCAGTGGGAGCGTCCGGTGGTGCTGCAGATTGCGGCATGGTCGGGGGCATACGGTCTGTCGTTTTTACTGATCTACTTTAATTTCTGTGTCGCTCAAACCTTGCGCAACCGCGTGGTGATTAAGACGCGTAAACTCTGGTCGGGCTGGTTCAGTTTGGACCTATATGTGGCGATGGCGCTGCTGGGCTTGTGTATCTTTGTGTTTCTCAAGTCGCTGCCGCAGCGGGGATCTGATGTTACTTTATTCACGGCGGCAGTGGTGCAGCCTTACATTACGCCGGAGCTGAAGTGGGACGAGGCGCGAGAAGTGGAGAATCTGGAGATTCTGGAGCGACAGACACAGTTTGTCGCCAGTCTGGAGAGTGATTTGGTGCTTTGGCCGGAGGCTGCGACACCGTGGCCAGTGATGGGCTATCCGCATATGCAGCAGCGGGTCGAGGCGCTGGTCGATGATATCGGTAAGCCGATTTTGATGGGAAATCTAGCCGTGGATCGGAATGCCGACTTGTGGTATAATGGGGCATTTCTAGTCGAGCCTGATACGGGGCTGTCAGATGTCTTTTATGTGAAGCGCGAGCTGGTGCCGTTTGGCGAGTTTGTGCCGTCGTATTTGAGCTTTATACAAAAGGTGGTGCCGGTGGGCGGTAACTTTGTGCCAGGCACAAAGCCAGGCTTGATTGAGGTGACATTGGGCGACAATACGGTGAAAATCGGTTCGTTGGTCTGCTATGAGGATGTGTTTCCTGGTTTAGCGAGGGAAAGTGCACAAGCAGGGGCGCAGGTCTTTTTCGTAGCGACGAATAATGCGTGGTATGGCGAAGAGGGTGGTGCGCCTCAACATGCGGCGCACTCCGTCTTACGGGCGGTGGAAAATCGCCGACCTGTGATGCGCTGCGGCAATGGTGGCTGGAGTGGTTGGATCGATTGCTTCGGCACGATCCGCGATGTGATTTATGATGAGCATGGCAGCGTCTATTTCCGCGGAGGCGGGACGTATGCCGTGGTGCACTATCAGGAATGGATGCGTCAGCAGAGTTTTTATACGCGGCATGGCGATTGGTTTGTCGCGTTGAGCGGCGGGTTTGTGTTGGCCGCGATCGGGCTCGGGATGTTGCTCAGAAAACGGGTAACTGATCCCTGAGCAAGGTAGTGGAATTCGCGACGTGTCATGGCGTAGGAGGAAGCGGTTTCGATCAGTGCGCTGGCTTGGGTTTTGAGGTCGAAATGGCATTCGCCAGTCCGCGGCGTCTCATGAACGCACAAAAAAGCCCCTCGGCTGAAAAGGACCGAGAGGCTTCCTGACCCCTATTACCTAACAGAAAAATTAGTGGGTGGCGGCTTGCTCTGCGAAGAACTCCTGTAGGACTTCCATACGCTTTTGCTGAATGTGTTCTTGATGCACTTCGCTTTGACTGCGTTGGCGCTCATTCTCAGTCATGATGCGGCGCATCTTGTGGATGGCGATCGTTTGGATCTGGCGCACGCGCTCGCGGGTGATGTCGAATACTTCACCGACTTCTTCGAGGGTGAGCGGGTGGTTGCCGTCGAGGCCGAAGCGTAGGCGGATGATCTCGCCTTCGCGCTTATCGAGTAGGCTGATGACGGATACTATATCGTTGTGAATCGACTTCTGTTGGAGGTTTTCCAGGGGAGTTGTCTGGTTCTCGTCACCTACGAGCTCGCCGAAGCTGGTATCACCGTTTTCACCCACGGGTGCATCGAGTGAGGACGGACGGACGCTGACTGACTTCAGGTGTGCCACTTTGTTGACTGGCATGCCCATTTCATAGCCGATCTCTTCGTCGGAGGGTTCGCGGTCGAGCTCGTCTGCTAATGCTGCCGTGATACGGCGCATCTTTGCGATTTTATCGACGAGGTGCACTGGCAGGCGGATGGTTTTACTCTGGTTGGCGAGTGCGCGCTTGATCGACTGTTTGATCCACCATGCCGCGTAAGTGCTGAGCTTGCCACCTTTGGAGGGGTCGAAGCGTTCGACGGCTTTAATCAGGCCGATGTTGCCCTCGCTGATCAGGTCGAGCAGGGGCAGGCCGAAATTGTTATAGTCGTGCGCGATTTTGACGACGAGGCGCAGGTTGGCCGAGATCATGTGATCGCGGGCGGCTTTGTCGCCTTTCTTGATGCGAGCAGCCAGGGAGACTTCTTCTTTGGCAGTCAACAGCGGCGTTTTGCCGATCTCCTGCATATAAGTGCGCATGACATTACGATCAGTGGAGGGGAGTGCGCGCACGTCGGTAATCGCTTCGACGGTTTCCGTCTGAGCCCGCGGGACTGCTGAGGGTGTCTGAGTTAAACGGTTGCGAGGGCTCGATTTTTCCAGTTTCTTGGGCATAGTAGGATGGGTCGGATAGGTTAATATTTCTGTCTGCGCGACTTTGCTAAGAGCCGCGCTGAGGGAGGTTATTCCTCGTTACGAAAGAAATATCGTTTTTTTCCTAACCACCTTACAAAATAATTAGAATAATTCTAATTATTGAGCATTTCTTCGGCAAGTTTGACGGCTTTGAGCATGCCCTTGGCTTTATTCACGGTCTCCATGAATTCATTTTCTGGGACGGAATCGGCCACCACACCAGCGCCCGACTGGATGTAGATGTGGCCGTCTTTGATGACGGCAGTGCGAATGCCGATGCAGGAGTCGTGATTTCCCTCGTAGCCAAAATAGCCGAGTGCGCCGCCGTAGACGCCGCGTTGGCTTTGTTCGAGTTCGGCGATGATTTGTAGGGCCCGGACCTTGGGTGCGCCGCTGAGGGTGCCTGCCGGGAAGGTCGCGCGCATGAGATCGTATGCGGTCTTGTCCTTAGAGATAGTTCCTACGACCTGTGAAACGATGTGCATAACGTGTGAATAACGTTCGATTGTCATATAGTCCGGCACCTCGATGGAGCCGTATTCACAGACGCGGCCGATGTCATTGCGCGCCAAATCGACCAACATGAGGTGTTCGGCACATTCTTTTTCGTCGGCGAGGAGGTCTTTTTCTAACGCTATGTCTTCCGCTTCGTCTTTGCCGCGATGCCTTGTGCCTGCGATGGGGCGGATTTCTACCTTATCGTCGGTGAGGCGAACGTGCACCTCGGGGGAGGCGCCGACGACCGAGAAATCGGCATCTTCCATCAAAAACATATAAGGCGATGGATTGACGGTGCGCAGGGCACGGTAGAGATCGACGGGAGTGGGGGTGAATTTCTTCTTAAAGCGCTGAGATAGAACGGTTTGTATGACGTCCCCAGAGCGAACGTATTCTTTGACGCTGTCCACGGCGGCCTTAAATCGGTCTTTGGTGAAGTTGCCGTCTGGCACGGTGATTTCGCCTGGTTCTGAGAGTTCTCGGTGCGCCAGCGGTTGCGGCTTTTCGAGTTGTTCACAGATATTCACAATTTCTGCGACGGCGCTATCATAAGCTGCTGCGGCATCGCCTTCGATGTGGGCGTTTACGCACACGCGCAGCACTTGGCGCACGTGGTCGAAGATGACCACCGAGTCGGTGATCAAGTAGTAAAGGATCGGCACTTCGAGCGGATTCTCTTCGGGCTTCGGAATGGTCGGCTCGACGTAGTGAACATATTCATGGCCAACAAACCCGACGGCACCACCGGTAAAAGGCGGCATGCCTGGCAGACGCACGGGCTCGTAGCGTGCCATTTCGGCTTCGATGATCTTGAGTGGATCTTCGGGGGTCGGGAGTGTTTCGACTTTACCGGTTTTGTGCGTGATGGTGACTTCGTCCTCGAAGACGCGGATGACCTTGCGCGGATTGCTGCCAAGGAAGGAGAAGCGGCTGATATTCTCGCCGCCGACGATCGACTCAAACAGAAAGGCTGGGCCATCTTCGCGGATCTTGGAATACGCTCCCAGTGGAGTTTCGCAGTCTGCGGTCAGGTCGAGATACACCGGCACGGTGTTTCCTTGCTTAGCGAGGGCTTCGAATACGGATCTGGAAGGTTGTATATTCATGGTCAATAACGTCGAACATCGAATGTTGAACTTCGAACGTCGAATAAATTTTCGATGACTAACTTTTGAAAGTGTGAATTTTTGAATGGGTTTTGCTCTGACTGGGATCGGCTGTCTTTAGCTGCCGTTCTTTTATTCGTTTATTGGTATGCACGCTCTGGCTTAGGTTCGGCGGCAGCTAAAGCAGCCGGTCCTTGGCTTGGCGTCGAAGTTGAGCGTTCGATGTTCCTCAAACGCCTGCAAGGCGCGCAAAGTGCGCTTCGGCATCGGCCAAGACCGCTTCGATTTCGTCGCCGACGACTGTAAAATGCCCCATCTTGCGGCCGGGGCGTGGTTCGCCTTTGTCGTAGAGGTGCAGTTTCACGCGTGGGTCGCTGAGCAGGCCTGCCCAATCCGGCTCGCCGTCGTTCCAGACGTCGCCGAGGAGATTGATCATCACCGTTGGCTTGTGCAGCTCGGTGGAGCCGAAAGGTAGATCAGTGACGGCGCGGATGTGTTGTTCAAATTGAGAGGTCAGGCAGCCGTCGATGGTGTAGTGCCCGGAGTTGTGCGGGCGCGGCGCCATCTCGTTGATGATCAGGTGGCCGTCTTCGTGTAGGAAGAGTTCCACTGCGATCAATCCGACGACGTCGAGCTTATCGGCAATCTCGCAGGCAAGTGCCTCGCCGACTTCGCGGGTGGCATCCGTGATCCGTGCGGGCACGATGGACGCGTGGAGAATGTGGTGCACGTGCACGTTTTCCGACATCGGGAAGGTGCTCTTGGTGCCGTCGGCTTGACGTGCGCAGATTACGGAGAACTCGCCGATGTGATGAATCCATTTCTCAACGACCACGCGTGGCGGGCGTTCGAGGTAGTTCCACAGATACTCGGTGTTTTCGGCTTCGTCGGCCTTGTTGAGTTTGATCTGGCCTTTGCCGTCGTAACCGAAGGCGGCCGTTTTGATCACGCATGGGAAACCGATGGCGTCGATGGCGACCTTCAGGCTCTCTGCTGAGTCCGCATATTCGAACGGCACGCAGGGCAGGCCGCTCTCTTTGAGAAAGTCCTTCTCACGCTGGCGGTGTTGGCAAATGTGGAGCGCTTGGCGGCCAGGGAGCACGGGTTTGATCGCGCTTAGCATGTCGAGCACCTCGGCTGGAATGTTTTCGAACTCCAGCGTGATGACGTCGACACCTTCTGCAAAGGCGCGCAGAGCGGCGTCGTCGGAGTAGGGCGCGTTGACTTCTTTGTCAGCAACATGCCCAGCAGGGCACGGGCCGGACGGCTCGAAGACGTGAAAGCGATAGCCGAGCGCGCGGCCTGCGAGAATGAGCATGCGGCCGAGTTGGCCGCCGCCGAGAATACCAATAGTGCTACCTGGAGTGATCATGCTTCTGGGAGCTCCATTGAGAGCACGGTGTTGGTTTGGTTTTCGCGGAAAGCTTTGAGGCGTTCGCGGACATCGGGATCGTTAAGTGAAAGAATGGACGCTGCGGAGAGCGCTGCGTTTTTCGCACCAGCCACACCGATTGCGAGGGTCATGACAGGGATGCCTGCTGGCATTTGCACGATAGAGAGGAGTGAGTCTTGGCCGCTGAGCGCCTTCGACTGGACTGGCACGCCGAGCACGGGCAGGTGCGTCATGGCGGCAGTCATGCCTGGGAGGTGGGCGGCACCGCCGGCTCCGGCGATGATGATTTGGATGCCGCGCGCTTCGGCCGTTTCCGCATAGGAGTAGAGCAGTTGTGGCGTGCGGTGCGCGCTCACGATCTTCGTTTCAAAAGGGATTTCCAGCTGTTTGAGTAGGGCCGCAGCCTCCCCCATTGTAGACCAGTCTGAGTGACTGCCCATGATGATTCCGACGACGGCGTTGTTCGCATTTGCTTCCATACGGGCAAGAGAAGCGGATTCCTGCGCGGAATTCAACCCCAGTCTACACAATCTATTACACTGGCAGTTGCACGGTAAAGCAGCTGCCTTTGCCCAGTTCGCTTTCAACTGTGATGCTGCCTTTGTGCGCTTCGATGATCGACTTTGTGATGGCTAGGCCGAGGCCGGTGCTGCGGCGGTCGTCGGAGCGCTCGTTGCTGGAGCGATAGAATCGATCAAACAGATGCGGGATGAGTCAAACTCTGCAGGCACGGGCGACTGTTTCAGTGTGAGGCGAATATGTTTGGCCTCCGCAAGCGTGTTGAGCATGTCGACGGTGTGGGCGGTCGGCTCGGCGAGGTCGCTGGGGCTCTTCTTGATCTGGAATTCTCCAGAGTCGATCCGTGCCAATTCTAGTAGGGACTCGACCAGTCCGCGGATGTGTTGGGCGGAGGCTTCGCAGGTCTTCAGTGCCGCTTGGTATTTCTCAGGTTCACGGTCACGCATGAGTGCGAATTGGCACTTCGCCAGTATCACCGCGATCGGTGTGCGCAGTTCGTGCGAGGCTTCGGCGGCAGCTAAAGCAGCCGGTCCTTGGTGGTCGCTGGGATCGGCTGTCTTCAGCTGCCGTTCTTTTGTTCATTTATTCGTTTTATCAGTGTATTGAGGGCTTGGCTTCGGCGGCAGCTAAAGCAGCCGG
>CAJQOS010000002.1 GCA_905479975.1 uncultured Puniceicoccaceae bacterium | reverse complement strand
CAGTATTATAAGTCTTCGTAGCTAATCTTTTGCTACGAATTTTCTATAGTGGATAGGATGATGAATAACTCGTTGGTGCAAGTTATTTTAAGAACTTTTTGATAGGCGAATGCGTTGGCGCCTGGCATTGAACGTTTTGTGGGATGAATCGCTTGAAATAGGAGGTTTGGGCTGAATTCTAAAAACTCTGACTAACGGATATTTTGAGTAGGGTCTAATTGGTATGATTGATGGGGTATTCTATTTATTTTCATGCTAAGTGCTCTCTACGCTTCCTGTGTCGCCTTCAAACCCCCTATTTCAATAGGGTGCCCGTCTGAAACCCTCTATTTTAATAGGCTTGAAGGGGGGGGCGAGAATTGAGGGAGCAGAGAGCCGGGACTTTGGGTTTGAGGGAAATTAGTCAATTAGGTTGATATTTGTTCACGTGTCAGTATGTTCACGTTTATTATGCCTGCTATAAATTTTCCAGAATGGTCTTCGGTCTTGGTCGCGTAAAAGACTTCGTCTCACGCGATTCCAAATTAGTTATGTATTACGTATATGTATTGCAGTCAGAGAGGGATGATGGGCTCTACATCGGCTTTACGAGTGACCTCTCGGAGCGGCTTCGGCAGCACAATGAAGGTGATTCGAAATCAACATCTTCAAGGCGTCCCTTTGAACTCATTTACTACGAAGCCTATATTATACGGGAAGATGCTGAAGGGAGAGAGCGCTTTCTAAAAAGTGGCGGTGGGCGCCGTTATCTGGATAAGCAACTACGGTGTTATTTCGAGGAGCATCCGCGTCAGAGAACGTTGTGAATTTTAACCGCGTGAGGCGTAGCCTTTTACGCGGGGTGATTTTAGTGACTATAAGAAAGCGACTGGGCGTAAGCGTATTCCCGTGGTGCTTACGGTGGAGGAGATCCGACGTATCTTGTGTGAGATGAGCGATGGTCAGGCGTTGATGGCTAAGCTGCAGTATGGTGCTGGTTTACGCATCTCTGAGCTGGTTCGTTTACGTATCAAGTATGTGGATTTTGAGAATCAGCAGGTCATCGTTCGCGGTGGTCGCGTAAAAGGCTACGCCTCACGCGATTGTTACGGTCGGAACCGCGTGAGCCGAAGGCTTTTTACGCGGAAGTCGCAACGCGACCGTGCGCGTGCACTCTACGATGAGGATCGTCTTAATCGCGTGGCAGGAGTGTGGTTGCCTGAGGCGCTGGCACGTAAGTTTCGAGGGGCTGGTGAGCGTTGGGAATGGTTTTGGCTGTGGCCTGCGAAAGGCTTGGCGGAAGATCCGCGTGCGTTGGGGACGATTCGTCGCCACCATGTAGTATCAAAAGCATATGGGAGTGCGGTGACGCATGCCGCGCGTAAGGCAGGCATTCCGAAGCGTGTGACATCACACGTGTTGCGGCATAGTTTTGCCACGCACCTGATGCGTGATGGGGCTGATTTATGCCAAATCCAGGAATTACTGGGACCGCGTAAAACGCTACGCGCACGCGGTTGAAAGGAACCGCGTGAGGCGCAGCCTTTTACGCGGGATACAACACGCATTTATCTCCACGTCGATGGGAGTAAGCAGCCAGAGAGTCCTGCGGATGGATTGTGACTCGGCGGTGGCTCGGCGGTGCCGAGAGGGGATTACAGAAGGGGGCAAACGTAGAAAATAGAATTATTTAAGTGTCCTGCCTGATGGTGTTCGTGATCTGGGTGGGGGGGGGCTCATGCTTAGACGTTGTGTGAGAAGGAGATCAATGTTGGATTCTATTTTCTACGTTTGACCCCTTTTCTCGTGCCTGACGATTTTTCCTGCATGGATTTGGTTGGCGTTGTGGTTCGTGGGCTTACCCGCTTTACGCACACGATGGTTCGTTGTGTGTTCGATTGTGTGGCTGTGCTTTGGGATGGTTCAGGTGGAAGAGTGGCGCTCGGTGCTTCGTGGCGTGTTGCCGACGGAGGAAGTGGAAAGTTCCTTACGAATTACCTCGGTGAATTGCTCTGGTTCGATGTTCTCCGTGCGTGATGCAATGATTGAGGTGCCTGATGTTTTGTTGATTCAAGAGAGCCCACCTTTGCATGCTCTGTCCGGTTTTCTGATAGAGCATACGGAGTATCAGCTACTGTTCGGATTGGATAGGAGTATTCTGGTTCGGGGGGGAATACGGGAGGCACATCGAAAGCAGTTTTATACGATGGGGTCCGCAGTCATTGATGGGCAGGATTACTGTATCGTTTCGTTACGGCTGTTGACGAGTAACCCGAGAGTGGATCTGTGGAAGGCCGATTGTTGGAAGGCTCAGGTTTATAATCGGCAGCGTCAAATTCAGCAGCTGACGGAGATTGTGGGTCTATTGCCCGATGATGTGGCATTAATTGTCGGTGGGGATTTCAATGTGCCACAACGTGATGGTATATTTGACCAGATGAATGATCGACTTGAAGATTCGTTTGTTTCCGGTGGCCGCGGTTGGTGCAATACGGTCTTAGTTGATTTTCCGATGCTGAGAATTGATCAAGTTTGGACGAATCGAACATTGTCATGTTTCGATGCGTCCGTTCGCAAAAGTCCGAAGACGGATCATTTATTGTATACTGCGCGTTTCGCGTTTGTGGACTTATAACCCCAATTGAAATTATGAAAATTGAAAAGGCTGGTTTTATTGCGTTTCCCGCGTCGAATTTTGAGGCGTCGCTGCGCTTCTATCGGGATTTATTGGAGCTGCCGCTGGTGAAGCAGGGCGAGGATGCGTTCTCGCGCTTTGCGCGGTTTGATTGTGGTGGCTTTGGAATACATGTTTACGAATGGACGAAGTCGTTCAACCGAGCGCACACCGGGCTTCAGTTCTATGTCAAAGATGTGGACGCCTTGTATGCCGAACTCAAGGCGCAAGGTGTGCAGTTTAACGGCGAGGTGCGTGATGAGCCGTGGGGCGGACGTGTGGTGACCGTGCGTGATCCCGACGGGAATCTGTTTGATTTACTGAATGCCGAGTATGCCGAGCAGTTCGGGGCGTGATGGCATGCTTTAACTATTTCTGGCAGAATACAGATTTACTATCAGACTGGTTTCTTACCGCAGATGCACTCTCATCTGCGTTAATCTGCGTTCATCTGCGGTTTAATATATTATCAGCTTAAGTCACAGGTTGGTATACGACTCGCACGAGGTTTTCGATCACAGAGGCTTTGGCGGCTTGGTCTTCGGGGCGACGAAGACGAGCCAGACGATTGCACAGATGAGCCACAGGACGGAGGCGTAGATGTAATGCGTGGTTCGCAGGTCGGGACGGAAGTCGGCGACGATGCGCGTCGCGGCGGCGAGGATCAGTGCGCCGGTTACCCAAGCGAAGATTTTGACGCTCTTGCGGATCAGATCGGGGCGGCCGCTGTGCCCAAAGATCACACGGATTGACACGAGAAAGATCGTGCCCGTGAGCCCGACGAAGAAGTAGGCGTGCAACCAAGCGATTTTGTAGCCGGGGAAGAAGGCCGCGCCGAGGAGGCCGATGGCAATGGTGCCGAGTGCGAAGATGAGTTGTAGGCCATGCATCCGCTCTTTGCGGCGGAACTCCATCCAAGGGAGCTGTGTGAGGATGTAGGCCGCTAGCGTGAGCACGCGAAGGATGTAGGCGGTGGTGATGTGGCCTGAGAGTTCGATGATGACCGATGCGGCAAATCCGATGGCGGCGAAGATACTGTGGCGAACGCGGCGCTTCCATTCGGCATTCGGCGTCATGGTTTCGGGGAAGTCGTGACGATTGGTGCCGCCGATGATTTTGGGAAAGAAGAAGGCGCCGACGCCTATGATGGGTAGCATGGTGAAGCCTTGAAAGAGTAGGATCTTACCCAGCGCGTAGGTGGTGGCATTGGGCCAGAGCGTTGCGGTGAGTGCGAGTAGGATGCTGCCGGTGCAGGCGCTGAGCAGGCCCAGTGCTGCCAGCGGAAACCCTGGCGGTGGCATATCGGTGCGGGCGCAGTAGGCGCGGTGCGCCTTGATTAAGAGTGTGAACGTCGCGAGGGCGAAGAGAGTATCGCCGAGCACGAGTTGGTTGAAGACGAAGGCTAGATTGGACAGGCAAGCGAGCCCGAAGATCATGCAAATGCACTTGGAGCCGAAGGCGGGCGCGCCAAGGAGTCGTGGGCCAGCAGTCATCATAAATCCGAAAATGAAGAAGGCCGCAAAGCCATCGATCATCAGGCGCGGGTGCGCGAGTGATGGATAGTAGTTGAGCGCACCGGCAAAGAACATCGGCCACAGTGAGACACCGATGATGCCCCAAAGGACACCGACGGGAAAGAAGAGGCGGAACGGCTCACTTAGCCGAGTGAGTGCGGTATTATCAGACTGACACATGATTAACTACTAATTGGTATTTAATTATGCAGTTGGCGATCTTTTAAAGTCTTACTCCTAATCTTACTCGGCTGTGTGGGATTAGGATTACGAGTAAGAGTAGGATTATGACTCTAGTCGGGAGTAGGATTACGATTAGGGGGGAGCGTCCTGCACTTGTGGATTGACTCTTTTGCTCGGAATTCAGACTTCTTTTGCTATGAAATATATCAGCACACGTGGCCAAGTGCCTCCTGTTTCTTTTTCAACGGCGGTTGCCCAAGGGCTTGCTCCGGATGGTGGCTTGTATCTGCCAGAAGCATTGCCCGATTTGACGCCTTATTTAAAGGAGTGGTCGTCTTTGAGCTATGCTGAACTGTGTGAAGCATTTTTTGCGATCTTTGCGACGGACATCGACCGCGTGGAGTTGAAGGGGATCGTTGAGCGTTCCTATACGAAATTCGACCACGCGGACATCGCGCCGATCCAGAAGCTGAGTGACGAGCTGTTTGTGCTGGAGTTGTTCCACGGGCCGACGCTGGCGTTTAAGGATTTTGCGCTGCAGTTCCTGGGTAATCTTTACGAAGCACAAATCGCACGCACGGGGAAATCGATCTCTGTGCTGGGTGCGACCTCTGGCGATACTGGTGCGGCTGCGATTCACGGCTTGCTCGGCAAGACTGGCGTAAAGACTTTTATTCTGTATCCAGATGGTCGTGTGTCACCGTTGCAGGAGCGTCAGATGACTTGCACGGGGGCGGATAATGTCTTTCCACTCGCGATCAAGGGCAGCTTCGACGACGCGCAGGCAGCGATGAAGACTGTGTTCGAAGATCATGCCTTTGCGGCAGAGGTCGGGCTGTCTGCTGTTAATTCGATCAACCTTGCGCGTATTTTGGCGCAGTGTGTGTATTATCTATCTGCTTACTTTCGCTTGCCAGAGGCGGTGCGCGAAGAGACGACATTCGTCGTGCCGACGGGCAACTTTGGTAATGTGCTAGCTGGCTGGTTGGTGCAGCGCATGGGAGTGCCGATCAAGGGCTTTCGCGTAGCGACGAATCAGAACGACATTTTACACCGTCTGTTCCAGACTGGCACGTATCAGTTGGATGACGTGGCTCCAAGCCTTGCGCCGTCAATGGATATTCAGGTCGCCTCGAACTTTGAACGCTTTCTCTATTATTCGGAGGGTTGTGATTCGGAGAAGGTGCGTGAGATTATTCAGACCTTTAAGGATACGGGTAAATATGTATTCAAAGATCTGAAGGCCGATGGCTTTAGCAGTTCACGCACCGACGACGCCGAGATCGGTGCGATCATCAAGCGTATCTATGAGCAATATGGCTATGTGGCCGATCCGCACACCGCGTGCGGATTTACTGGTGATTTCGAAGGGCCGCAACTCGTGCTATCGACTGCGCACCCAGCGAAATTCCCAGAGACGATTGTGGATACCATTCAGCAGGATTCGACTCATCCGTCACTGGAAGCATTGAAGGAAATCGAAATCGTGAAGCACGCCGTCGAGCCGACTCCGGAGGCGATTAAGGCCTTCATGCGGGCGCACGTGTAAGGCTTTTTTGTGAAGTAGGTGGCTTGCTTTAGCTGGCCACCCGATTGGAATTAATGGCATCATTGGCCTTGTCGGTCAGGCACCTAAAGGAACCTGACTACGCGGAGCGCTACCACTTAATCGTGGCGGCGAGTTCGTAGCGACGTGGTAGTTCGGCGTAGACGGAGTCGTTGCCGTAGAGGCTGTGGACGGCACCCCAGTTTTCTTCATCGGTGGCGTTGAGCATTTTTAGCGAAATAGCCCAGCGGGCGGTTTCGTATTTGATGCCGAAGTCGACGGAATACTGCCAAGGGATTTCGATGGCGTCGAGATTCCCGATCGGTGCAATTGGCTCACTGCCGTCGCTATTGTTGACGTGTTCTGAGGGCACGTTATAGCCCAAGTCCATCGGCGAGGTGATGAGTAGGCCGCAGGTTGCGGTGAGATGGTCTGTGAGTTTGTAGGCGACTAGACCGTTGATGATACTGCGCGGTACACCGGGAGTGCGTGCATCGTAACCGTCGAAGGTATAAAACGTATCATAGTTGTAAGTGCCTCCGACGCTGTCCACTGAGCTGATCGGGGCTTGGGTGGCGCTTTGGCCATTTTTGGTGATAGATTCGATGTAGCTGTAGCCGGCGACCAGGTAGAGTTTTCTGGAGGGTTGATAGCTGAGCTCGGTTTCGAAGCCCGTGATTTGAATTTTGATGTCTTCGCCTCTTGATTGTTGGTCGGTGCGTGTTTGGTAAAAGGCATTGGCAGAGTAAAACAGTGTGTTTTCGAAGAACGTAGCTTTGAAGCCGCCTTCGACGAGCTCGCTTTTACGGTCGAATTTGTCTTCGTCGATTTTGCCATTTCTGTCGCCTTGGCTCTCGAGTGCAATGCCTCCGCCGAGGTCGGAGGGCATTGACTCGCTGTAGTTGTAATTCGCATACAAGCTTTTCGTTGGCGTTAATTTGTAGACGAGGCCGACGTTGAAATTCGGGATGAAGTCGTCGTGGGTGTCTTCTGCCTTGTTTACGCCGGAGTAGTCGACGCCCGGGTTCTCGCGTTGTAGATGACGGATCATGTCGTCAAACATCGGATCCTCGGATTCGACGTGCACGAAGTCTAGGCGGCCGCCTACAAGTAGAATGAGTTGCTCGGTCAGCAGAATCTCGTCTTGAACGAAGATACCTGCTGTGGTGATTTGAGAGTCGTTGGAATCGTTGTTGCCGAGCACTTCTCCTCCGGGGATGTCGTAGCTACTTGAAGTTGATCCTGGGAATGCGCTTAGTTTGCCGCGAGCCGATTGGCCGTGCACTGGAAATGCATTGTAAAAGTTGTAGCCTGGAAAAAAAACTATGGGCTCAAAAACTTCGGAGTCGGTGACACCAATCTCTGAGGTTGGCCTCGAGAGATCCCAAGCGTTGGCGGGCTCGTGGTAGTAATCGTTGACGGCCCACACGTCTTGATAGCTGAGGCTGAGCCCGAGGTTGAGCTTATGCAGCATACCGAAGAGATTTTGCTCGGTCCTGAATTCGGTTCGGTTCTCAAACCTGTAATTATCGCGTAGCAATTCATTATACTGATAGGAACTGTAGGTGTCGCGATCACAGTATTGGAAGAGGCTGTTGTTGACGATGGTGAGATCTGGGTCGCCAGTGAACGTCTGGACGGCTTGCAGTGAGAAGTAGTCGCCGTTGGAGTCGTCGCCATCGCCGTGGAGGCGTTCGTCACGGTCAATCTTTGTGGTGCCTTCGGTCGTCAGTGTATCTCCGAAACCGCCGGTGGTGCCCGTGCCTTTGACGTAGATGCCGTGATCGAGCAGATCATCGGTGGGGCGATTGATGCCCCAGTTCTCTGTGTAGTTGGCGTTGAAATACTCGCCGTTGACTTCGAGTTGATAGTTCTCGTTGGGAATCCAAGTGAGTGCTGCGTAGATGGCTGTGGTTTGGCGTTTGTAGTCGTCCCAATAGTAGTCGGTGCTGTCTTCGCCGGTGAGGCTGACGCGCATGGCGAGCGTTTCGGAGAGTGCGATGTTTTGATCGATCTCCAGTTGTTGCATGCCTTCGCTATCGACGGTTGCGGTCGCGTAGCCGTAGTTGCCGTCGAAGGTTGGCTTTTTGGTGATGAGATCGACGTAGCCGCCGACATATTGAGACACGCCGACCATGACGGAGGGAGGGCCTTTGAGGATGTTGACGGACTCGACGGAGTTGAAGTTCAGTGGCATGCCATTGCCGTTATTGGACATGCCCTTGCGCATGCCGTTGACGAGAGTGTCGGCGATTTGCCCGCGAATGCTGGGCGTGGTGGGTGCGCCGAAGTTGGAGCCGGTATAGCTGGAGGTGGTGAGTTTTGCGAAGTCGCGCGGGTCTTTGATGCTGATGGCATCGAGTTGTTCTCTAGAGATGACGGTGATGTTACGCGGCGTATCCAGCACGCTCATGTCGGTGCCGTAAACAGAGTTGATGGGGCGTGCGGTGGGCAGGACACTTTCTTCGAGTGGAATGGGGGCATACACGACGTAGTCGTCCAATACGGTGGTGGCCATTCCTGCGTCTTCCGTGTGTTCGTTCGGGAGAGTCTCCTCTGCGAAGACGGCTGCGAGTGGTAAGCAAAGGAAACACAGGCGGATTGGATTTACTTGTTGTGGCATGGCTGTTATTTGGGGGCGGATGGGGAATTGTGATGCAGGGGCGGTCTGATGCTAATTTCGCGCGCTATCCAGTTGCACGATCATCTCGATTAGGTGGAGTCGGAGCTTGCGGCTTTTTGAGATCGATAGGTTTTCGCAATAGTCGTGGATGCAATGACTGAGCTTTGCCAGTATCGGGTGATCGTAGTGTTGGTTGATTTCGACGATGTTGATTTCGGCGGAAATGAGCTCTTCGATGTCGATCATTTTTAAGGCGGGAATGAGCGTGGTTTCAAACAGTTCGATGAGCCGATCAAGGTGTTCTGCCGAGAATGGTCCATTGGTGAAGGCATCCACGAGTTCTGCGGTGGAGAAGTCCTCATTTTTCTGAGCGACTTGAATCGGTATGTCGTGCGTTGTTTCGTGGTGCGGCGGCGTGGTGCCCGTCGGTTGGATTTTCAACTCGGGGAAGTCGATGGTGAATGTGGAGCCTATGCCGAATTTGCTTCGGACTGAGATACTGCCATCCATCATTTCAACCAAGCGTTTGGTAATGGCCAATCCCAATCCGGATCCCATTTCGGTCCGTGTGTGGTCGCGGCTGGCTTGTTCGAAAGCATTGAAGATTCGTTTGAGTTGATCCTCGGGGATGCCTTCTCCCGTATCGCTGACTAGACAGCGAATGTGTGCATGATTCTCAGTGATGTTGAAGAGTCTGATGTGTATGGCGACCGTGCCTTCGTCTGTGAATTTGATGGCATTGCCGACGAGATTGAGGAGGACTTGCCTAAAGCGCGACGGATCTATGATTAGCTGCGCGGGGATGTCCGGTTCGGGGTAAAATTCGAGTGTCAAATCTTTCTCGGCCAAGCTGGGCTCGAACATTTGTAGGGTGTCTTGGCAGTTGGCGACCAGATCGGTTGGGCGGGGGGAGAGTGTCAGCTTGTTGGCCTCGATTTTTGAGAGGTCGAGCAGGTCGCCGATCATGGTCAGCAGTGTGTCGCCCGATTTGAGAATCGCACCCAGATAGTTTTTGTGAGCGGGGTCGCTTACCTCTTCTTTGAGGATGTCGGCAAAGCCTATGATCGAGTTCATCGGGGTGCGGATTTCGTGACTGATGTTGGCTGTGAATTCGCTCTTGATACGGTTGGCGGATTCGGCGTGTTCTTTGGCGATCACCAGTTCTTCGCTACGATGCCGAAGCTCGCGGGTGCGTGCGTCCACCAGTGTGCCGAGGTGCCTGTGGTGGCGTTTGGATGCACGTAGTCTGAGGAAGTTGATCAAATAGCCTATCAGCAGGAATCCACCGGCTGCTAAAATGTAGAATGTGATCGTTTGATGGAAGTAGGGTTTGATTGTGAAATGCAGAACCGCGTCGGGTGCGTGCTCCTTTCTGTCGTCATGTGGTCGGATCCCGACTTCGAAGGTGTAATCTCCGGGAGGTAGATTAGTGTAGACGGCTTCTCGGCGTGAGGTGCTCTCCCAGTCTTCAAACCCGAGCAAGCGCGTGTGAAAGATGGTGCGGGTGGTTGCCTGAAAGATGGGGGCGGTGTAGCTGATGCGCAGGCGCTGTAGGCCGGGTTCGAATACGAGGGAGGCTGTCTCGTTGAGTAAGTGAGCTGTTATTATTTGTTCGTTCGCTCGGACTTGGTCAATCACCGCAGGTGCGATGAGTGGGGGGGCGTTGGCCTTTTCGGGATCTACTTGGACTACGCCACCATTGAACGGCACCCAGAATGAATGGTCGTCCATATAGGCACGGGATAGGGCCGTGGTGTTGTTTGATGGTAATCCGTCGGCCTTGTGGTAGCTTTGGTAGGGGATGTCTTTCGGCAGTTCATCCTTCTCGAATAATTCTTTTTTCAGTTGGAAAAGTCCCGAATTCGAGGTGAGCCAGAGACTGCCTGCGCCATCATTCCAGACGTGGAAAATGTTGGCGCGTGGGAAGATGCCGGTGAGGTTGAAGGTTTTGAGCTGCCCATCGCGGATGCGAAGGACGCCTCCGCTGTAGCCTCCCCAGATCGTGCCATCACGGTCTTCGCTGAGGTGAAAGACGGTGACGTTTTCCAGCGGTGTGCCTTTTGTGAAATGCACGGGTTGATCATCCTGAAGGTAGCAAAGGCCTGCGGATGCGAGCGAGATCCAGAGTCGTTGGCGAGAGTCGGTGAATAGGGAAAATGCGATATTGGAAGGCAGCCCGTCCTCGACCGAGATACTTGTTAGCTTGTTACCGTCGTAGATATCTAGACCATAGTAGGTGGCTAGGACGAGTCGGCCATCTGCGGTCTTCTCCATGCTGTAGATGGTGTCGGAGATGAGGCCGTCTTCTTGAGTGGTGTGTCGGATCTTCCCGTCTTTGTAGTGAAACAGCCCTTGGCCATAGCTGGAGAAGTAGATCTCTTCGGGGCTGATGATCTCAATGTCGGTGGTATCGACCCCCTGAAGCTCTGGGAATTGTTGTTCGACGCGGTCGGAGTCTGTATTGATCCGATCGACCCCGTTGGTCGAGCCGATCAGGTAGCCGCCGTCGGGATGCGGCAGGATGCAGCGTGCGACTCCGCGGCCCAGCCCGTTGCGCTCGGTGTAGGTCTTGAAAATACGTTTTTGGAGCAGTTTTAATCCATTGTTCAACGTGGTGTAAGCGATGCTGCCTTCTCGTGTCAGTGTAATCGAGAAGATGTGATCTTCGTCTTGAGCGCCGTATTGTATCAGTTTTTCAATGGCTCCGTCGTTATAGCGAAACATGCCGCTTTGAGAGCCGATCCAAACGGTTCCGTCCGCTTCTGCCAGAAGGTCACGGATCTGTCCGCTTTTGGCGAGTCGTTCGTCTTGGGTGATCCGCCATGTGCCGTCTTGGTAGTGCAGTAGGTCGTTGCTGCTGGATATCGCCCAGATCGAGCCGTTGAGACCTTGTTCGATATTGACGATTCGATTGGATCCGGCTCCTAGTTCTTTCGGCGAGAAGTGCGATACTTCGCCGTCTATAATGCGGTAGAGCTCTCCTGTCTCTCCTGCGATCCACAGGCTGCCATCATCCGCAAAGAGTGCGTGATAAATCGTCAATTCGTTCAGGCCGGCGATGGGATACGCTTCGATCTCCTCATCGACGATCCTGTAGAACCGGTTGCCTCCAAGGAAAAGAGCATCCCCGTTCCAATCTTTATACAGGGTATAGTCGATGACCCTGGTGATCTTCTGTGTCGGCCAAGAGCTCATTTGTCCGTTTTGATTGCGGAATAGGTAGCGATGATTGCTGTCGAAGGCCCATACGGCGTCGTTTCGATCGACCAGCACGTCAAAGGTGCCACCTTTGAGTTCGGAGTGGTCTTGGTGCGTGATGGCGTTGAATTCGAAGCCATCATAGCGGATCAGGCCTTCGAATGTGGCGATCCAAAGAAAGCCGCGCTCCGAGCAAGCCAGATAGTTCAATTGGTTCATCGGCAGTCCGTCGTCGGACGTCAGATTCTTAATGACGTAGTCTTCCAGGGGAGTAACGGCAATCGAGAGTGTAGGCGAGACGATTGATAGTAGCGTTACAATAAGTGCATAACGGCACTTCCTGAGGATGTTATGGATGAAATGCGTGGGGGGTCGTCGACTTGCAAGCATGTGGGGTAGCCTCAGTGGTGGGGCGCGATCACCGGATCGGGATTTCCAAGTAAAATACATTACCTGTCGTGTCTTCTCGCTCGTAGGCACCGACCCGGCCTTCATACAGGTCGACCAGGCGTTTTACGATCGCCAGGCCCAGTCCATGCGATGAGCTGTTGCCCAGCGGAGCTTGAGGGCCTTTTTGGAATTTTTGGAACAATGCGTCTCTTGTTTCTGCGGGGATCGGGGATGCATTGTCATGCACTTCGAATCGAAATCCCGTTTCCGGTGTGTTCGATTTGCTTAACCGGATGATGATCTCCGAGTCGTGGCATGAGTATTTCACGGCATTACTGATGATGTTGTCGAACATCTCGGTTAAGATCCGCCGGCTGATGCGCACCATGGGGTCGAACTCCGGCTTATGCTTGAGTCGAATCGATTTCTCCTTCGCTTGGGTGGCATTGAGTTTAACTAGATGGGAGACGACGTCGGCCGCGTTGGTCTGAGCGTCGGTCAACAGGGGGACTTCGCCTTGTAGCTGTGTCTCCTCATTCAGGATGTCATTGACCAGTTCGGTCATGCCGCAGGCGCTTTCACCTATGAGTTCGAGCATGGAGCAGAGCTCATCCGAGCTACAGCTGTCGCTCCGGATGTCTTCGATCATCATCGGTGCCAATCCTTGGATTGCGCTGGTGGGGTTTTTGATGTCGTGCGCGAGCGTGGTTAGCAGCTCTGTTTTTTGCTGATAGAGCGCATTGAGTTGCTGCTGGACGACGTGCAAGTTGATGTGAGTGCGCACGCGTGCGAGCAGTTCTTCGCGGATGAAGGGCTTCTTTATGTAATCCACGCCACCGGCAGCAAAGGCACTGACCAGATCGGTGACTTCTGCGATCGCAGTTAAGAAAATGACGGGAATCGTTTCGGTTTGCTCACAGGCCTTGAGTTGCTTACAGACTTCAAGTCCGTCGATGCCGGGCATCATGACGTCGAGTAGAATCAGCGTCGGTTGTTGCTCTTTAGCGGCTTCCAGGGCTTCTTCGCCATTGATGGCGAAGATAAACCGCATGCCCTCGCGTCGTAGGATTTCGCCAACCAATTGCAGGTTTTGCGGCTCGTCGTCCACAATCAGGATTTTGGCTTCTTCCGTTGCCTGAGGGCTGAGTTGCATCCGCTTAGTGTTTTTCTGAAAGTTATATGTGGGTAGTATTCCTTAGTTTTAGGGAGGGGGGAGGTGGATTACGAGAATTGATTTTGAACAATTTGGTTCGGTTTTTCGTCGGCGACGAAGAATTAGCCCTGCTTCTTGCGGGCTTCAAACTCGGCGGAGTCTTTGAGCGAGGTTTCGGCGAGGTTCTTCTTGATCTCGCAGCGCGTCTTCTTCCAAAAGTGGTGGTGCGGGCAGGCGCGCTCGTCGGAGCATTGTGCCATGCCGAGCAGGCAACCTTCCGTCCATTCATCGCCATCGATCGCACGGCTCACATCCAGGAGGCTGATCTCTTCCGCTGGGCGGGCGAGTTGCACACCACCTGTGTAGCCACGTTTACTCTTCACCAGCCCCGCTTCACTCAGGCGGCTGATGATCTTCGCGAGGTAGAAGTTCGAGACATCGGATTGGACGGCGAGGTCTTTGACCAGCATTGGTGGGCCATCGGGGCCGCCGAGGCAGCTTAGAGCACGGATTGCATAGCCAGTGGTGGTCGAGAGTGATAGCATAATAAAATCAGTAAGTCTGTTGGTTGAGGCAATGAGGCTAGTAGCGCTTCCTTTTGGAGAGATGGGTGACTAAAAACAGGCAATACCTTGAATTGCACCCACATTACTATTTCTTTTCTACTAAATGCACGTCTAAAGATGCGTTCGATGCTCTGGTGCGGCTGCGCTTTCTTTTTTCAAAGCGTTGAACTTGCGGAACCGAGCTGTTTGACTTCTGTCGAACTCATGAAACCTACCTCATTTCTATTCATTAGCGGTATCATTGTCTCGTCGCTGTTCGCGGCGGAGAAAAATCCGGAGCTCCGGGTCCTCGAAGACTTCAGAGCTGTGGCATCGATTGGTGAGTTGCCGGTCGTGTCCTATGCGGATATACTCGATAAAGCCACGCCGTCGGTTGTCGCAGTTTATAGCTCGCGGATCGTTCAGCCCTCGTATTATCAGCGGGCGCCGCAGGGGTTGCAGGATTTATTTCGCCAGTTTGGTCGGCCCTTGCCGCAGCCTGAGGCAGATAGTCCCAAGGAGCGCATGGAGCAGGTCGGAGTCGGATCGGGGGTCATTATTTCGGAGGACGGATATATCGTGACGAATTCTCATGTGATTCAAGTGCCGCGTGGCCAAGCAGCAGATGAAATTCGTGTGCGCCTGAGTGATGATGTCGAGTATGTCGCGACGCTGGTTGGCTCGGATCAGAAGACAGATGTGGCAGTGTTAAAAATCGAGCCAGAGGAGGCTTTGCCGGTTGTGACGATTGCCGATAGTGCAAAGCTGCGTGTTGGGGATATTGTATTTGCGATTGGTAATCCGCTGGATGTCGGGTTGACGGCGACGCAGGGAATTGTCTCTGCGCTCGGACGAGATTCTTCGGGCATTCTGGAGCCGGGGTCATATGAGAATTTTATTCAGACCGATGCAGCTGTGAATTTGGGCAATTCTGGTGGCGCGTTAATCGATGCCGCCGGTCGCTTGATCGGGATCAATACTGCGATTGTTTCTCGCTCCGGTGGGAGTATTGGAATCGGTTTTGCGATCCCGTCCAGCATGGTGCTCAACGTGGTGACGAATTTGATCGAAACTGGCGAAGTGCCGCGTGGATTACTTGGCTTGATACCCGTCAATTTGACTCCAGATCTAGCTGATGCCTTTGAGTTGAGCACCACTCGTGGCGCGTTGGTGAATCAAGTAATCGTGGATTCGCCGGCAGAGCAGGGGGGCATTCGCCATGGCGATATTATTATGAAAATCGATGATGTTGACATAAAATCGGCTCCGCAGCTTCGACTGATCGTCTCTCAGATGCGTCCCGGGCGCAAAGTGAATGTCACACTGATTCGTCAGGGCGAAACGCTGACGTTGCCTGTCGTGTTAGGCAGCTTGACGGGCTCCGTTGCGAGTGCGGAAGCAGAGCAAAATATACTCGAAGGCGTGCAATTACTGTCGATTGACGGCCGTTTGCGTAAAGGCTGGTCATTGCCGGATGACGTCGATGGCGTCGGCGTTGGGGATGTCTTGCCTGAGTCGCCTTACTCTGAGCTGATGGCTCGCGGAATGGTGATTGTCGAAGTAAACGGCGAAGCCGTGTCTACCTTAGAGGAACT
Source organism: uncultured Puniceicoccaceae bacterium (assembly GCA_905479975.1). Lineage (GTDB taxonomy): Bacteria > Verrucomicrobiota > Verrucomicrobiia > Opitutales > Coraliomargaritaceae > Lentimonas. The sequence goes on along the minus strand of CAJQOS010000002.1, from coordinate 17,842 downwards.
CGAAGCGCAATTACAGGTCGGTGCGAATCGTCTCTATATCTGGAGCTCTGGCACGAATCACTTCATTGCAATTTATATTCAAGAATGAAACTGACCAAGCGAAACACTCGTCTCATTCTCGGCTCTGTTTTACTGACACTGTTGATCGTTCTGGTTTTCCAGAACAGCAGGGAAGTCACGCTTAGCTTTGTGGCCGTGCAGGTACAGTTGCCATTATTTTTGGTAATCGCGATCTCAGCGGTGGCTGGTTTCGGGGTGGGGCGACTGCTGCGGATGCGGCGGTAGGGCTGGCCGGTGGGATGGTCGCCGGTTGCATCGGATTATTCCGCGCCGACTGTCTTCCAAAGCGCTTCGACCATCGCAGCGTCGACGCCGTCCGTGGTCACTGCTTTGCCGAGTGCGTCCATGCTGACGAAGCGCAGCTTGCCGCCGCGGTTCTTCTTGTCTTTTTGCATGGCTGCCATCAGGTCGGTGATCGGTAGTGGTGCCTTGAGGCCAGTCGGCAGGGCGCAACGCTCGATCAGCGCATTGGCGCGGGCGATGTCGCTTGCGTCGATCTGACCGAGTTGCACGGAAAGTTGTGTGGCCAAATTTAGGCCGATTGCCACGGCTTCCCCGTGTAAATATTGACCATAGCCAGCGACGTTTTCAACCGCATGGGCAAAGGTGTGTCCGAGGTTCAGCAGCGCGCGGCCACCAGTTGCGGCGGTTTCCTTTTCGTCGTCGGCAACGATCTCTGCTTTGATCGCGCAGCAACGGCGAACGATGCCCGCGAGCTCGGGCGAAGTTGCTGTGAGCGTATTGACCTCCTCCAGCTCTTTGAAAAAGTCGAAGTCGTAGAGCATGCCGTATTTGATGACTTCGGCCATGCCTGCCGCGAATTCACGTGCTGGCAGCGTTTCGAGCAATGTGGTTTCGATATAGACTGCCTTGGGCTGCCAGAATGCGCCGACGAGGTTTTTGCCTTCGGGCAAGTTGATCCCGGTCTTACCGCCAACCGAGCTATCGACCATCGAAAGTAGGGTGGTCGGGATTTGATAAAAATCGATGCCGCGCAAATAGCTGGCTGCGACGTAGCCGGTGAGGTCGCCAATCACGCCACCGCCGAAGGCGAACAGCGCGCAGTCGCGGTTCATGGATTGCGCGGCTAGAAAACTGAGTGATTGGCTCAGGAACTCGACCGATTTGGTTTGCTCGCCAGCAGGGAGTTTGAGGATTTCGTCTTCTTGGAAACCTGCTTGTGCCAGCACCTCGGGCTGAGCCGCTAGCACTTTGGCATCGCTCAACACACGAACCGTGCGGCCAGCGGCGCGCAGAGCAGCGACGTCGTTTTTCAGTGCAGCCAGGCTGTCACTGAAATGAATGGGATACGCCCGTTCGGCGAGTTCGACGGTGAGTGGTTGTGGCATTGTTCGTTGTTTGTTGGATGCTGATTGTTGTCAGTTGTTCGTTGCTTCAGTTAGCGAGCAACCAGCAACCATCAACAAACAACTCAGTCACTAATTCCAAAGATGGCGTTGGCGTAGTTTTTCGCTGAGAAGGGCTGCAGGTCGTCCGGTTGTTCGCCGAGGCCGACGAAGTAGATCGGTAGCTTGAGTTCGCGGTAAATGCCGACGAGTGCGCCGCCGCGGCTGGTGCCGTCGAGCTTGGTGATGATCAGCCCGGTGAGTGGGAAGCTTTCGTTGAAGACGCGTGCTTGCTCAATCGAGTTGGAGCCGAGGCTGCCATCGACGACCAACCAACTGTGGTGGGGCGCGGCGGGATCTTGCTTTTGCACGACGCGCTTCAGCTTCTCGAGCTCTTTCATCAGGTTGCTCTTGGTGTGGAGGCGGCCTGCGGTGTCGAGTAGCACGATATCGCGTCCGCGATTCTTGGCGGCTTCATACGCATCAAAGGCGACGGCTGCGGAGTCTGCACCGTGGTGGCTGGCGACGATGTCGATCTTCAGCTTTTCGGCCCAGTGTTTGATTTGTTCGTTGGCCGCTGCGCGGAAGGTATCGCACGCGCCAATCAGCAGGCTGTATCCGTCGTTTTGATACAGGTGGCCGAGCTTGGCGGTGGTGGTGGTCTTGCCGGAGCCGTTGACGCCGATCAGGCAAATGACCTCGGGCTTATGTTGGCCGATGGTGACGCGACCTTCGGAGCCTTCGAGCACACGGGTGAGCACGGTCGCGCCGATCTTGGCTGCGTCGTGGCCGCGGATTTCTTTGTCGGCCTTATACGCAGCTTGGATCTCTTCGATGATTTCCTCTACGGTTTCCACGCCAAAGTCGGCGGTGTAGAGGGCTTCTTCGAGTTGATCGAGCGCGTCTTGGTCGAGCTTTGCGCCGGAGAAGACGTTATCAAAGGCCTTGTGGAAAGTGGGGGTCTGGCGCTTGAGCCCCTCTTTGAATTTTTTAAAGAGACTACGCATCGGTCGCTTCCTTAGTCTGCTGCTTGACGCAGTGGTCGTGTGATCTTGCTCTTCATCTTATCCAAAATGCCGTTGACGAAACGCTTGGAATCGGGATTTGAAAAGACCTTAGTCAAGTCGATCGCTTCATTAATGCTGACGATCGGCGGAATGTCGGTGCGGTAGAGCAGCTCGTAAATGGCGAGACGCAGGATCGCAAGATCGACCTTCGCGATGCGGTCGAATGTCCAGTTATTGGCATGCTCGACGATGTGCTTGTCGATTGCTTCAATATTCTCGATGGTTCCGAGAGAGAGCTCTTCGGCAAATGCGTAGTAGGCGCGGTCTTCTTCCTGGTTTTCAAAAAACTGGCAGATGTCGTCCGCGAGGACTTCCGGCTTGTTCGACTCCCATTGGTAGAGGAACTGCACGGTGCTCATGCGGTTTTCACGGCGTTGTGAGCGGCGGGTTACTGGTTCGTTGTCTTCCATTTTTTTGTAAATTGAGCCATTTCGAGGGCTGCTTGAGCAAATTCTTTGCCACGGTTGATGGTGTCTCCGGCGCGTGCCTCGGCTTGTGCGAGGTTATTGACGACGAGGATGCCGTTCATGATGGGCACCTTTTGATCGATGCTGATGTTTAGTAAAGCGGTGGCGGTGCTATCGCCGATGATTTCGTGGTGATTGGTATCACCTGCGATGACGACGCCGATCACGATGATCGCGTCGAATTCAGAGTGGTGTGCCAGCGTCGAGGCGGCAAAGGGGAGTTCGGCGGCACCGGGGACGCGCTCGAGAACCGGTGCGTCGGCACCTGCAGCGGTCAATGTGGCTGTGGCATGGTGCACGAGCGAGTCGACCAGCGCTTCATTATAGCGCGAGGCAATCACGGCAAAGCGCAGGCCGCTGCCGTCAATTTCTTGGATGCTTGGAATGTCGAGACTCATAAGGGGGATCACTAAGAACGCCGAACGTTGAACATTCAACGCCGAACTTCGAATACCTCAGAGGGGGATTTACCTGCAAAAATCAATAATTCGATGTTGGACGTTCGACGTTCGATGTTCAACGTTCGACGACATGTTCACATTGCTCAAAGAATCCGGCTCGGCCCGTCGTGGTGTCCTTAAAACACGTCATGGCGATATTCAGACTCCGATTTTTATGCCAGTTGGCACTCAAGCCACTGTCAAAGGGATGACGCCTGCGCAGATCGAAGAGGTCGGCTCGCAGATCATCTTGGGCAATACCTATCATCTAAATATCCGACCTGGTTCGGATCTGGTGAAGGAGATGGGCGGTCTGCACAAGTTCATGAATTGGAAGGGGCCGATCTTGACCGATAGCGGCGGCTTTCAGGTGTTTAGTCTCTCCAAGCTGCGCAAGATCACTGAGAAGGGCATCGAGTTTCGCTCGCATTTGGACGGGCGTAAGTTGTTCCTCGGGCCGAAGAACTGCTATGAAATTCAGCGGGATCTCGATACGGACATTGCGATGGTGCTCGATGAGTGCCCGCCGTATCCGTGTGATCGGGAGGACTGCGAAGCGGCAGTGGCTCGCACCATTCGTTGGGCCGGTGAGTTTTTAGAGCATGCGACGGAAGACGGATTTCTTGAGTCCGGGCATCATGTGTTTGGAATCATTCAGGGCTCGATTTACGATGACCTGCGTCAGCATTGCGGGCGCGAATTGGCGAAACTAGATTTTCCGGGCTATGCCATCGGCGGCGTGAGCGTCGGTGAGCCTGAAGAAGAAATGATCCGTCAGGTGGCAGCGACTGCACCGGTCATGCCCAAGGAGAAACCACGCTATGTGATGGGAGTTGGCACACCGCCGCAGCTCCTGAAGATGGTCGGCCTCGGCATGGACATGTTCGATTGTGTGATGCCGACGCGGCTCGCGCGCCATGCCTCGGTGTTTACGCCGGACGGTGTGTTGAACCTTAAGAATGAGCGTTTTAAGCACGATCCGAAGCCGATCATGGAGGCGGATAACTACACCTGTAAGCACTTCAGCCGCGCGTATCTGCGCCACCTCGTCATGGCGAAGGAGCTGCTGGCGCACACGTTGCTCTCGATTCACAACACGCATTTCTTCTTGGATCTGATGGAGCAAGCACGCGCTCACATCGAGGCGGACGATTACGCGGAGTGGAGCGCAGCGTGGATCGAGCGCTACAACGCGGGCGGGAAGTAGTCGTTTGTCGAGAGGCTTAGTAGCCTTGTAGGCTGCTTTGCGTATCCCAAACCGTGAGTGCGATGAATCCGATGAAAATTCCGATGATGACGAACGCTCGCCAGACACTGACCTCTCGGTGTGCGACCGTGTGATTTCCCGATTCATCCCATGTTGTGATTCCTTGGTTGGTTAAACGGTTGTAGGCGAGGATATGGGTGACGAGTGAAATGAGAGGGATACCCAAGCCTTGCCCGAGTGTGAGGACTTTGAAGCTGCGTTTTAGGCCTTCGCTGTAGGACAGTTTGCTACCGTCTTCATTTCGTAGGTGAACACTCAGTAGAAATTTCCCTGGTGTCGTGCCCCAACTCATGAGCATCATCGGTTCTACGAAAAGATAAGCGACCAACAGTATGATGCTGAATATCATGTCGGGGATTTGATAGAGTGCGGGCGCATATAAGATGCCGATGACGAATCCCGCAACGACGCTGAATAATATAAAATCAATTCCTCGTGCCCAATTGCGTATCCATGGGCGGAGTTGCTCTCCATTGGGAATGAAGTGGTCGCTTGATTCTCGGATTTTTGTTCTGGGAGCTAGGCGTGTGCTGTGTGTCGGTGCACTGGCCTTTGGGATGAGTCCGTCGATTTCTGATGCGGGTTGCCAGTCCGCTTGGCCTTCTGTCCAGACGAGAGAGCTTTTCGGGAGCTGCCCTGATTCTAGTAGCTGAATGAGCTCAGCTTCGGAGATGGGGCCTTTTTGTTGGTCGGATTCTGCGTAATGCCAGTGTTTCATCTCTTAATCGTTATGCCTTTGATTGTGGTTTTCCAACCTTTTATTGATTCAGATTCAGTGCGGTGGCGCGGGCAGCCTGACGGATGGTTGCCTGCTCGTTTGCTTTGAGCGTGCCTGGCGCGGTGATCTTTTCGGTGGCGGCCTGTGGAAAGAGTCGCTGCGAAAAGACGCACGCTGTCAGATACGCGCCGTTGGCGGAGGGGTGCGAACCGTCTTTTCGGTACAGTGTGTGCCACAGTGCTTGGTCCTGTTTCTTGACGGCTGCCCATGCTTGGCCGACGGGCGCGATCAGGGCTCCGTTTCTTGCTGCGGCTTGCTGGTAGGCCGTCGTCAGTTTTGCGTTCATCGTCTCGAAATCAGGAAAGATGGCTTTGTTTTTAGAGTCGCCGTCGCGTCGTCCCCACGTGGCATAGAGCACTGGAGTGGCGCCTGCGTCTTTGATGATTCGTGAGAGCTGATCGACCGATTGATGAAAGGATTGTGTATAATGGCCGCCGAGGGCGGGTGTTTGGCTTTGCTCCTGTAGCACGACGTAAGTCCATTGCCCGTCTTTGATCGCCTGGGTCGTTGCCGGATAGTTTAGGTGCTTTTCGAGAGTCGCTCCGCCCTTGGTGATGAATTGTAATTCCGTGGCCGGGTGATCGGGGCCGCTCAGCGTTTGTTGGAGCGCTGCGCTGACGCCTGCGGTGTAGCTGTTGCCGATAAATAGAATGCGCTGTTCGGAGTTTTGTGCCGCCGTTAATGAGCCACTGGGTATCAGCGAGATGATCAGGCAGGACGTGTTAAATAGAAATCGTAGTGGTGGGTGCATGGCGGCTTTGAGGTGTTAGATGTTGAGGCTGCTTGGCAGCATGAGGTCGGTCTCGCGGCGTAGCCAGTGGCAGAGGTGGCGGCTAATCTGGGAGCACGCTTCGAGTCGTTCTGGTTCTACGCTGTCGGGGGTCGGCTGGTTGATCAGTTGTTTGCCGGCTTCGCGTAGTTGGTCGGGAAGCTGCGGCCACCAGGATTCGCGCACGGGGTAACCTTCGTCTTTGAGGAGTATGTAGATTGCCTTGAGGAACACGATGCTTGGCACGTCGCGCTCGGCGAAGGCGTTGAGTGTGCGCTCGGTGATGTGGTAGAGCGCGGCGGGGTCGGCCATGTGTGGGCCGTTGTGCGCGATGAGTGCGCAAAAGTCGGAGGCGTGTTGCAGCTTGCGGTAGGACTGGCCGATGCTGCTGCGGCGGTGAACGAGTCGGTAGTCGTTGACGAAGCGGGCGGTGCCTTGCTTGGAGGTTTCCAAGTGTATGTCGGCCGTATCGAAGAGATCGGGTGCTGCGGTTTGAAGCTTTGCCTTTGAAATGCGCTTGAGGCAGAGAAAGGTACCGCTCTCCGGAGTGAGGATGTCGATTTTGAGAAAAGACTCTCCGTTGGGTGCGATGCGCAGCACGAGGGCGCGCTCGGTTACGGCGGGTTTGCTCATGCAGTGGCGCTGGCTTCGGCCGGATTGTTGATGATGACGGCCTCGCCGCTTTCACCGTTGGGGACGACTGCGCCGCCGGAGATGATGAGCTTCATGCCGTCGGCGATGCTCATGTTGAGGCGTTTGATGTCGTCCTCGGGAAGCATGAGCAGGAAGCCGCTGGTCGGGTTCGGGGTGGTGGGCACGAAGACGTTGACGATGTGCTCGCCGGTGACGTCTTGCGTCTCGCCTTTTGCGGTGCTGGTCAGAAAACCGAGCACGTAGCAATGTTTACGGGGATATTCGATGAGGACGACTTCTTGGAAGACGGCCTTCTTTTGTTGGCTGAAGGTTTGGACGATTTGTTTAACCGAGCGATAGACCGTGCTGATGAAGGGCACGCGGTCGAGCAGTCGCTCCATGCTATTGAGGATGAAGCGGCCGATGAAGATGCGTGAGCTATAGCCGAGCAGGGTGATCAGTAGTAGGACGACCAGCACTGAAAGTAACTCTAGCCCGAGCTGAACGATGGGCATGTCTCGCAGTTCGGGGTCGAGGAACCAGAAGAAATATTTACTGGTAGGCGTGCCGATCGTATCGAGAAGGACTCGGATGACGATCATCGTCACGCCGAGTGGCAGAATGACGACGATGCCTGTGATGAATGCGTTTCGTAGAGAGCGTAGCATAGTGAAGAAAGGAGAGTCTCAAAACAGAAAGCGGAAAATTCGGCAGTGGCGAGCCTTCTTGAGTGCACCGTCCGGATTGGTTTCCCTTGCCACGGAGCTTGAGCGCTTTCTAGTGGGCGATATGGAAAATTTGCACCACGATTACGATGGCCTGATCTTTGATATGGATGGCACGCTTGCCGATACGATGCCGACGCACTTCGAGGCATGGTCGCGCTCGATGGCGGAACATGGGCTGGTGCTTTCGGAGGAGCGTTTCTATGCGCTCGGAGGCGTGCCTGCATCGGAGATTATCGAATTGCTGGCAAAAGAGCAGGGTAAGCAGGTTGATGCAGTGGCGATTGCAGATGCGAAGGAAGATTTATTTCTGGAGCTACTAGTTGATGTGCAACCCGTGGTGCCGGTTAAAGCGATTGCGGAATTTCATCGTGAACACATCCCGATGGCGATTGCGACGGGCAGTCCGAAGTGGGTGGCAGAGAAGATCTTGAAGGCGCTGGGGATTCGCGACTGGTTTGACGCCGTGGTTGGTGCGGAGTGTGTCAGCCACTCAAAGCCTGCGCCCGATACGTATTTACGCGCTGCCGAGCTGATCGGCGTGGCTCCGGAGCGCTGCCATGCTTTTGAGGATACCAAGCTGGGGGTCGAAGCGGCGAAGAATGCTGGTATGGTGGTGGTCGATATCCATACGCTGCTCTGAGCATATCCTTCTACATAAGTTTGTATCTTCAAATTAACGTCATTAATGTACTGCTAAAAGTTCCTCCCCTGCGAAGCATATCCTTATACATGTCTTGGTCTCGTCAAGTTGGCGTTATTGATGCTCTTCTTAAAACTCCTCCCCTGCGAAGCATATCCTTATACATAAGTCTGTGGTGCGTATTCGCATGACTCTCGCCCCAACGGGGCAATCTATGTCAGCCCGGGGCAAGGCCCCGGGAATTCAATCCCCAAAACACAGCGAGTCCTGAAAGGGCGTTTTATTCGATGGGCCAAGCACTTGCTCGATTAGGTCGCCCTTTCAGGGCTTTGGCTGGATGGTTCATTCAAACCCTAGGGCCTTGCCCTAGGCTGACATCGGCCGCACCTTTGGTGCTACAATTAATATGCAATGGCATTGAGCTCAGCTTTGCTGGGTCTGTGCCTGAGCGTTTTCCTGCTACAGGGGAAGAAGCGGCCGATCCTCTGAATTGGAGAATCGCATTAAGAATGCCTTTAATTGATCAGGGTTACGCGGATTTGACGATCTAAAGATATGTATAAGGATATGCTGCGAAGGGGAGGTGTCTCGGTCTGTGGTTCGACCCTTCGGCAGGCTCAGGATTCGAAAACAAGCTCACCACCCTGAGCCTGTCGAAGGGCCGAGACGGAGGGGTTTTCGCGATCATTTGTATCAAGTAGGCAAATATCGCTCAGGCTCTGCGGAGAACCCTTCCGTCTCGCTTCGCGACCACCTTCCCTTGGTAAGGGAAGGAGCTGATTCGTGCGAACTTCACGCCCCTCCGACTTATGTAGAAGGATATGGCTCTGAGGGGGGGGGGCTCCTTTGTATCACGACATGAAAAAGGCCATCGGGAATTTCGACGGCCTGTTGCTTAAAAGTATGTGCTCGCTACGACTACTGATTACGGCGACGAAGCATTACAAAGCCGAGTGCGCAAATACCTGATAGTAGTGCGTAGGTGTTGGGCTCGGGGACAGCGTAAGAGCCAAAGTTCGAGTTGACTAATGAGACAATAGCTGAGCCTTCTAAGCCATCTGTATCAAATGATGTCCAGTTCCCTGACACAAAAGTAGATCCGTCTGGTCCGGAACTATCCGAGGTTCTGTATATTCCGAAGTCTAACCCAGCTCCATTTACCCTGTCCACGGCATCCACCGTCGTGCCCGTGCCGTCGCGCAAAATAAAGTGGCGGTCGCTAGGAGCATTCGCAATTCCGCTCGCCGAAGCAAACGCGGTTGTGATCGAACCACCAGTCATAGTGTTGAGATCACCAACGTCACCCTCGAGGTAGATGAAGTCTCCTACTGTACCAAACATGGTATCGAAGGGAGTTGTCGCTGCCGACTCGTCGTTACTCGCAAAATTATCTGTAGATTTACGAAGTGACCAATTCGATAGATCACCACTTGAAAACGTTTGAGTTACAAAAAATTCAAAAACTCTGGGTGTACCAGTCTGATCCGAATCGACAAAGCTAGTTATAATAAGCTGTCCATAAGATGCGCTGGAGGTTCCAATGCATGCGCATATAACAAACAGTGTTTCTTTGATTTTCATAGTTATTTTTGCTTTTATAGGTGAGTTATCGTTTGAATTTTATATTTTTAAACAAACATGAAGAAATATTGTACGTTAGCAATAGTTGAATTTTATATTTTAAATATCTCTATCTGACTGTCAATGGGTTACGATTCCGTGACGTTTTTGAGATTTGAGGATGAATAGCGGGCGGTTGCAGGGCTGTTGCCCGTGAGGTTTCTCCTGGCTTACAAATCCTAGTGTTGTAGTAACGGCGCTCGCCTGACCTGAGCTTGTCGAAAGTGCTGCTGTTTCATGTGCTCTCTGAGATCATATTAACGTTTATAACCGTCCATTGACGGTTCAACATCTGTTCAGAGGAAACGCGTCGGCACCTTCGACAGTTCGACAAAGCTCACCACGGGCAAGCTCAGGTCAGGCAGAGCGAAGCGGCGAGATTCTACAAAAAAACGGAACGCTTGCACGTTCCGCTTTTTGAAAGTTCGACTAATTCTTGTCTAGATCAATCCGAGCACCATTTTGCCTTCTTCGGTGATCATATCTTGGTTCCAAGGTGGATCCCAGACGATCTCGACTTCGGCTTCGTTGACGCCTGCGACCGTCTCGAGGCGCATTTTGGCATCTTCCGCAATCGCTGGCCCCATGCCGCAACCGGGGGCGGTGAGCGTCATGTCCATGGTGATCTTATTGCCGCCTTCTTCGCGCTCGTGTATCTCCAGCGAGTAAACCAGGCCGAGATCGACGATGTTGACCGGGATCTCGGGGTCGAACACGGACTTGAGGGCTTCCCATAGAGGTGCTTGGCCGAGCGGGCCTTCATGCGCTTCGGTGGCAGCGTCTGGAGCCGCTTGCGCCACTTCTTCGCCGAGGGCATCGGCATTGGCGCCTGTGATGCGGAACATGCCGTTGTGCGTCATGACGGTGAAGTTGCCGCCGAGGCGGTGCGTGATGGTGACTGTCTCGCCCTCGGGCAAGGACATCGGTGTGCCTTGCGGGATGAGTGTGACTTCAACTTCGCGAGTGAGTGTTACTTGATCGTCCATTTTGAGAATTAGGAATTACGAATTACGAATTAGGAGATAACCGAAAACTGGCTAACTGAAAACCGGCTAACTCATTTTAGTGAATTTTAGATTCGAATTTGTTGCGGATGAGTTCGCGGAGGTTGTCGGCGAGCTCGTCGCTGTCGACCTTCTCGATGACTTCTTCGAAGAAGCCGAAGACCATGAGCTTCATGGCGTCGCGTTTGGCGATACCGCGCTGCATCATGTAGAAGAGCTCTTCCGAATCGACGTTACCTGTGGTCGCACCGTGCGAGCACTTCACATCGTTGGCTAGGATCTCTAGGCCGGGAAGTGCGTTGGCCTCGGCGGTTGGGTCGAGGAGCAAGTTGCGGTTGGTTTGATACGCGTCGGTTTGCTGCGCATTTTCTGCGACCTTGATCAAGCCGGAGAAGATGGTGCGTGCATTGTCGAGCAGTGCATTCTTGTAGAGCAGGTCGGACACGGCGTTGCCGGCGTTGTGCGTCTGGAAGGTGCGTTGGTCAAACTCTTGAGACTCTTCGGCGACGGTGAGTGAATACATCTTCACGTCTGCGCCGGGGCCATCGATGCGTGTTTGATTCTCAAAGCGAGCACGCTGAGCGCCGATGTTGACGGCAAGGTTTTTCACGCGTGTGTCGCGGTCGGCAACGGTGGTGTCGAGCTGGAAGGAGACGGTCTTCTCGTTCCAGTCCTGCACGACTTTGCGGAAGATATTCGCGCCGCTGGCTGCATGGATGTTGGAGACCGAGATGTTCATTGCTTCGTTCTCTTCTGTCTCAGAGAAGAAGATATCCACCACGGATGCTTTGGCATTTGCCTCGGCGATGATCAATGTGTGCGGGAACACGGCAGCCTTTTCACCGCTGGTCCAGTAGTAATTGACAAACGGCTTCTCGATCTCGACGCCCTTGGGGACGAACAGGATCGAACCTGCTTTGACCAGTTGCGCGTGCAGGCCGAAGTATTTCTCTGAACCCAACTCTGTGGATTCCTTGAGGAAATATTTCTCCATCAATTCCGGGTGCTGTGCGACGGCGTCGAGCACGGGCAGGTAGATGACGCCCTTTGCTGCGAGTTCTTCGCTAATGCCTTCGAACTGTGCCTGCGCATCGTCTGCATAGACGAGTTGCCCGGCGCGGTCGCTGACCAGGTTTGAGCGTTTGACGAACGCTGCGAGCTTGTCAGCGCTAGGAGCAGCCGCCGGAGCAAAGCCGTCGATGCTGAGCTTGCCGACTGAGGCAAAGCGCCAGCGTTCGTCGCGCGCGGTGGGAGCCGGAAGGATGTCGAACTGGGCCTTGCCTTCGTTGCGAAGGGTGGTGAGCCATGCAGGTTCGTTGGCAGAAATGGTATCTGTTGGTTGTTCCAAAGTGGTATTCATTTGATGTTCAAAGTTGAGCGTTCAATGTTGGACGTTCGTCGGTTTACCCGACGCTGCCTTCCATTTCCATATCGATGAGGCGCTTGAGCTCGACGGAGTATTCCATCGGGAAGGCTTTCATCAGTTCATTGACGAATCCATTGACTGCGAGGCTCATGGCTTCGCCTTCGTTGAGGCCGCGTTGCATCATGTAGAAGATCTGCTCGGCGCTGACTTTGGAGACGCTGGCTTCGTGCTGCACGGTGTTGTTCTCGCCACGCGTGGTGATCGCAGGATACGTGTCGGTGCGGCTGTTGGTATTGATCAGCAATGCGTCACACTCGGTATTGTTCTTACAATTCTTGAGGTGCTTTGGCATGTGCACCTGACCGCGGTAAGTGGAGCGTCCTTTGCCGATCGAGATCGACTTGGAGATGATGTTACTCGTGGTGTTGTCCGCGAGGTGCATCATTTTTGCGCCGGTGTCTTGGTGTTGGCCGTCGTTGGCAAGTGCGATGGAGAGCACTTCGCCACGGGCGCCTTTGCCCTTTAGGACGACGCCCGGATACTTCATTGTGAGGCGTGAGCCGATGTTGCAATCGATCCATTTCACTTCGGCACCTTCGTCGGCCATGCCACGCTTGGTGACGAGGTTGAAGACGTTGGAAGACCAGTTCTGCACGGTGATGTATTGAATCTTGGCACCCTTGAGGGCGACCAGCTCCACCACGGCGCTGTGCAGTGTCGTGGTTTCAAACTTCGGCGCGGTGCAGCCCTCCATGTATGTGATCTCAGCGCCTTCGTCGGCGATGATGAGCGTGCGCTCGAATTGGCCGAAGTTTTCCGCGTTGATACGGAAGTAAGCTTGGAGCGGCTGCTTGAGCTTCACACCCTTCGGCACGTAGATGAAACTACCGCCGGAGAAGGTCGCGCTGTTCAGAGCAGAGAATTTGTTGTCCGAAGTCGGGATGACCTTACCGAAGTAGGGCTTGAAAATTTCCGGATATTTCATGAGGCCTTCAGTCGAACCGACGAAGATGACACCTTCTTTTTCAAGGTCTTCCTTCATGCGGGAGTAGGACGCCTCGGAGTCGAACTGTGCTTCGACACCAGCAAGGAACTTACGCTCTTGCTCGGGGATGCCGAGGCGCTCGAAGGTTTCCTTCACGTCGTCGGGCACTTCGTCCCATGTGCGAGCAGGCTGCTGACCTTTGGACAGATAGTAGCGAATTTCGTCAAAGTGGATGTTCTCGAGGTCCTTGTCTGCCCACTTGGTTGGCATCGGCTTCTTCTTGAAGATTTCGAGTGCTTTGAGGCGGAAGTCGAGGATCCATTGATCTTCGTCTTTGACGTTGGAGATGTATTTGACGGTGTCCTCGGTGAGGCCTACGCCCGCATCGAACTCGTAGTTTTCAGGATACTTGAAGTTCCCTTTCTCGGTATCGACGTTGATGGCTTCGTCTTGAATTTCTGTATCTGTATCAGACATATAAATTAATGGTTAATAGCTAATTGGTAATGGCGAAGGGCTCGCGATTACGCAGTTGCAGTGACGAATGCTTCTTTGACCCAGTCGTAGCCCTTGGATTCGAGCTCTTTGGCAAGTTCGGCGTCGCCGCTGTGGACGATACGGCCGTCATACATGACGTGCACGACGTCTGGCACGATGTAGTCGAGCAGGCGTTGGTAGTGAGTGATCACGAGGAAGGAGCGGTCTTCGGCGCGCATCAGGTTGACACCTTCGGACACGACCTTGAGGGCATCGATATCGAGGCCAGAGTCGGTCTCATCCATTACGCAATACTTCGGATCGAGCATCGACATTTGCAGGATTTCGCAGCGCTTCTTTTCGCCGCCTGAGAAACCTTCGTTGAGGGAACGTGCAGTGAACTTACGATCCATTTTGAGCGCATCCATCTTGGCGTAGAGCTCTTTGTAATACTCAACAGCGTTGATGTCTTCGCCTTCGGGGAGACGTGCTTGGCGAGCGGCGCGGATGAAGTTGGCGATGCTGACGCCAGGAATTTCGAGTGGGTATTGGAATGCGAGGAACAGGCCTGCTTTTGCGATTTCGTCGGGTGCTTCGCCGAGAATGTTGACGCCGTCGAGGAGGATTTCGCCGCCTTCGACAGTGTAGTCTTCGTGGCCGGCCATGACCTTTGCTAGCGTGCTTTTACCGGTGCCGTTGGGACCCATGAGTGCGTGCACTTCGCCCTTCGGGATGGTGAGGTTGAAGTCTTTGAGGATGGCTTGACCATCGATGGAGACATTAAGATTTTTGATTTCGAGCGTGTTCATGGTGTTTTAATTTTCGAGTTTAAGTGGTTGGTTAAAAGTTTCAGTGTTTCTGATTTTCAGTATTTGCTTCGCCATCTGCGGCAGACTTTCGTCAGCTTTTCAATTCGTCGTGGCACTTGCCACAGCTACCGTCGTAGGCGATGTCGATATGCTCGGCAGAGAATCCTTCGGGAAGTGCGGCCATGAGCTGTCCGACGAGTTGGTCGGATAGTTCGACATCGATGATCTCACCGCTTTCACGGCAATAGAAGTGGGCGTGTTGCGTCAGATTTGGGCAGTAGCGGGTCGGCTCGCGTTCGAAGTTGACCTGCCGGATGAGGCTGGTTTCGGTGAGCGTTTCGAGGCAGTTATACACCGTGGCCAGCGAGATCGAGGGCATGCCTGCGCGGGCGCGGGCATAGACTTCGTCTGCGGTCGGGTGATCACGCTTCTCCAGCAGTAGGGCGAAGACATGCTCGCGCTGCTTGGTCGAGCGCTGGCCGCTGCGCTCCAGAGCATCGTCGAGAAGCTCTTTATATTGTGGTGAAAGTTGCATGTATAGTGGGTAGATCGTCGAAAGTGTGGTCTCATTATTGATAATGATTCTAAATCGCAATAGTAATGAGACTGAGTAGCAAGAAAGTCGGAAAAGTGCCGATGGCAAGTCTAATTGGAATTATTCTAAACAGGACCATCGATAAGAATTTCTAATGCTGGGATGTGCGATCTTCGGATTGCCCGTTGCGTCTTGCGTCGCTCGAAGAGCGTAGTAGGTGGCGTCTTGTGGTATCAGTTGAAGCGTTTGTGAGGGGCTTGTCTGGGCCTCATTCGTTGTCTAGCAGCGACTCTGGCACATCAAAGAGTTTCGAGAGCACGCCGGTATTGAGTGCGGCTGCGTCCAAAATAATGCGGCTTTTCGCTTCGCCGTTTTGGGAGGATTCCATTTTAAAGGGGAGCGGCATGCCACCGACATCGCGGTAATCACTAAACACGGTCTGCTTGAGGGTTCCGTCCGTCATTGTCTCTAATTCAGCGATGGGATACATCGTTTGTGGATCGACCAGTATATCGACGGCTGCACCTTCGGTGTCCAGTGTCCTGATCTTCAGGCAGTCGGCACTTTTCCAGTCTGCGATCTCGATTGCGGTGAGACTGCCCTCGCCTTGAGTGGCGCTGATGATCCGGTCGAAGAAGCGTCGCTGCCCCAACCATGCCTCGGCTTCTTTCCCCTCGATCAGCGCGAAGAGATCCTCGTGTTGCGGTGCGCGGATACGCCGCCAAACGGTGCCGCCGCTCACGCCGAAGGTCATGTCATGCGAGCCGCGGTCGATGGTGAATAGCATCCGGTCGGGGCGCTTTTTGATCAGAGAAAAGGCTTGGCGATTGTCGCCGTTGACCATGTGCCCTGTCACGCGGATGGTCTGCGTGTTTGCGAGTAGTGCCGCGTTGCAGTTCACCGACAGGTAGGCCTGCGTAAATGCTTCAATGTGGGTGAGCTCGCTGAGGGGGCCGTGGGGGAGTGTGATTTTGGTCGCGGTATCATCCTCCGAGCGAATGAAGGACACGATGGTCGCGATAGCGGCGAGTGATATGCTGATAGCGCCCAAATAGACCGTCAGCTTAACTAGCTTCTGGAGCTTGGTGGGCTTGCCGCCTTTGCGTGTGGTGTTGGTGTAAGGAGATCTCATCGCTCTTAAATAGTGCTTAACGGCTTCGCCCAAATCCCTTTTTCCAACTCGTATTCGCGGTTGCCGGGATAAATGATCCAGAGTTCTTTTAGGCTTAGGTCTTTGATTGCCTCGCGCATCGAGCGGGTGATTTTCGGAGCGTCTTGGCGCTTGAATTCAATGCCAAGGTTGCCTCGGTTCGGTAAATAGAGATCGAGTTCCATTCCGCTGTGGGCGGCGTAGAAATAGGCGTCGCGAGTCTGTAGCGCGGTCAATACTTGCTCTAAAGCAAAGGCTTCCCAAGAGGATCCAAGCTTTGGGTGGGTGAAGAGTTGCTGTTGGTTCTCGATATGCAGCAAGGCATGGTAGAGGCCGCTGTCGCGGAAGTAGAGCTTGGGCGTCTTGACGAGGCGCTTTTTGACGTTGGCGTGCCATGGTAGGAGTTGGCGCACCATAAAGGTTTGTTCGAGTGCATCGAGGTAGTTTTTCGATGAATTGGGGGCGATCCCCATGGATGCCGCCACTTCGCTGGCATTCCAGACTTGGCCGTTGTAGTGTGCCAGCATCGTCCAGAAGCGACGCATCTTGGCAGGTGCCATGCCGAAGCCGAGGTTGGAGAGGTCTTGTTCTAGGAAAGTGCGTATAAAGTCAGTCCGCCAACGAAAGCTGGCGAGATCGCTCTCCGCCAGAAAGGCGCGGGGGAAGCCGCCGCGCAGCCAAAGCTTGTCGGGCGAGTCAGTGTTGGCCTCTTTGATTGATAGGCCATGCATCTCGATGATGGCGATGCGTCCGGCCAAGGACTCGGAGGCTTGGCGTGTGAGCGACGGAGATGCGCTGCCGAGGATGAGGAAGCGCGTGTCTGCACCGCTACGGTCGGCCAGCACGCGTAGTGTGGGGAAAATCTCCGGCGCTCGCTGCGCTTCGTCGATCACGACCAGACCTTTCAGGCTGCTGAGCGCAGTCATTGGGTTCTCCATTAAGGCGGCGACAGTTGGATCCTCCAAATCGAAATAGGTCGCTGCATGTTCGCTCAACAGCTCGCGGGCGAGAGTGGTTTTTCCGATCTGACGCGCTCCGATTAATGCCACGACAGGATTGTGGTGGAGTGCTTCGACGAGTTGCGCTTTGTAATGCTCTCGATTCAACATAAACTAGATAATCTGCATTCGTGTTGCAGTATTTCAAGTTTAAAGGTCATTTAGTTTAGCCTGATAAGGCTCAGTGTCGTGTCGTGCTGTTTCTCTGTGTGGAATGGCTATGGCAATGCAGATTTTCACACGGAGCCACGAAGCTAGGGTTCTGCGCTATGGAGATCCGACTTTGTGAAAGCGTGGCCTCCGTCGTGAGACGGGGGGGGGGGCTGTGCGTTGGAAAAGCCTCCGTGTCTCCGCGCCGAGCAAAGCCGCGTGCGCGTAGCGTTTTACGCGGTGTGAGAAATGCGTCGTGCTGTTCATCGAGAGTAGAGGGAGCATCCTGCTCCCATTTGCGGAACCTGTATTTTCACAAATCTTGATGCGCACCAGTATCGCAGGCTGCATTTAACGAGTTCCGTGTGTGTTGCGCATCTGTATGAAGCTGAGTCGTTTGTCGGGATTGTTCCTACGTAGAGCTTGTCCCACCAGGGGGCGTTTCTGACGGCGGTGTTTTTTGAAAAAACATACACCCCGTTCATTTTGACATTACCTCGTTGTTCCTGACGCGATTCTACGCCTCAGCCGCGATTTTAGGGTAAAATGCGTA
>CAJQOS010000001.1 GCA_905479975.1 uncultured Puniceicoccaceae bacterium | reverse complement strand
TTCCCAGTTCTTCTTTTGCTCGGCTTTATCAAACGAGATAACAGGGTTACCTTCGCGATCTTCGAGTTTTTCGAGAAAGACTTCAATTTCGGATCCGACTTGAAGTTCGCTCATGTCAACGAATTCGTTGGCGTTCACGATACCTTCTGATTTACCACCGATGTCGACGACGACTTCAGTGGGGCGGATTTCGATGATAGTTCCCTTGATGATGGAACCTTCTACGAGGTTGTCTACGGTGCTGCTTTTCAGCAGTTCTTCCATTAAGCTCATATTATATATAAGTTACTGCGCGCCGGAGCGGCAGTGTGGTTGAGGTTATTATTGATGTGACCTCTCAAGGCAGAATGCCCGTCAATGCGCGGGCGCATCGTGAGAGGAACGCGGAAAAATAGGTCTGCCCCCCTTACCTGCAAGCCTAAAATGCTGAGATTCATGCGACTTCCGGCTCTGTGCCGATGCAAACTTTCGGCTCATTCGTAGCCATTACCGCAGTTGGAGCAAATTAGAGACATTTCCGAGGAGACCGAGACTGATGGAATGAACGCTCAACGCACAAGGATGGCGTTTGAACTTGGACGTTGAGCGTTAAATGTTGAGCGTTCGGATTTCCTCCACACAACAAGACCATGCTCAACGACGAATTCAGCCCAGCCGAGGACCATTCCAGCGACGACAAAAAACTCGAAAAATACTCGGGAAACGTGGACTGGAGCTACCTAAAGCCTCACTTCGAAGCAAACTCCATGATCTACGTCGACCCGAGCCTCGACCTAAAAACCGCTGGGCTCGCCTTTGCCAACGACGACCAGGCACAAGTCAAAGCCTGGCTCAAATCCGGCGACCTCGTGCAACCCTGCGATCTACACGCCGAGCACTGGAAAGAGAGCCACACACACTTCAACGCCATGATCGTGCGCCCCTTCGTGCTGGCACAACCGATTAGCGAGTAACCGCCAAGTGCAAGCGACCCGCCGCATCATACACATCGACATGGACTGCTTCTATGCAGCCGTCGAGATGCGCGAACACCCCGAGTTCGATGGCCGCCCGATCGCAGTCGGTGGCGCGTCTGGGCGCGGGGTGCTCACCACCTGCAACTATCCTGCTCGCGAATACGGCGTGCGCTCAGCGATGCCCGTCTTTAAGGCAAAGCAGCTCTGCCCGCACTTGGTCATTTTACCCGTCCGCTTCGAACTCTACCGCGCGGCCTCCAAGCAAATCCGCGACATCTTCCACCGTTACACTGAGCTGGTTGAGCCGCTCTCACTGGACGAAGCCTACCTCGATGTCAGCCACCACAAACGGCGCGGCGCAGAACTCGCCGAAGAAATCCGCGCGGCAATCTTCACCGAGACCGGACTCACCGCCTCCGCAGGCATCGGCCCGAACAAACTGATCGCCAAAGTCGCCAGCGACTGGAATAAGCCGAACGGCCAATGCGTGGTCTCGCCGTCGCATGTCGCCGAATTCATGCAAGACCTGCCCGTGCGTCGCATCCCAGGCGTCGGCCCCAAGAGCGCCGCTCGCCTCGCCGAGATAGGCGTCGAGACCTGCGGGCAACTACAAAATGTTGAACAAGCCGCACTCGCCAGCGAATTCGGCAGCTTCGGGCTAGAACTGTATAGGCTCTGCCGCGGCCTCGACGAACGCCCCGTCGAGGCCAACCGCATCCGCAAAAGCCTGAGCAACGAGCATACCTTTGCCAAGAACATCGAAACCCTGGAAGACTGCGAACAAGCACTACGCCGCCAGCATAGCGAAATGCTGGACGAGCTACGCAACACCGCAGCCGACCGCCAGATCGCCAAAGTGGTGGTCAAATTAAAGTTCAGCGACTTTCGCCGCACCACGGCTGAAATCTCCAGCCGCCAACCGGAGCTCGACACCTACCTCGACCTCCTACGTGACGCCTGGGGCCGCAGCGGCGAGCCTGTGCGGTTGCTCGGCATCGGCGTGCGCTTCGCCGAAACACAGAGCGGCCCCGAGCAGTTGGAGCTGGGGCTGTAAAAACACTAGAAGCGGCTTCCAGCCGCTTTGTATCGCACAAAAAAAGCGGCAAGATGCCGCTTCTAGGTAAATTTCCACAAAAAATGGCGCACCTCCTACCCCTAAGAAGTGCGCCAACCATTGTCTACTTTATACCTACTGCAAGCAGTAGGATTTTGTATTACCCCAAACTCCCTTGCGGGAGAAAAGTTGATGCCCCAGACAAAGATAGAAATCTCAGCACCCCGCAAGCTTTATTTTAATAAATATGAAAAAACTTATACATTGGATAAGATAGTGCACCTACGCAATCGACCCACTGCAGATACGCCACTAAAACGAAGAAACGAAGCAATCCATCCGAGGAGCACTTCTACGAGAACCACCCTAAAAAGACTCAGATTACAATCCAGAGCTCAAATCCAGACACAAAAATGGCGCACCTCCTACCCCTAAGAAGTGCGCCAACCATTGTCTACTTTATACCTACTGCAAGCAGTAGGATTTTTCTGTTACCCCAAACTCCCTTGCGGGAGAAAAGTTGATGCCGCAGACAAAGATAAAAATCTCAGCACCCTGCAAGCATTATTTTAATAAAAATGAAAAAAATTTTGAGCGTTTTTCTTTAATCCACCCAAATCATGGTATTTTAGATGGCACAGCCCCCCGAATTGAGAGTAGCTTTCCAGCGCTGACACTTATGAATTTCTCTAAAAACACCGAAGATATCATCGCTGACTTTCGCGGGCTCCCGCGCACGGCAACGCTCTCTTCAAAGCGCCCGCCGGTGGCGCTCGACAACATTCTCGTTTTAATCAAAGAGAAATACAAACTGGAGCAACCCAGCGCCGAGCGCACACTGGTCGAGCATTGGGGCGAGGTATTCGGGAATCTGGCGGGGCGCTGCAACCCGGTGCGCATCAAGGACGGTCGCACCCTAATCGTATCTGTCACGAATCAAACCCTGCGATCGGAACTTCAATTCCGCAAACGTGCAGTCTTAAAAACCATCCAAGCACTGCCAAACTGCAAAAATGTCCGTGAAATCGTGATCCGCGGCTAGCAGTCGATTTAGCTTAGAGCTTAATTGACAGCGCTTCCTCACCAGCAAACTCTAGCGTCACTTTATCTACATGAAAAATTATTTGGATCTCCTACGCACTGTCCTCGAAACCGGCACTTACCGTGACGACCGCACCGGCACTGGCACCTACTCGATCTTCGGCGCACAAGCCCGCTTCTCACTGGAGCCGGACTTCCCGCTGCTCACCACCAAGAAGCTACACCTGCGCTCCATCATCCATGAGCTGCTCTGGTTCCTGAAGGGCGACACCAACATCCAATATTTGAAGGACAACAAGGTCCGCATCTGGGATGACTGGGCGGACGAGAACGGCGACCTCGGCCGCGTCTATGGCGCGCAATGGACAGACTGGCGCGCCAGCGACGGTAGCAGCACCAATCAAATCGAGGAAGTCATCCACTCCCTCAAGCACAATCCCGACAGCCGCCGCCACATGGTGTGCGCATGGAACCCAGGCGAGATCAAACACATGGCCCTGCCCCCCTGCCATGCACTGTTTCAATTCTACGTAGCCAACGGCGAACTCAGCTGCCAGCTCTACCAACGCAGCGCCGACATCTTCCTCGGCGTGCCGTTTAATATCGCATCGTATGCGCTACTCACTCAAATGATCGCGCAAGTCTGCGGCCTCAAGGCGAAGGAATTCGTGCATACCTTCGGCGATCTGCACCTCTACGCCAACCACGTCGAACAAGCCAAGTTGCAGCTTTCACGCGAAACGCGCCCACTGCCGCAGATGAAGCTCAACCCTGACGTGATGGCCATCGACGGTTTCACCATCGACGACTTCGAGCTGGTGAACTACGATCCGCACCCAACGATCAAGGCACCGATTGCTGTTTAGCCTTCGGCTACTAGTGAGAGTGCAGGTGAAACAGTGAAAGTGCCTCTTACTCATAATCTTAATCCTACTCTTAATCGCCTGAGTAACATCGCGAAGACACAGAAGTGAGTAAGATTACGAGTAGGATTAAGATTAAGAACAAACCACATCCCAAATGAAAACTTTCAAAGCGATCGCCGCCATGGCGGACAACCGGATCATTGGCAATCAGGGCGACATCCCCTGGCACCTGCCAGAAGATTTTAAATGGTTCAAAAAGACCACGATGGGGCAAATTTTGGTCATGGGTCGCAAGACCTACGAATCCATCGGCCGCCCGCTGCCGGGCCGCGAAACCTTCGTGCTCAGCCGCACGCCACGCGACATTACCGGCGTGCATAATTTCACGGAGCTTGAGGAGCTGGATCACCTAGACACCGACAAGACCATCTGGATCGCTGGCGGTGGCGAAATCTACAAACAGATGCTCCCTCGCTGCAGCGAACTCTACCTCACGCGCGTGCATCGCAACGTCGAGGGCGACGCATGCTTCCCCGCATTCGAGGATCAGTTCGAGCTAGCAGAGACGATGCTAGAAAACGCCGACTTCACGATCGAGCGCTGGGTCAACAAACAATAGCAAGCACCTACTTGCCAAGTGATCCGTTTCAGCGCCAGTGTTGCTTCGGGGCAGGCTTAAAAAACGTGGGGTGCGTTAAAGAATCATTTCCACTAATAACGGAAACCATCATGCCGACAATCCAGGCTAGCGGACGCAAAAAAAGCCTCACTGCCGATGCAGTGAGGCCTTTACAAAAAGATGGATTAAATCCGAATTACGCAGCCTTCGAAGGTGTCACACAAGCGTAGAGCAAGAAGAGGACGTTCACCCCTGGAACCAACATCCAGAGTGTTAAATATGCGCCCTTGCCCATATCGCGCAGGCGCTTCAGCAACTGCATCAGCCCGATCATCGAACAGATCAATGCCCCTACAATCGCGAAGAAGACCCCCAAGGTGCCGAAATGGCCGTGCATGAAATAGTCTGGATGCGTGAAGAAATAATCCGCGCCATAGGCAATACCAGCAGTCATCGCCACCAGCACGATCAGGCTCAGGATGAATTTAAAACGGCCAATGCCGCCTTCGGAACTTAAAAAACTTTTGCTCATAATGGGTAGTAGAAGAAGTGTTAGCTCCAGATATTTGAAATTGCTGCCCAAAGCGCAACAAAAACTTACACCGCCCTATCGATCATCCTTGATCCAAATTTGGCGAATCAACCATTCGCCCTCCTGCTTCTGCCAGAAAATACGGTATTGCAAGGTATCGCGCCACTCATCCCCACCACTGGTCGCGACTTTAGCGCTGGCCTGCACCGTAGATTCCGCCCGCTCCGCATCGGCATCCACCGTAATCGTATGCCGACTCAAGCGCACAGACGCCGTCTCAATCGCATTACGCACACTCAAAAATGCACCACTGATCGCATCAGCGCCCGTCAGGCTCGAACGCTGCGGCAAATACTCGATCTCGCACGAGTCCGTAAACAGATTCGCAACACGACGACTGCGGCCCAAGCCCTCAAATGTCGATTCAGCCCCAGACTTCTCCACCAATTCCGCTAGCTCGTGCATGCGCTTATCAATCGCACGCGCATCCCAATCCATATTCCAAAAGATGGATCCCACGAACACGGAAACCAAAGCTGCCAAAACGAGCACTATTTTCTGATTGGGTGTCATTTCGCTAGCTTTAATAGAATGCGCAGCGGAGCAATCGGTTATTTCCATGCAGCGATGACCTGCTAGCGTGCCACACTTTATAACACATGTCTTGGATCATCCTCAGCATTCTATCTGCGCTATTTCTTGGTTTCTACGACCTAGCTAAAAAACATGCGCTTCGCGAAAACGCAGTCTTTCCCGTGCTCTTCTTCGGCATCGTGACGAGTGCCTGTGTTTGGCTACCCTTTGTCATTTGGTCGCACTGGTCGCCCGAATCCTATCCCGCCGCTGATTTCTTAATCACACCGATCGGCTTGCGCGCGCATGGGCTCTTGTTTTTCAAATCCACACTCGTTGCAGGCTCATGGATATTCGGCTACTTCGCGCTCAAGCATCTGCCGCTCTCCATCGCCGGCCCGATTCGAGCCACCAGTCCGCTTTGGACGATCCTACTGGCAACCTGCCTGATGGGCGAAAGTCCAAATAACTGGCAGTGGCTCGGCATCGCAATCGTGTTGGCATCTTTTTACGCCTTCTCATTTGTAGGCAAAAAGGAAGGCATCCACTTTCATCGCGATAAGTGGGTCGGCTACATGATCGTCGCGACTGTCATCGGCGCGTGCAGTGCGATCTACGACAAATATTTACTCCAGACGGTCGGCCTACGCCCCGCCGATGTGCAGGCATGGTTCTCGATCTACCTCGTGCCAGCGATGGCTCCGTTTTATTTGCTCTGGCTCAAGGGCGCATGGCCACGCGGTACGTTTCATTGGCGCTGGTCGATCCCATTGATCGGTTGCTGCCTATTGATCGCAGACTTTCTCTATTTCACAGCCATCACACAGGATGATGCGCTCATTTCAGTGATCTCCCCCGTGCGCCGCACCTCGGTCGTCATCACATTCCTTGGCGGCATCTATCTGCACGGCGAGAAAAACGTCCGCATCAAAGCGATCTGCATCGGAGCACTGCTGATTGGTATCACACTCCTCAAACTGAAGAGCGGATAACCGAAGGGTTGCTAATAGCCCAATCGTGAATCACGAAAACGCGTCAATGCCCGTGTGGCGTCATCGCGCGCATCATCAATCGAGTAGTAACGGCGCTTATAGAAATCGACCTTCAATGCTTCCGAAGTGCTTTGACGATCACTTTGAATCTCCATCAACAGGCTCGTCACAAAACGCTTCAACAAGCGCTGATTATGCGAAGAATTCGTGCCACGGTGCCACTGAAAATCACGGTCAAAATGTTCAAATAAATAGCCCAGCGAATCATGGCTTCCGTAACCAGTCATCAGCTTATCCTGATACTGCAGCATATAGCTGACATGCCCCATCACCTTGGTGCGATCTTCATAGCGATGATACAATTCAGACTGCGAATATAAATCATCCAACGCGATCTGGCCCCACTCGATCTCACCATCCAGCCGGTAGCCAAATCGACGAATGTCGGCCTGCTCGGAATCCTCCGTCCACTTCGACTTCACGCTAAAATCCTTCAGGTGTGACGCAATCGCGACGACCTTACCCAGCTCATCGTGCACAATCGGGCTACCACTATTACCGGGAACAAACTTGGCGGACACTTGAAGTTCATTGGGACCGATGCCAGTCACCTTCCCCTTCAGGCGCGACCCCACACGCTCGCCGTCTGAATTCCCAATCACCGTAACGGCTTGGCCAATGCCAACCTCATCAAAGCTCAAGGACTGCGAAAGCGGCAGCGTCGCCCCCTCCCACTCAATCGGAACAATCGCAATATCACGCTTCCGACTGATGTAGCCATGCGAAGGCAATGTAATCACCTCGCCGTCCAACGTTTGAATCGATGCACCACGCGCAGCGCCTAGCACATGAATGTTGGAAATTAAAAAAGTGCGGCCACGCATCTCTGCGATAAACCCCGAACCCTCGGAGTGATCGGATGAAATAACCACCAGCGCCCCCGAATCAATCTCGCCATCGACAGGCGTCGGTGGCGCCGTATCGCGCACCGCCAGTTCCGCTTCCGCGGCTGCCAGCTCACGCTTCAGTCGAGCGATCTTCGCTTCCAGCGGTTCATTAGCCTTCACCTCATCCACCTCCTCCTGCATGCGCAGCATCAGTTCCTGTCGAGCGCGCTTCGCACGTTCTAATGGCGACTCGTTTGCATCTGGAATCTTGCCAGTAAAGCCTTGTCCGAATACAGCAACAACACTCAGCAATAAGAGCGTCGCCAGCCGCAATGAGCGGAAACTGATAAATAGAGGAGAAGACATTGCCCTCAAAATGCGCGACACCGCACGCGCTTCAAGCCGATTTATTCTAGATTCGGCAGTAGAATGTAGTTTCGATCCATGCCTGCGTCTCCAACTGCTGCCATGCGTTCAGACCAAAAATAAAATCCTCTTCAGGAGGATGGACACTCCTGTCCATCCTCTACCAGTCGAGCTTCCCATGAACGGGACTAAAGCGCCCCGCCTCCTGACCAAGCCTACTCGACCTCCAAGTCGAAATGACCAAATACCTCGCGCCCTTCCACCTGAATTTGCGCAAAGACGCGATACCAGCCGGGATTCGGCACATTAAACAAGAAGGCCAGCCCACCCGACCGCTCACTCTCACTCGACAGCACACTGTCAATCGGATGCATATGCGCAAAGCCCTTGCCTGCGGCATCGAAGGCCACCATGTGCCCCTTCGCACCCATAATATCTTCCAAATCCACAGCACCACCATCCACCGCAGCCACAGTCAGGTCGAATCGATAGTCCGAGCCCGTGCCGAGCTTCTCAGGCACCTCACCGATATCGAAACGTATGCCATCCACCACACTCTGCGTATTGCGTTCAAACTCCATGGCCGAGGCAGAGCCCGCCACTTCGATCACACCTGTCCCAATAATCTGACGCCGCGTGCGTAGCGGCACGATCTCCGTGAAGACTTGATACGCGCCCGCACGCGTGGGTGTAAACTCAAAGGTATATTGCCCATTCAACCCATCGGCCTGCGGGTGCACGTGATGGTAATCCTGTAACGAAGGATCCACCACCATGACATGCATCTTCTTCGTATGCGTCATGGCCAACTCATGCGGTGCAATCGGCGTGCCACCCGATGTCAGTAGCTCCAGCGTCACTTCCTGAGCCACCCCTGGAGTCGGCTCACCAGCCAAGGACACTTCCATTTCAACAGGATATTTCAGACGTGTCAGATCCAGAAAGCCAGCATGATTGGTCGCGCAGAACTCCACCGATCCATCGGCATTGACGATCTCCTCGTAGTGAAGGAACCCGCACTGTGCATCCGGCAACGCGCGTAAAGCAAAATAGGCCGCGACAAACAGCATGGTAAGCACCGCCACACTGACCAGCGAAATACGCTTGGAATTTACGGGATGATTCTGAGCCACGGTCGTCATATGAATGGATGCAAATACTATAACACAGGCAACTGGCTACAATTGCTTGGCTTCTTTAATAAATTCCTGCGTCGTCCACTTCGAGCCCTCCTTGCGAAACGCCACACGCCCATTGGCATCCACGAGCAAAGTCGCCATCGTGTGATTGATGGTGCCGTCCTCCTCCATCGTGCGAATACCGAATTGACGGAGCAGATCGTCCACCAGCTCTTGCGTCGCGGTAAGTAAATGAAAGTTCTCATTCTCCAACTCATAGCTCGCTGCGTATTGTCGAAGAATACCCGGCGAATCGTATTCAGGATCAAAGGTAATCGTCACAAAATGCAGATCCTCCATGCCTCCCTCGCGCGCGAGTTCTTGTAGTTCCGACATACGTGTGGTCGATGCCGGGCACATCGTCGCAGCGCGGCAACGCGTAAAAATGAAGTTCAACACAAAGGCCTTACCGCGCAGTTCACGGATTTGCAGAAAATCCCCATGCTGATCGATCATCGCAAAATTGGGAATGTAGTCGCCCTGACGCACATATTTACGGCGGCTCATCGATGCAGTCGCATCATGTAGCTGCTTGTTAACATCGATCATCGCCTTCGCCCCGATGCCATCGACCGGAAAGACGCGCTCCAAATGCCAGGCGCTACTATAATGCACCGCCTCAGCACGAATGAGGCGCCCCGCATAACCGATCTCAAGATCACCGGGTCCCACACGAAAGTCCACCGTCTCCCCAGCAGCCACATCGGAGCTCGCAGATTCCGAGAGCTCGACCCGCAAAGCCTTCGCATCCGGCAACACCTCCAACACACGCCCCTGCACCGAAAATGAAGCTGCAGAGATCGAACCGACCGCAAGCAGCGGCAACAAAATGCTATATAAAAGACAACGCATCCGAGCAACTTGCCACGAAACCGCGCGGCAGCAAGTCTGGATGACTCTGAAAAGCGACAAGAGTGTCGCTTCTACGTCTACTACACCTTCAACTTGATCTTAATCCCGCGGCGCAGATAAGTCGGTACATCGAGGTCTTCATCCTTATAATCGTTGCGGTCGGTTTTCTCGAAATACCCACGCTGTGCGTCGACTTCGTTAAAGGTAAATTCGTCCTGATCCTCATTCGCCGTACTCTTTTTAGTGGCGAGTTTGGAGACATGCACCGGTCGCAGCAACGGCAGTTCATCCTGAGCAATTTCAGACTCGAGCCCCAATCCTTCCATCGCCTCTGAAGGAGATGCGACTTCCTCAACGGGTTGAACCTGTTTCACTGGAACTCGGCGGCGCTCCATTTCGGCCTTGCCCAGCACACAAATCTCAAGGCTCTCGCTACGAGACTGATCGAGCACCGCGCCAAATACAATATCCTCGCGTGAGCCAAAACGCTTAGACACCTGCGATACGATATCGTTGACCCGCGAAATCGGTAAATCTGCGCCGCCAATGACGTTGACCAAAATTCGATCCAACTGTGCGGGGCGATCTCCGAGGTGCAGCAATGGACAGATAAAGAGATCATCCAGGGCGTCTTTCACATAGTCGCCACCACTCGCAACTCCTGTGCCAAAAATCGTTTTCCCGCCCTGTCCCTGAAATACGGAACGCAGCGAACCGAGGTCCAAATTCACGATGCCGGTCTTCAATAACATCGCGCAGAGCGAATTCACGCCACGCCCAATCCAGCGATCCGTAATCGCAAATGCATTGAGCACGCTCGTGTCTTCCTCGCCTTCTTGCAGCAGCACATCATTGGGCAACGGAATCACCCCGTGCACCAACTTGCGCAATTCACCCAAACCTTCATCCGCGATCCGCTTACGGCGCTGCCCTTCAAAGCTGAAAGGCAAGGTCACAAACGCCAGCACCAACGCATTGGTCTTCGCTGCGACTTCAGCGACAATCGGTGCGGCCGCACTACCAGTGCCTCCGCCAAATCCAACCACCATGATGATCAGATCCATATCGCCAATCAAAGCGGCAATTGCATCGCGATCCGATTCTGCGGCAGCCCTGCCGATGTCGACCTCGCCACCTGCACCGAGCCCACGTGTTACCGTGCGCCCGATGATTAATTTTTCGGCAATCGAGGAATTGGCCAGTGCCTGCGCATCGGTATTGATTGCAGCAAGGTGCACACTGTCGAAGCCATCTAGATTCAACGCATCGACTGCATTGGTGCCTGCGCCCCCCACACCGATGATCTTAATTTTAAGATCTGGGCGTGGCGCATCTGCGCCAAATAAACTGTCAGGTTGGTTGCTCAATGAAGTATCTAATAATCAAAAATTTAAAATGCTACCAAGTCGGCGAAAGAGCCCCGTCGGCTTTGAGTTTTGCTGCGCATCTTCCTGTCCGGTCAATGCATAATGCAACAGTCCGAGCGCCGTGCTATATTCCGCCACACGAAGATCGGGCGAGACATCTTGCGGCCCTTCAGATGATCGCGCCTCCAAACCGAGACTGCGACGCGCCACCTCATCGATCCCTTCGAGGCGCGAGGTGCCACCCGTCAATACGACTCCGGATGCAATATCATCAGGCACGAGTAAATCCGCATCGACCAGCTGATCCTTTATAATGTCAAAAATCTCCGACACCCGCGCTTCAATAATTTTAGTAATCGCAGCGAGTGGATATTCACGATCGCCGATCGTCATATCGCCATAGAGCCACACCTTCTCGTCGCGATCGTCACTCTTATAATAGGCGCGACCGTTTCTCAACTTCGACTCTTCGGCACTTTTACGGCCAACACGTAAGCCGATGCTCAAGTCATTGGTAATGTGATCCCCGCCGACGGGCACTACGCCAGTTAACACGATATAACCTTTGCGATAGAGCACAAAATCCGTCGTGCCGCCGCCAATATCGACGACCAGCGCGCCATTGTCCTTCTCCGATTCTTCCAGCAGCACCGCACCGGAAGCGATGCTCGAAATAATCATGTCACTCACATCGAGATCAATACCACGAATCACACGCAGACTATCGCTCACGATCTGGCTATCACCATGCACCGACCAGTAGCCGACTTGCAGGCGCGAGCCTTTTTTCGACAGCGGATTCTCCACTTGTTGGCCATCAATCGAAAAGGGATTTTGGATATGATGAATGTAAGTTCTGATCTCAGTCAGCTTACGTCGCTTCGCATCTTCCTTCGCCTGCTCGATATCGGCAGGACGAATAATCGAATCGGAGGACCCCACATTCGTAGTGCCCACATTAAAATTACCGCGTAAATGGCTGCCGGTCTGTGCAAGATACACTTCATCGACGCGCGTCTTGGCATTTTGCTCCGCCG
Organism: uncultured Puniceicoccaceae bacterium; assembly: GCA_905479975.1. Classification (GTDB taxonomy): domain Bacteria; phylum Verrucomicrobiota; class Verrucomicrobiia; order Opitutales; family Coraliomargaritaceae; genus Lentimonas. Next base: position 49,089 of record CAJQOS010000001.1, on the reverse strand, counting down.
TCATAATGGCGGCATGCACACAATCGCTCGCGGCTTTCAAATCCACAATCACGCCCTTCTTCACGCCCTTTGAGAAACACGAACTATGCCCGATAATATTGAGCCCCGAGTCGCCAACGATTTCGCCGAGAAGAACCGTCACCTTGGACGTTCCGATTTCGACTGCACCGACTACTCTGGTTTGACTCATATTTTGTAAGATCGACTAGCTGGGCTTAAAATGAGCCGACGCGACCACTGCTAAACTGCACCGCCGCAGAACCACGTAAAGAAAGATCGATCCGTTCGAGCGATTGATTGCCCTCATGTCTCACATACTCGAGAATATAGGCCAAACGATCCAATTGACGGCCGTAATCAGCGGATGCGCTAAAAATAATTCGTGGCACCAGCGTCGAGCGCACCTCGATCACCTGACCGGGCAGATCCACATCTCCCGAGTAGTGCTCCAGTGACACCACCTGCCATGTTCGGAAAAATTTCGGCTCAGTGCTACGAGCCAACTCCAGCAAGTCTGCAACCGACTCGATCCCACGCATCGGTGAAAAACTACCATCGGCATGTTGATACGGTTGCACATATGGCAAATTCTTGAGCGTCGCCTTCGGATAGCCCAGACCATCATACACCGCTCCATCACGCGCAACGAGACGTAGCCGCGGCTTACCATCTGGCCCCGCGACCGCTAAACGCAACGCAGGCAGACGCTCTTCCACTCGAATACGTAAATCACTCGGAAAGACGCGCTCGACCGACGCAGATTTCACTTGAACATCCGCCTCCAAAGTTGCCTTCAGCTCATGAATGTCGGCCTCCATCATCGACATACCAGCCCGCAATTTGATCGTCTTGCTCAACCAAATGTCCGGTAACACACCATCCGTATCAAATATGATACGTTCAATCGGCTTCGATGTCGGTGTCATCGGGATCTTCTGCTCGCGCTGCTTGAATGCCAAGACAGCCCAAGTGAGTCCACCGCCCACAGCGAGAATCAAGACCAAGCCAACGAAAAATTTAATCCAACGCGTGCGGCGACGCTTGCGCGCCTGAGGCGAATTCACCCGAGAACGGCGCGGCCCGGCCAGCTCTCGCCAGCTTTGCTCCCCACCGGCAGATGTGCCGCCTTTTTGTTTACCGTTACCAATCATTGCCGAAGTCCCTTCGTTTCGCAGGCCGTAAATCGCTCAATCGCCGGAGACACCAAATCACGTCCCAACGACTCAAAATCCAAGCCCACACAAGAAGCACTTTTCGGCAGTAAACTCGTCGCCGTCAACCCCGGTAAAGTATTGATCTCTAAAAAATATGATTCCGAGCCATCCAGCAGGAAGTCAATCCGCGCAAAATCCCGACAGCCACACGCATCAAACAATGCTTCGGCATGCGCCTTAATTCGTGCCTGCACCTCTGGCTCAAGCTCTGCGGGATAGCGATACTCGGTAGAGCCAGGCGTATATTTCGCCTCATAATCATACACGCCGCTTGCGCTCACAATCTCGACTACACCCATCGCCGCGCCGTTGAGCACACCCACCGTCAACTCGCGCCCACGGATACGTTGCTCAATCAACCAGTTTCCGCTGTGAATTTTCGAGAGCGTCACACCGAGCGCCGAGCGATGCTCAGTAAAATATAAGCCCACACTGCTGCCCTGATCCGTCGGCTTGATCACGAGCGAACTGCCCAATGTATCAATCACCGCATCAGCCAACGGCGTATTCGCACCGTCAAACACCATCGCCTCCGGCACACCGATGCCCAAGTCCCGCGCAATCGTCTTCGTCAGATCCTTGGCCATGCACAGACGGCTCGCCGCCGCATCGCTACCGCAATACTCGATCCCAGCCGCCTCAAGCAGTGCCTGTAAACGCCCATCCTCACCAAAGGCACCGTGCAACGCCGGAAATACGATTGAGCGACTGCCATCAATGGACTCCGGCAGAGCCTCTGCATCGAGACGCAAAAGCTCCACTTCGAAATTCGCCGACAAAGCCTTTGCAATCGCCTCACCACTGACCAGCGAGACGTCGCGCTCCGAACCAACGCCACCATACAATACAATGATCGATTCCGGCTTAGCCACAGTTCGTCCCTCCCTTTAAAGATTCCACATCGCCGAGCACATCATCCCATGCCTGCCCTAGCAATAAAACTTCCGGCTCCAATATGTAGCCCGACTTCGCATGAATCACCGCACGCACCTCCCGCACGAGTTCGATGACATCGTCAGCAGTCGCTCCGCCACGATTCACGATAAAGTTACCATGCACATCCGACACCTCGGCCGCACCGACACGCATTCCTTTTACGCCATACGTATCGATTAGCTTCCCCGCAAAATTACCTTCCGGATTTTTAAAAATACACCCAGCACTTGGATCTCTCGGTTGCGACGCTTTGCGCGAACTCGAATAGCACTCCATTCGCTCACGGATCGATGCCTCATCCTCCACTTCGGCACTGTTCAATATCGCACCCAGAGCAATGCCGCGACTGATCTCCTCCACCTTACGATAGCCGAAGTGAAACGCATCTTTGGGCAAATCCTGCAGCTGCCCTGCCTCATCAAGAAACTGCACACGCTCGACCACATCGAACATCCAATTCCCCATCGCGCCGGCATTCATCCGCAAGGCACCGCCAATCGCTCCGGGAATCCCTTCGAGAAATTCAAACCCAGCGAGGCCTGCCTTGGCCGCATGGCCACACACCTCTTTTAAACGAACCCCCGCGCCTGCCCAGATGCGACCATCGCTCAGCACCTCCGAACGTCGCCATGCTGCGCCCGAGAAGCGAATCACCAATCCGGAAAACCCGGTATCCGGCACCAATAAATTCGAGCCACGCCCGAGGCAAAACGTCTCCAAATTAAACAACTTTGCCGCGCGCAACAATGCCCGCAGATCGCAGAGATTCGAGGGCTCCGCATAAAACCGCGCCGCACCACCGATACGCATCGTCGTCTTATTCGCCAGCGGCTCGTGCTCTTTCAGCACACACTCTGGCGACACACGCGCGTTCAAAAAATCACTCCATGCCGCGTTGATATCAAATCCACAACGGCGCATTGACGTAAACAGTCCACCGAACTGATCAATATCTCCCGCTCCTACAAACGCCACGGAGCTCGGCTCACTGCCAATCGCATCGACCAAGCGTTGCATGCCAGCCGAGTTCATCGTCAACACTTCAGGCGGCTCGCCCGGAAATTCCTGCGCCAGCTCCGCAATCGTACCGCCTTCAATCACCGACTCATGCGCCGCATACACCGGCAATAAAAACAGCTGATTCGCCGACTGCAAAATCTCAGCAAACTCGCGCTTAAATTGCTTTGTGCGCGAATAACGATGCGGCTGAAACACCACCACTAAGCGCCGCTCAGGTGCCATCGAGCGCAAACACTCAAACAGCGCCGCAATCTCAGTCGGATGATGCGCATAGTCCTCAATCACCGTGAGTTGCTCATCGCGGTGCAACACCGTCTGTCGCCGCGCCATACCACCAAAACTAGAGAGCACATCGCCCCGCAATTCGGCAGACAACAAACTCAACACCGCCAACGCGGCCGCACCATTAATCTGATTAAATCGCCCCACTGCCGGCGACTCGATCTCCACCTCAGCCAAGCGACCGCTCAGTTGTAAATTCTCATTCGCATCCGCCTGCACGCGATAGTCGCCCTGCACACCGAAAGTCAGTAACTCTGCACCACCGGTTTCGATAAAGCGTCCCGTCAAATCGCCTTCAGTCGAGAGCAGCACCTGCGCCTTGGTGCGCACAATGAGTTGCCGAAATGCGGCATCCAACATTTCACCGCTGGAGTAACGATCAGCATGATCCCAATCCACGTTCAATACGACAGCTACTTCCGGAGAGAAATGATCAATGGTGCCATCGCTCTCATCAACTTCCGCGATCAGCCAATCACTTTCCACGTATTGACTCGGCGGCAGCGCAGCATCGTTAAACAAACCGCCAAGGATGTAATTCGCATCGACTCCGCAATGCCGCACACCATGCGCAATCATTCCGGACGTCGTGGTCTTACCATGACTGCCAACGACAGCGATCAATCGTTTCGTCGCCGCAATCTCGGCAAGCATCTCACCGCGCCGCAGCGTCTTCAACCCAAGCTTACGGGCTGCTGCCAGCAACGGATGATCCGCTTGGATCGCACTGGAATAGACCACTGTTGTAAACCCAGCAAGCTGCTCAGAAAAAACGAAGTCACGCAGGCCGACGCCCGACGCTTCAAGGAAGCAACGCACACGCTCTTGCAGATTATCATCGTATCCAATGATTGCATACCCCGCACGCGCCATCCAACCCGCAAGCGGTGCCATGCCCATGCCGCCGACTCCTATAAATAAATATGTCTCTTCAGATGCTGACATTATACCGCGGACTCCAGTTTGTCAGACTCAGCCAAAGCGCGCGCCGTGCACAGCTCTTCTATATCAGTCGCGATCCGCTCACCCGAATCAAAACGATCCAAGCGTTCGAGATTCGACTTAAACTTACCCAGCATCCAATCGTTAAAAATAAGATTTTCAACTTCACCCAAAAGCTTGTCCAAATCATCCTGCTCCAGCACCATACCTGCGCCATGACGCTCATGCATCAACGCATTCGCCTGCTGATGGTCATCTGCCGCAAACGGATATGGAATCAAAATCGATGGCGCACGGCAGCGAATGATCTCCGCGATCGAACCGGCACCTGCCCGAGACAGCACCAGATCCGCCGCTGAAATGACATCACCCATTTGATCTGAAAAAGGCACGAACGTCGCAGAAACATCCTCACCACTTGAGCTCACTTGTTGAATCGAACTCGCAGAGTTTTTCCCAAGTCCAGTAACGCAATACACAGAAACACCTGACTTCGCTAGGGTTTCAAAATTATCCGTCACCCAATCGTTGAGCGCCGCGGCTCCCTGACTGCCACCAATGAGCACCAACAATTTATTCGATACCGAAAGCCCCAAACGCTCCCAAGCCTCCGCCTTCAAAGTATGCTTCACATCGTCGCGGACTGGATATCCCAGATAACGCACACGCTTCGAGGGCAAACCTTTCAAGCGCACACCATCCGGCAAATACACACGCGTGGCCAAATGCTTGAGCAAGCGGACCGCCTTGCCCGGGCGACAGTTGGCCTCGTGCACCGCAACCGGCACACCCGCAAAACGCGCAGCAAGCCCCAAGCCCACCGAAAGAAATCCACCAAAGAGCAGCACCAGATCGGGCTTCTCCTGTTTCACCAACTTGCTCGAAAACAAGTAGCCCGAGAACAAGCTCCAGCACGAAGTGATCCACCGCGTCACGCCTCCGGAAAACGCCTGCCCTGGTGTCTTATGAAAATTGAGGTGCGAATATTTTTCGATCAACGCCGAATCCACCTGTTTCTGACTGATCAATAACGTACAATCATGCCCACGCGCTTGCAGCACCTCGGCAATTGCAATCCCCGGAGCCAGGTGCCCACCCGTGCCCCCACATGCGATTAATATACGGCTCATAATTCACGCTGCCTCCGAAGCGCAGGCAACTCCCATGAGCGGAAGCCATTTAAAATAATCCCAGTCAAAACAAACATGAAAACAAGGTTGGAGCCGCCATACGAAATAAACGGCAACGACATTCCCTTGGTCGGCAAGCAACCAGTGACCACACCGATATTAATCAACGCCTGCAGCGTCACAAAAAGCAGTGCGCCCATCACCAATAAATACTGATACAGATCCGGTGCGCGCTTCAACTGCATCACACCGACGAAAAACAAAGTCATAAATAGAATCACCACACCGAGGGTAAACACCAACCCGAGTTCCTCTCCCACGATTGCGAAAATAAAATCCGTATGCGCCTCCGGTAAGAACGACATTTGCTGACGTCCGGAACCAAGCCCCACGCCTTGCACGCCACCCGCACCAAAGGCCAGAATCCCCTGCCACAACTGGTAGGAACTGTCACTGCGGTTGCCCTCCACGTCGAGAAAGGATGTGATACGCTGCAAGCGAACCGGATCGTGATAGACCGCCACCGAAAACAACGTGAGCGCGCCGATTGCAGTCGGAATCAAAAACTTCAACCGCAAGCCCGCGAGATAAAGCATCAAGCCCCCCACTGCACCGCAAAGAAAGGCAGTGCCAAAATCCGGCTCAATAATGATCAAGCCACAAATGACAGCGAGCATGCCGCACGGCACGAGATAACCACGCAGCACATCATCCAAATTCCGTCGATTCGCAGCGAGGTAATGCGCCATCATAAACAGCAGGCCCAACTTACCGATCTCCGAAACCTGTAAACGCATCGGGCCAAAATCGATCCAGCGCTGCGCACCATTGACCGTCACGCCGATCCCGGGGACTAGCACCAAAATCAACAAGAGCACCGCACCGCCAGCCAAGATGTAAGCATAATCTCGCAATGCCGCGAGATTCACCACCATCGCAAAGCCACCAGCCAACGTCGCAATCACCAACCAGATGAGCTGCTTGCGCAACAAGACCGTCGGGTCGGAATGCATCGCTTGAGAGGCACTGAACAACACCACCAATCCAAGAAAGGTGAGCGAAATAACAATCAGCGCGATGAACACTCCTGCCGGCGGAATCCTCCAAAAGGAATTTCGCAAAGCAGTGCGTGCGCTCATTCTATAGTAATATCCAGACTGAACGGTTCAACCGTAAGACTTACTGATCGTCCATGCGGATGACCGGAATCTCTACAGCATTTTCAAACATCGCATCCGTATCAATCTCGACGACCTCCTCCTCAACCAATGGATCCGCCTCGACGACTCGAATCTCAATCGGTCCATTACTTGAAGCAGTCACTGTCGGAGTCACCGCTACAGGTGCTGGCTTCGGTGCAACGACCGTCTCAGTCTTCGACGCGACATTTGCAGCACTCCCCGTGGAGCTGACTTTCAGCTTTTGACCGATCTGCATCTTGCGAGGATCAGTAATGCCGTTAATCGCAAGCAGTTCCGAAGCAGTCATGCCATACTGGCGAGCAATCGTTGCAGGATATTCACCAGCTTTCACCGTATGAATACCGCTCGCATCGACTGATGTGGTCGATACCTTCGGTGCAGGTGTAGTGGTTGGCTTTGGTGCAGTCGAAGTGCTGCCGGCCGATGAATCGCCAACAGGGATGATCAACTTCTCACCGACACGAATCATATCGGAAGTCTTGTTGTTGGACGCTTTAATCGCACTGACCGAAGTGTTATACTTCACCGCGATTTTGGACAAATTGTCGCCGCCTCTCACCGTGTATGTTTCCGTCGCCATGTTATAGTTGGAAGGCTGATACGTGTCTGCAGTCACAGCGCTCACCGTGGCAGTGCTACCTTCGACTGGGATCTGAAGTTGCTGACCGATCTTGAGCACTGAATTCTTATTCAGACCATTTGCAGCATATAGCTCATTGAGCGATACATTCTGACGCTTGGAGATCGCCCAAAGGCTATCGCCCTTCTTCACGGTGTATGTGTCAAACGAAGAACCAGCCACATCAACAGTCGCGACGACTGGCTCGGAGACGATTGGCTCAAGTTGCGGAGTCACTTCTTCAAATTCAACAAACTCTGCTTCCGGGCGATTTGGCGCATAGCGACCATCCGAGCTGGCATCAAAACCGGCATTAAACGCAGGGTCGATCGAAGCGCCCTCACGAGTCGCGGGGATCAAGCCCTCCGTGCTCTTCGACACCGTCAAATTAGAGGTGCGATTTTGCTGATAGGTTTGTGTCGGCGGTTGAGTCGTCCCACAGCCAGGCTGGACGATCAGAACGGCGATAACACCGAGATGGAGACAAAGGACAAACCCGAATACTTTTGAAATTTTCATAATACTATAAACTGCGATTACCAGTGCTAGAGAGACTAATTGGGGCGATGTGCATCCTTCAAACTAAAAACAGTCGAAATGAAGGTTTTTCCACGGGCCGCGTAGCCCGAAAATTGATCAAAACTGGCGAAGCCTGGACTCAGCAACACAACTGCCGGAGCCCGCTCCAGTGCTGCGCTAACAGCCGACTCCACACAATCCACAAAATCCAGGTGCGCTTCGACCCGTGTATGCAATGGGCACAACACCTCAGCCAAAGGCTGCGCAATCGCACCATAAAGAAAGGCCGCCTCGACTTTTGGCGCGATCAAACGAGCAAATGCATCCAAATCACCACCCTTGCCACTGCCGCCGCCAATCCATAAAATCGGCGACTCCAAAGCATCGATCGCCGCCAACGCAGCGTGAAAATTGGTCGCTTTAGAGTCATTCCAAAAGGACACCCCACCCCAGGTTGCTACAGGCGACAAGCGGTGCGCCGCCAACTGAAAGCGATTGGCACTCTCGACCAACGCCTCCGCAGGCAACTCCAGCGCGCGCCAAAGTGCTGCCGCCAACGCAAAATTCGTGCGCTGCGGTTGAATGCGAAAAGGCGATTCCGGCGTAAGGTCTTCGCCCAAAACCCGTCTCTCAGCCAGCTGAGAGTGACACAGACATTTCAGTCTGTCCCCATCGACCACCATCGAATCTCGAATCTCCGCAACCCGCGGATCAAACGCCACGACATCCGCACCGAGCACCGACGGTGCATCCACCCGCAAACAGGCCAACAGTCGCGCTTTCGCCGCAAAATATTCCGAAATCGAATCGTATCGATCCAGATGATCTTCGGCAAAATTGCTCCAAATCAGACCATCGAGCTGCAACCCACGCGGCAGTTCCGCCTGAAACGAACTGATCTCGCACACCGCAGTCGCCTCGGCCCGATTGGCATCGCTCAGCACAACATCACTCAACGGCGTGCCGATATTGCCCGCCTCCACCGCAATCTGCCCAGCAGACTCCAAAGCATTACAGAGCAAAGAAGTGATCGTGGTTTTGCCATTCGTGCCCGTGACACCGAGCAAACGCCCCCGCCAGTGCAGCGCCGCAAACCCAAGTTCACTATAACAAGGCCGCCCCGAACCTGCCGCCAACACCCGCCAAGGATGCGTCATCGCAAACCCCGGACTGAAAATAAACGCATCAAACCCACCCAGCTCATTCTGAGAGAACTCAGAAGCATCACCCGCACCTCCCTCATCAAACAGGCACACATCCAGCCCCAACGAAACTGCCAACCGCCGAGCCGCTTGACCACTCACCCCTACTCCGAAAATAGCCACACGCTCATACGCGTCTGTCATATCGTTTACAGATGGGTGTAGTGCTTTCAAATCAGCGAAGTTTCAGAGTTGCCAGTCCGGCCATTGCGAAGATCAGCGATAATATCCAGAAGCGAATCACGACCTTGTTTTCGTGCCAGCCTTTAAGCTCAAAGTGGTGGTGAATCGGCGACATTCTAAAAATACGCTTCTTGCGCAGCTTGAATGAACCGACTTGCAGGATCACTGAACCAGCCTCCATCACAAAAATACCTCCGACAATGATGAGTGTCAGCGGCTGGTGCACCATGAACGCAATCATCCCGATCAAACCGCCGAGTGCGAGCGAACCGGTATCACCCATAAACACTTCGGCCGGATGTGAGTTATACCAGAGAAATGCGAGACTTGCGCCGAGCAATGCCGAGCAGACCACCGCCAACTCCCCTGCGCCGGGAATGTAGCTGATGAACAAATAGTCGGCGATGATCGTGTTACCCGCCGCATACGCCATAATCGCAAACGCCATGGCAGCGGTCACGGTGCAACCAATCGCGAGCCCATCGACGCCATCGGTCAAATTAATCGCATTACTTGAACCCGCTAGAATCAGAAAAAGAAACGGCACGAGGAAGAAAAGTGACATCTGCGACCACAGCACTTCTTTGTAAAACGGCACCCACAGCTCGCGCATACGGTCGGCGGATTCGGGACAAAGCAGCAACATTGCCAGCGCCACACAGGTCAGCACTGCCTGCCCAGCCAACTTCCAGCGACCAGAAAGCCCGTCGCTGTTGCGCTTTACCACTTTCAAATAATCATCGAGAAAGCCGATCACCGTCAGGCCGAGATATACGACGAGTCCTGTATAGACATAGACATTCGGACGCGCCCACAGCACCGAACTCACAACCACCGACACACAAATCATCAGTCCGCCCATCGTTGGCGTTTGCGATTTCGAGGCGTGTAACTCTGCTAATTCACCGACTTCATCTTTCGTGCGCAGCGACTGTTTCGCGCTCAATTGTCGCAACTTGGCAAACAACCAAGGCCCCATGATAAAACCGATCGACATCGCAGTCAGCCCAGCAAATGCGGCACGTAGCGTGATGTAACGGAAAAGACGAAGCGGGCCAAAATAGGCTTCAAAATCGGCGAGATAACTGAGCATTATAAATAGTGAGAGTGAAAGTGGTAAAAAAGTGGTAGTGGTAGTGGTAAATCAGAGACACCGAGGCTAGAGCAAGGCTCGCGGTAAAAGTTTTTCGAGCGCGTAGGAACGGCTGCCCTTCAGAAAGAGCGCCCCGGCAAAATCGGCAACGACTGATTTTATTTTTTCGACATCGGCTGCTCTGGTTAGCTGAAAAGAATCACAACCAGACTCAATGGCACCGTCATAGTATGCCTGCGTGAGCGCGTCCGGCCCGACAAATAGGGCGCGATCCTCTGCACGTAAACGGAGCTGCCGTCCGACCTCCAGATGAAGTGCCGACGCATCGGCCCCGAGTTCATTCATCGCGCCCAATACATAGCAACGCGCTTGCTCAGACGGCATCGCACGGTCAAAAGCTACGATCGCATCACGCATGGACGCAGGGTTCGCATTATAACAATCGATATAAAAAGTCTGTGCGCCGCGTGTTGCAATACGCCCGCGTGTTGAGGACGGCTCCCACGCAGCAAGCCGCTTGCGAATCGCAGCATCTGAAATCCCTAGCTCGCGCGCCGCCACAATTGCCAGCGCAGCATTCACACAGATTCCCTCACTCGGGCTAGCGATTTGAAAACGCTCATCCGTCGATCCGTCCCTTAAATGCAAAGTGCTCTGCCCCGCACCAACAACATCCAGGCGATAGCGTATCACACGTTTCGGCTCAGGCGACACCTGCTCGCCCTCGGCAGCAAGCACCAGCGCCCGTTCCGCACATGCAGCAAATGTTGGATATTTAAATACTGAATTCGGCAGCACCACCGGCGCATTCGTTCGCGAACGAAGCACTAGCTCCGCTTTCTCGGCAGCCACTTGTTCGAGCGAACCGAGCAACTCCAAATGAGCGGAGGCAATATTGGTAATAATCGACAGGTCTGCCTCGATCATCGCGCCTAATGCTGCCATTTCCTCCGGTTGATTAATCCCCGCCTCAATGACGGCAAAATCATACTGTTCGGCAGCGAGCCCAAACAACGTCATCGGCACACCGATCCGATTATTCCAATTCCCGGCAGTCGCATGCGTGCGGCTTTCGCCCAACAACACGCGTAGCATTTCCTTAGTCGAGGTCTTCCCGCAACTGCCGGTAATACCGATCACCGGACTTGCGAAACCTTTGCGAATACCAGCCCCAATCGCCCCCATGGCAATGAGCGAATCTTCGACGACTAATTGCGGCAGTGCGAATGCCTGCACTTGCTCGACCAGTAATGCACTCGCACCAAGCTCTGTGGCTTGTGCAGTAAATTCATGGCCGTCCCGCGCGCCACCACTCAACGCCACAAAGCATTCGCCCTGCTTGAGTTGACGTGCATCGAAACAAAAACCGGCAATCGACTCCGGCAGTTTAGCACTTTCCCACTCACCGTTTGCCCATACCGCTAGCTCTTGAGGATCGAAGCGTGTCATAGCTGTCCTCGCCCCATCCATCAGGAATTGCGCGCGTTGAGTGCTTTCAGTTGAATCAATTCGCCTGCGACTTGACGGTCATCAAATGGAATCACCGTGCCATCGAATTCTTGAAATGTCTCGTGCCCCTTCCCTGCGATCAGCACGCAGTCTTCTGGGCTAGCAACATCCAAGGCCAGCGAGATTGCGCGTTTGCGATCATTGATAAACATCACGCGTTGCGCGACATCCGGCGTGCAGGCTTCGCGCATATCTTCGAAAATTTGTTCAACAGATTCAGAGCGTGGATTATCCGAAGTCGCAAATACGGTCTCCGCACCATCCAACGCGGCACGCAGCATTGGCGCACGTTTGCTACGATCACGATCGCCACCACAACCACAGACTACGATCAATTTACCAGGAGTGATTTCCTGCAGCATTTCGCAGGCATTCTTCAACGCATCATCAGTGTGCGCATAATCAACGAGCACGTTAAAGCCCTGCCCGGCATCAATCCGCTCCATACGACCGGGCACACCCGGGAAGCTTGGCAATTCATGCAGCAGAGCCGAGATCTCGTAACCCTTGGCGCGACCGATCGCGAGTGCTGCGAGTAAATTACTGACATTGTAGCGCCCCAACAAAGGCGACACCACTGACGCCTGCCCTTCCGGCCAAATCAAATCAAACTCAGTGCGATCCGCGAATAGCTGCACATTTTCAGCACGAACCAAAGCACGCTCACTCAGACCAAAAGTCACAGCGGGCAAACCACCAGGCAATTCCCCGTGCAGACGCTCTCCATATGGGCAATCGATATTAATCACCGCAGCCTTCGGCGCTTTTCCAGTCGCACCAGTGAAGAGACTTTTCTTCGCCTCATAGTAAGCCTCCATCGTTTTGTGATAGTCGATGTGGTCTTGCGTCAAATTCAGAAACACGGCGACATCGAGATCGAGCCCGTGCACACGTTTTTGATCAATTCCGTGCGAGCTAATTTCCATCACTGCTTCTTCGCAACCGTTGTCCACCATCTGACTGAGCAGCGCATGGACATCGACCGATTCAGGAGTCGTCTTAAATGAAGGCAGCGTACGCTTGCCCAGATCATAGCGAATCGTGCCAAGCAGGCCGACCGAATCATGACCGCCTAGCATGTGCTGCGTGAGCATCGAAACAGTCGTTTTACCGTTGGTGCCAGTGATCCCTGCAATGCGCAGCTTCTCATCGGCATTACCATAGAAACGACGTGAAACGAGCGCGAGTGTTTCGCGCACATCTTTGACCTGAATGAAATCGATCGGAAAATGTGCGCCTAAATCTTGCTCAGTAATGATCGTCACTGCCCCGCGATCCACTGCCTCCTCCACATAAAAATTACCATCTGTGCGTAAACCACCGATTGCGAAAAACAACGCACCAGGCACCACGCGGCGACTATCAGTAATCAAGCAAGTCACCGCGCGACCCCCATCCCCCTTACGAGTGACAAGGTCGAGATCTTCGAAGAGTTCCTGGACACTAGGGTTCATAGGAAAACGACGATCACTGTTTACTTGGTTGGCGTTAAGCGTTCGAGAGTAACTTTGGCGAGAGCTGACAGATGAGAGCAGCGTGCTAATTTGAAATTCGGCGAGACCGATCATATCGAGAGTGTTCTAAAGCAAGGAATGATGCATCCGGCTTGACTGGCCGGATGCCTAAGTAAGCGATACAGGCTTCCGCAATATTGCGAAAGGCTGGCGCAGAAACGGAGCCCCCATAACCAACGCCCTTAGACTGAGGATCATCCACTACAACAGTGATGACCAAAGCAGGTGTACCGGCAGGAAAAAATCCGCTAAAAGATGCCACGTGATGTTGGCGAGAATATTGACCATTAATGATCTTCTGAGTGGTGCCGGTCTTACCAGCGACAGCGTAATTTTCGATGGCAGCCCGGCGTGCAGTGCCCTCTTTCCCGACGACATCGACAAGCATATCAGCGACGGTCTTCGCCACCTCAGTGGAAATAACACGACGTTTTGCCTTTGGAGAAAAGCTCACCACGTCGTCACCAGTGGCATCAAAGACACGCTGTGCAATCAATGGCTCCATCAGCACACCTTTATTCGCGATCACGGACATCGCACCGTGGATCTGCATCGGCGTGGCGCTCACGGCATGCCCCATCGGCAAACGTGTAATCGTCAGCCCATCCCAGTTTTTAACGGCATGCAGTGTGCCAGAAACTTCGCCGCCCAAATCAAAGCCAGTCTTCTCACCAAAACCGAACGCTTGCGCATAGTCATGTAAACGGTTCTCACCCAGCATCAGCCCCAGATGCGCCGCGCCACGATTGCTCGATTTCACGACGATATCATGCATCGAGAGCGACTCATACGTATGGTGATCGCCTGGAAGTTTGAGGGATCGCCCCTTATAGCTGACACGCGCGACACCCGTTTCAAACATATCGGACGGATCAACAATCCCCTCATTCAGCACCGCTGCCGCAGGCACAATTTTGAAGGTCGAGCCCGGCTCGATCAAATCAGTCAATGCACGGTTACGCTGTGATTCAATGGGATACTTCTTAGTATTAAAGAATTCGTTGGGATCGTAAGTCGGGTAGTTCGCCATTGCCAACACCGCACCAGTCGATGGTTCACTGACGATCACACTGACACTTTTCGGATCAAACTCGGAAGCCAAACGTGCGACTTCTTTTTCGACGATATGCTGCACCATTAGATCAATACTCAGCGCTACATTCAGGCCATTGGTCGGATCTACCTCGCGCTCACGAAATTGAGCAAGTTCGCGACGACGGCCATCGCGCTCAGTTTCACGCCAGCCATCTTGGCCGCGTAAATAGTAATCGAAAAAACGCTCCACACCAGTGACCGGCGTTTCCTCATGGTTGACATAGCCCAAGACGTGTGCGGCGAGCTGCCCTCCCGGATAAGTGCGGCTGTATTTGCGATTCCCATACACACCTTTGATTCCCAGCGCACGCACGGCATCGTAGGCATCTTCATCCAATCCCTTCGCCAAATATGCCCACTTGATCAGGCTGACTTCTTTGGCTCGTGCCGAACCTTTACGTGTCTTCGTATTGATCGTCTTTTCAATCGTTGCCAATGGTTGACCGATCAATGCCGCAAGCTCAGGCAGCTTCTCACAATCTTCTTCACGCACCGACTGCGGATCTACGCCCAGGTCAATCGTGGTATGTGTCGTCGCCAGTAAGTTCCCGCGGTTATCCACGACGTTACCGCGACGCGCCTCAACAACCTGCACCATCTTACGGTTACTTTCGACGTGCTCGAGTAGCTCTTTGTGCTCCCATACGTGCAAGTAAAACAAACGCCCGATCAAGACGCAGAACGCAAAAGCGACTGCTGTCGAGACGAGTGCTGCACGTGCAGTGGATACGAAAGCCTTACTCATATAAAAAACCTAGGCGCTGTGCTTTAGTGCGTGGCTGTTTTCATAGTGACGAGCGAGGCGACGCAGCGTGCTGCGCGATGGGCGCAGAGGCTCAGCACCCAGTCCTTTTCTCGCATTCTGGACAGAACTGCCCCATCGTTCAACAAGCCCCATTTCCTCTTCAGGTTGATGCTCACGACTACGGTAATAATCAGAAGTAACATGCATAGTAATATGGGGTTAGCGTTGAGTGTTAAGATCAAGAAAGGCCAAGTCCATCGAAGTTTCGTATGGCTCTGTGACTGCATACGAACGACCGGAAGAAACATTACTCTCACGCACCCAGACGATCTGCTTATCAAGCGATGGGCGAAGTGTGCCAGCGACTTTCCCCTGCAACACAACTGGCTGGTGCATGGTGGCGATACGCTCGTCGAGGTAGCGAAGCTTACGCACGGTCTCGGCAAGCTGCGCCTCCACTTCTTGACTGCGCTTTGCAGTGCGAGAAATCTGTTGCTGCATCCAAACGATGGCAAAGCCACTACCAACAGTGACCGCGATCATCGCGATGACAAAAAAGAGGAAACGGCCTCGAGCTTTTTGGGATATGTGATTCATGGGGTAGTGGAGTCAGTCGTTTGAAAGTTTACGGATGGCGCGCATACGGGCGCTGCGGCTACGTGGGTTTATTTTAATTTCCTCTTCAGTCGGAAGGATGGGACGGGTCGAAATCATTTTAGCTTGGACAACGCGTTCATCCTGCGTGCGGTAGTCATTTGTATGCTCAGGGCGACCTGCCATCTTACGGCAGAAGCGCTTCACGATACGGTCTTCAAGCGAATGAAAGCTAATGGCGGCAAGCACGCCACCTGGCGCGAGACGCTCAAAAGCAGCTGGTAGGCCGCGCTCGATTGCGCTGAGCTCATCATTCATCTCAATGCGAATGCCTTGAAAAGTGCGCGTCGCAGGGTTGACCGCTTTGCGTCCGCGAGGAGTCGGGCCAACGGCTTCGGCAACCAGAGCCGCGAGCGAATGCGTGCGTTGAAGCTTACCCGTGCCGCGCGCATCGATGATCGCCTGCACGACGCGGCGCCAGCGTTTCTCTTCGCCATAGTTACGCACTGCACGCACGAGCCCCTCTTCATCCGAAGTCTCTAAAAATTCGGCAGCACTGATGCCCGATTGAGGATTCATGCGCATATCAACCGGTGCATCGAAGCGAAACGAAAAGCCGCGCTCAGTTTGATCCAATTGAAAGGAAGACAGGCCGAAGTCGAAAAGAATACCATCAAACCCTGCCTCATCCAAATCAGCGAGGTCGCCAAAGTTCATCGAGTAGAAGCGAAAGCGCTCACCAAACTCATCCGAGACTAACTGCGCACGTTCAACTGCATCGGGATCACGATCCGTCGCAACCAGCGTCACACCTTCCGCCGCAGACAGCAACGCGCGGGTATGACCACCTCCGCCAAATGTTCCATCGAGTAGCTTTGCACCTGCACGCGGGCTCAACAGTTCCAACGTCTCTCTAAATAAGACGGGAACGTGGCCACTGAACGCAGCGGGGTTCAAAGCATCATCGGCGGAAGAAGACATTAACGCAGTTTTGTAGTAAGGAGATGATTGTTTGTTTGTGACGCTGCGCACTTTCTCGGCGAAGCAAGGTGCAGTGAACAGTGTCAGAAGAATTAAAAGGACTGCGTGGTGGATTCGTATATTGCCACTGCGTGCGACGCTCACTGCTCGGATGCATGAAGTAACCAGAGCTTTTTAAATTTTCGCGGGCGATGGATTCGAATATATTACGCATGGTTTATAGGCTCTCTGGGGATTAAAGACCGAAACGCTGGAAGACAGCAGCACGAGTGGTAGGATCGCTTGGCCCTTCGGCCACAACAGCATCGCGAAGCTCTTCGCTGTAAATATTGAACGTGGACATAATCCCGACCAGAACTGTGCCCTTCTTAATTTGAGCGTGCTTCACTAATTTCTCGTTCAAATTAATCCGCCCCTGCTTATCGCAACTAAACTGATGCGCCATCGACATGAGCTCGACGATCATGCGCTGTCCTTCGACGTCACTCGAAGGGATTGCATCAATTTTCTCCTCCAGCTGAGCGATCTTCTTTGGAGAAAGGACACGGACGAATGCCTCCGAGCCCTCTTCAATACTAGGCAAAGCCAAGAAATAATTCTCAGAATCATCCCCCTTTGGTCGCCACGCAGAAGGCATCGTCAGACGACCTTTGTCGTCTAAACTATGGCGAAATTCGCCAATAAAACCTCCTGTATTAAATAACCCCATGCGCACCTAAGTAAACCAATACCCCCCATATCGCCCCACTATGCCCCACCCGTCAAGTGTTTTTATATAATGAATCCACTGTGAACAAGTTGTGGATAAGCGATTTAAGTAACTTCAACCGAAGGATTTGAGTGACTTATTCACAGGCAAATAAACTTCGCACCAGTTCAAAAAAGAATCCCCATTTCGCCCACTTCGCCCCCTTCGCTCTCATATGGAGGGACACGCTCTGTCATTTCCACACGCCGCCTACCTTCAAGATCCCAAGGAGTGAGGGCGACTCGCCCTCATTTACATCAACGTCGGCTCAATGTGGGCGAGTCGCCCACACTCCTACAAAAACAGCATTGTAGCGAAGTCCGCGAAGCGGTTTCGATCAATGGCACGCCTGATGCTCTGCGCTCGAAATGGCTTCGCCAATCCGCTACACGGAATGGTGGATGGGACGCCCGCCGCACCCCATCCTACATCCGTGTTTATCCGTGTGCATCCGTGGTTCAAAAAATACCGAATCCACGCTTCGCGTTTCCTTCGCGCACCTTCGCGGGCAAATGAATCCCTGGTTCAGGCAGCGAGCCCTAGAGTGAAACATGCGGCACGCTGCAGGTGCGCGGTCGTCGCGAGCAACGCCCCTACAAATCAGGCCTCCGGTTGCACGATGAGGCGGACTTGGCGTTTCGCGTCGAAGAACTCCTTGGCGAATTGTGCCATGGCTGGAGCATCCACCTCGTCGAGCTTCTGCGCATGCTCCGCATCGTCATCGAGCGGCAATTCATAAGTCAGATTAATCGCGGTGTGCATTGCACGTGCACCAATCGTCTGTCGACCCATCGGGCGTGCGGCCTTCAAACGTGTGCGGCAACGTGCCAGCTCGTCTTCCGTCACCTCGCCTGCAACCACCCGAGCAATCTCGGCGTCAATCTCTGTGACGACCTCAGCGGCTTGGCTCGGATGCGTGCCGGCATAAAAAACAAACATGCTACTGTGCAGCCCCACGATTCGGCTCGAACCGACATAGTATGCCATGCCCTTATCTTCGCGCACGCGCTCAAACAGTCGACTCGACATACCACTAAAGAGTTCGTTCAGCATCTCGCCGACGACGTAGCGCTCGTCCTTGATCCCCACATCGGGATACGCCTGAAGCACCACCGCCTGCTCACGATCCATCGGCTCCACAACATTTACCGCTTCGGTCGGACCGTTGTAAGTCGGCGTTTGATTGACCTCAAAAGGCACAGACTGAATGCCTGATTCAAGCAAGGGCTTAAGACGCTCTTGCAACTGCGCACGGTCAAAATCACCACTCACCGAAAGCACGACATTGGGCGCAGTCACGAGTCGCTCAAAATGTGCTACCACATCTTCGCGGGTCAACTGCTCCAGATCTTCGACACGCCCATCCGAGGCAATGGCGAACGGATGCTCACCGAAGAACCGCGCACGCAACTTACGGAAGCCGTAATCGAGGATCTCGTCGTCCTCTTCTTTTAAGTTGGCAATCTGCGCTTCCAACTCGGTGTGGAACGTCGCCTCTTCAAATACAGGGCAAGTCAATGCATCGTTCAACAGATCCAGCGCCACATCGAGATCCGTCGGCAAGACTTCAATCGCAAAGCTAAGCGTATTATTACCACCGGTCGCCGAAAAGCTCCCACCGATACTATCAATCAATGTCGAGATCTCTGAGGCGCTACGATTTGCAGTATCTTTAGTCAGTAACTCCGCCATCAGCTCCGTAACGCCACGCTGATTCGTCGGCTCATACAACGGCCCGCCGCGCAGCACGCAGCGAATATGTACCTTCGGCAGGCGCTTATCTTCCTGCAACAGCAAACGCGCTCCACTCTGATACTCAAGCAACTCGAATGGATCCAATGCCAACACTTCCGCCATCCCCTCCGATTCAGCAGCAGCCTCCTCCGACTTCGGCCCGAGGGTAACCGCCGACATGCCCTCTTCGACCAGATAAGCCTTCGCCACGGCTTGTAGATCCTGCGGAGTGACTGACTGCAAGCGCTTCAAATAGCGACGACCATAGTAAATATCACCGATCACCACTTCACCGAGACCGAGTCGAGACGCCTGCCCACTCATAGTCTTACGGCCGTTAATCTCGCCACTCAACGCCTGACGGCGCGCCTTCTCCACCACGGACTCACACAAGCCCGACTCGCAGACATCGTGGATTACAGCATGAATTGCCGCCTCCACCTCGCTCTGCTTATCCGGATCACAGACATACGAAACCCACATCAGTCCGCGTCCGCCGGGATTCCAATTACGGCAATCAATGTAGTGCACCAGCTTCTGCTCATTGCGCAAACGCTCCCACAGCAACGAGCTCTCGCCCCCGCCCAGCGCATGCGCCAATGCATCCAGACGCGGAGAATCAGGGTGACTCAAATGCGGCACCTTAAAGCCGAGGCCACCGCGAAAGATATTATAATCACCGACAATGTCCTCACGGCGCGTAGCAAGTTGCACGGGCTCCTCTTCGATTTGCACAGGCGCCAAACGCCCACGCTCGACTTGACCGAAGCTCGCTTCGACTTCGCGCAGACAGTCCTCTGGCGTCACCGCACCGACGATAGACACGACGATATTATTCGGCACATATCGGGACTTATAATACGCATCGAGTTCCTCGCGCGTGACTTTCTCGTAGAGCGCACGGTGACCGATCACTGGCTCACGATACGGGTGGCATTGGAAGGCCGTGCGAAACAGGGCCTGACTGAGTTGGCGATCCGGATCGTCCAGGCCCATGTCGATCTCGCGAAGAATCAC
Source organism: uncultured Puniceicoccaceae bacterium (assembly GCA_905479975.1). GTDB lineage: Bacteria > Verrucomicrobiota > Verrucomicrobiia > Opitutales > Coraliomargaritaceae > Lentimonas. Next base: position 28,810 of record CAJQOS010000001.1, on the reverse strand, counting down.
ATCACGCTCCCGCTCCACCTCGTCGGCAGGTAGCGTCGAGTGCAGCACAATATCTGAAAGCACATCAACGATTTGCTCAAACGCTTGCGAAGGTGCGTCGATATAATAGACGGTTCGATCAAAGGTCGTGTAAGCATTGATTCCGCCGCCCATGGCATGCACCTCGCGGCTAATGCTTTTACCATCGCGACGCTCGGTGCCCTTAAAGAGCAGATGTTCCAGATAATGTGAGAGACCGGAGCCGATCAGCTGATCCTCATGAATGCTGCCCGTCTTCACCCAAACCTGAACCGAGACGACCTCGCTGGAGAAATCCGGGCGATGAACGAGCGTGAGCCCATTATCCAAAACATGACGTTCGACGGGCGCTTTGAAAAGACGCTCGATAATATCATGCGAGGCGGCGGCAGAGAAATGACTGGTGGAAATATCCATATATTTGGTGTAACTAATCCTGTTCGTATCGTAATTTCGATACTAAGTTTCAAAGGAAACACCCTATTTTAACCGCGGGATCAACCTCTAGTTTACGTTATAAATTTGTTTAAGTCATTGCTCTGCGTCGCGATAGATGGCTCAAGCATTGATATTGCAGACGGATCCGCCCACGATTCGGCAGTATCCAATCCACTCAAAGACTTTTATACATCGTAAATGAACCCCAAAGACATGCCTCCACCGCCACCCGAGCGTGAGCCGAAGCGTCAGTTAAGCTTAAAGGCCGCGATGGCCGTCGCTACCAAAGCCGAAGGCCACCAAGCCTTTAAGCACTTGATGAACCCGATGGATGAATTTCCCTCTGCCCAGTCTGGCGCACAACAAGACATGGAAGCGCACCTGCTGGAGCTGCAAGCAGACATCATTAACCGCGAAGAATTGCTCAATCATAAAGAGAAACAATACAGCGCACGTGAACTCGAATTAAACGAAAGAGAGGCCCTGCTCGAAGCCCGCACGCAAATCGTCGAATCATCGACAGCCACCTCGGCTGACGAATCGACTGGCGAGGCGAGTTCGAGCAAAGCGCAGGAAGCGCTCGACGCACTCAAAAAGACACTCGATGCGCAGGAAGTTTCATTAAAAGACACCCGCGACACACTCCACAAGCGCGAGGCCTACATTGAAGAGTGCGAAAATGCGCTGGTCGAACAATCCATGCAGCTAACAGAGCGCGAAGCACAAATGGAACAACGCGAAGAAGACTTTGCCAATCAAGCGAAGACAGAGTCAGACTGAATTTAAATCCATGGTGTAGGACGCGGTTCCTTCCTAAGGAAAGGCCGTGTTCAGGCAGATAGGCACGTCAAAAATACCAACACCAACGCGCCCTCTGCGAGAGGCACGTCCTACACCCAACAAGCGCAAACGCAGCGTTAACGTAAGCGCGGGCGCTTAATCGTCGGTTTGATGGACGGCAGATAAGGTGCCTCAAACGCAATTTTAAAATCGTAACCAGTATTAAAATCTTCTGGGCTGTCCTGATCGGTTTTCCCTAGCACGCGGCAGGCGACGAGATTAAATACGATATTCCCGAAATCGCGGCAACTCGTAATCCCCCAGTATTCCAACACGGAACGCGTCATCGGCCCATACTGCTCCAACGCATACAGTCGAATCCCCTCCAACAATTGCTGGCCGCTCAAGTGGTTCGTTTGCTCCAACGTCCCCTGTTTACTCATCTCTTTGATGCTAAAATCCAGCGCTTGCCTTAGAAAATAATAGGCACCACGCGCATAGCGTGAATCGTCCTTACGTATCGTATGGATCACTTCGTTAAAATCTCGGTTCGGGTCGTTCACTGCGCCCCAATAGAAATCGAATCTCAGCAGACGTCAACCATCGGAGGCGACCAATCACCACCAATCTCAATTCAGTCTCCATAGGCAGCATTTCGCGCATCGATCGCCCAACCATAGATATCTTCGTAAGCGCCCGCCGAGACCTCCCAACTAAAATCGCCCAGCATCCCATTTCGCTGAATTTGCGCATATTCCTCAGGGCGATCATAGTAAATCGAGCACGCCCAACGAATCGCCTCATAGAACGCAACGGGGGTCGCATCTTCAAACAAGAATCCCGTGCCGCCCACGTCTCCCTCAATATATTGCGTGACCGAATCCTTCAGCCCACCCGTTGCGCGAACAATCGGCGGAGCGCCATACACCATCGAATACATCTGGCTTAGGCCACAGGGCTCGAAACGACTCGGCATCAACAGAAAATCCGTGCCCGCAGCAGTGAAGTGCGAGAGCTCATTATTAAATCCCAGGTGCACACCGAACCGCCCGGGGTAGCGCTGCGCCAATGCTTCGAGCGCAGACTCCAAAGTAGGATCCCCCGTGCCAAGCACCGCCACTTGAAGTTGCAGATTGCCCATCAACTGATCACCAATCGCCACCAACAAATCGAGCCCCTTTTGCGCGACGAGGCGCGAGATCACGCCAAACACAGGCACCTCCGCATCAACCGCCAAACCGTAGGCCTGCTGCATCTGCGCCTTACACTCTGCTTTGCCGGTCAAATCATCTGCCGAATAGCGAGCGGGCAGAAACTCGTCCGCCTCCGGACTCCACTCCGATTCATCGATTCCGTTAATCACACCGATCAAATCAGCAGACCGAAAACGCAGCACATGATCCAAACCACCACCGCCCTGCGGCTCTTGAATTTCACTGGCATAGGACGGGCTCACCGTGGAAACCTTCGTCGCGTGATAAATGCCCCCCTTCAACATGTTCACCTCCCCCACCGACTCCAAGCTATCAGCTCGAAAAACAGACGGCGGCAAACCCGCAAAATCAACCAGATCGCGATGAAACCAGCCTTGATGCCCCATATTGTGTAAGGTCATCAACGACGCCGCACGCCCGATCGGCTGGTCCAACTCAGTCGTATTTAAATAAATCGGCGTCAAAGCAGTCGTCCAATCATGACAATGCAACACATCCGGAATCCAATCCAAATACGCGCAGAGATCGATCGTGGCACGACTCAAAAAAGCAAAACGCCGCCCATTCTCATCCTCATTTCCAGACGGGCCGCCACCATACACCGACGAATGGTCGAAATACTGGTTATGCTCCAACAAGTAACACACCACCGTCGATCCAGGCAACTCGCACTCCCACACTCGCGCATACGCGTCATGCCCACCGAGTTTAACAACCAGTGGCGCATCGAGCGGTCGAGCGGACTCAATCTGCTTCAGTCCCGCATACTTCGGCATCACAATACGCACATCATGCCCGCGTGCATCGAGCGCCTTCGACAACGCACCGACGACGTCTGCCAAACCACCGACCTTGACAAAGGGCACCGCCTCCGGGGCGACCATTAGAATCTTACGTGTTTGCACCATCGCAGCGTGCACTACTGCTCTTCAATCGTGGCATCTAGCTCATCAGGGTGCGCTTCGTAATGCTTCAGGCTGAAATTAAACACTGGCAACAAGCAGATCAGCCCCACGCAGGTAAACCCGAGAATCGCAAACCCTGTGACATCATGCACACTGCCGATATCTCCGACTAAAGGCAGCACCCAGTGCTCATCGATCGCCTGCGAACCATAGCTATAGGCCCACAAAGTCAGGAACAGGCTGCGAATCATATTCGTCAGCACCGCAAAGCCCATCGCTGCAGCGACCAACAACATTTTCTTCCAAAAACGATTTAAAAAGACCGAAGCCAAAAACGAACCAGCAAACAAACATGCCGTTAACGAGCGAATACCTGAGCACGCCTCTTCCACGCCGACCTGGCCCTCCGGCAGAAGCAACACGTTCCCCTCGCGCTCGATCTCGTAGCCTATAATATCGAATATATTAAACACCACGATCGTCACCTTCGTCAGCAAGAACACACGAATTTCCTTCTCCACGACAGACACCATCGGCGCAGAAATCAACCAAATGATAGCAGGAAACATGAACAGCGCGGTCAGCATCAGGCGACTCTTCAGGGACATGGGCTGACCATCGACCCGCTCCTTCGTCATAATAAAGACGACACTCAGCAGTAATCCAGAAAACCCCGCAGCAATCGCCAACGAGGCCGGATTTTGCGGGCCAGTCACCGAGCGCAACAACGCACCAATCGCAAACAGCCCCAATCCGCTAAAAAAGGCCGCATACGCGATCCATTCACACAACTGAGTCAATCCCGTGGAGCTCGGAGCACTTGGAGCCGCCTCCACTCCTGGCGCATCGCCGTTGACTAAATAACTGCGAATCATCGGCCACCGATCATAGATCACATAAGCAGCAAACAACGGCACCAAATAGCCAAAACTATAATCTTCACGCGCCCCCCACCAGTAGAACTGATCCCAAATCATGTAGAATGCGAAGCCAAGGAGCATCGCAATGGCTACGATTTGATCTCGGGCTAGATTTTTGAGACTAAAAGCTGGGGTTGAATCACTCACGGTGCGGACAAAAAAGGCGAAAATTAATCAGTTAAAGTGCACATTTAATGGAAGCCGCCCTCCTCAATGGCAACCCTCAAAAAGCCATTAAACACCGAGAAAATCGCGAAAAAACACCTAAAAACTCTCCTCAATAAATAATCGACGATCTACGATAACACCATATCGTTATGGGTTCATTTTTATGGTCGATACCGCTTCTGATAGTTCATCTCCGCAACTTCCGCCAGCCATGGAGCGCCTGCACGCTTATTGGCGGATGCCTTATATCCTCGCGCCTAAGAATCCCGACGAGGGCGGCAGCCCCTTTACGCAGATCCACCAAAGTGGCGACGACAAGAAGGAATACATCCTCTACCGAGGAACGTGGAACTACATCGTGATGAACCGCTACCCTTATAATGCCGGCCACTTGCTCGTGCTGCCCTTCCGCGAAGTCCCCACCCTCGAAGACTTGACCACCGAGGAGCGCCACGAACTGATGGACTTGATCGTCAAAGGGCAGCAAATCCTGACGCGCGCCCTGCGCCCGAGCGGGTTCAACACCGGCTTCAACTTCGGTAAGGCCGCCGGAGCGGGCATCCCCTGCCACTTACATTGCCACATCGTCCCCCGCTGGGAAGGCGACACAAACTTCATGCCCGTGATCGGTAACACACGTGTACTGCCCGACTCGATGGATGCCATGTGGGAGCGCCTCCACGCCTGCGTCGAAGACGATAGCTAAAGCGCCTCCCGGATCAATACCCCGCCGCGCGCACCCCGTTCAACGCGACGACCTCACCCTTATTATCGAATTTCCCGTGCCTACAGAATCCATACACTTCTCCAGTTCACGCCTACTCAGCGAGCTCTATGCCAATGACACGCGTAACCTCATCGAAGCCGAACGCATGCTCGATGTCGCACTCGCCAGTCGGGACGACTGGGTCAGCATCGAAGGCTCGGCCGAAGGCATCGCTCAAGTCCAAGACCTCTTTAAATTCCTCGACGCCGCGAACCAGCAAGGCATCCGCATCCGCACCTCCGACTTTCACTACACCCTGCGCTGCATCGCCGAAGGCAAGTCCGAAGAGCTGCAAGAGATCTACAGCAACCCATTGGTGATCAAGCTCCAGCGACTGAGCATCATCCCCAAAACGCTCAATCAAAAGCGCTATTTACAGTGCATGGACAAGAATACGGTCACCTTCGGCATCGGCCCCGCCGGCACCGGCAAGACCTATCTCGCCATGGCGATGGCGCTCAAAGAGCTCAGCGCGGGCAACGTCGAACGCATCATTCTCACTCGCCCCGCAGTCGAAGCAGGCGAAGCGCTCGGCTTCCTCCCCGGCGAGCTTCAGGAGAAAATCCTACCCTATTTGACTCCACTCTATGACGCGATGAACGATATGATGGGCAAAGAGCAGACCATGCAACTGGTCGAGCGTGGCATCGTCGAGATTGCCCCGCTCGCCTACATGCGTGGCCGCACGCTCGCCAACGCCTTCGTCGTGCTCGACGAGGCGCAAAACACCACGCATGAGCAAATGATGATGTTCCTCACCCGCCTAGGTGACGGCAGCCGTATGGTCATCACCGGCGACATCACTCAAATCGATTTACCCAAGGCCAAGCTATCCGGCCTGAAAGAAGCGACACGCCTACTCAAAGACATCGACGGCCTGCAACTCTTCTATTTTGACGGGCAAGACGTGGTGCGTCACCCGCTCGTCCAAAGCATCATCAACGCCTACGCCCGCAGCGCGGAATAACCCCCGAATCCTCAGCACGCCCCCTTCTGACTTTCAGCCGAACCACACAAGAACATGGCCGCATTTTTCAAAAAAACTTCCTCGCGCAAAGCGAAAGACCAACAACTCCCCGTGAAAAAAGAAAACGCGGGCCGAGGAGCTGATCGCATTGGTGCCTCTCACTTTTTCGAAACCAGTCGCCTCGTCGAGACTGGGCTCTTCCTACTATTCACCGCACTGGTCGTCATCATCTGCTTCCTTGGGCAAAAGTCCAAAGGCCCGCAGGTGATTCTCAGCCACCCGGCATCCTCACGTATCGTCGCAGAGTTTGCCTTCCAACAAAGCAGCGAGGTGCGACTGGAAGAGCAAGCGCATGCCGCGCGCGCCCAAGTGCCTCCAGTCTTTCAACGCACCTTCGAGCCTTACGAGGACTTCCGAGAGAGCATCAACGATCTCAACACCAGCATAGCGAAGACCCTGATTGACCACGAAGCGGAAGGCGATGAAGTCGTCACCGCAGAGCTGGAAGCCACTGCAAAAGAGTTCATCGAGACCACCGGCCTGGAAATCGACTCAAAAAGAATCACCCATTTCACCACTCAGACCAACCCCAAGGAACGCTCCATTTTGACCAACGACGCGCTCGGCGTCCTCAAATCACTCTACGAAGACGGCATCTACTCCACGCTCAATGCAGACGGTAAATCCCCACAAGTCACAGTCATCCAGCTCGTCGATGAAGAAGGCCGCTACAACCTGCCGTCGTCACGCTCACATGACGATGCCCTCATCGCGCTACGCGTGCGGCTCGACGCACTCTCCGGCAACCGAACCACCGCCCGCGCACTCTTTGATATTTTCAGAGCAGGCCTACACCCGAACTTACTCTACAGCGCACCAGGCACCAACCGCGCCATTGAGCGTGCCATCAGCGAACTCACGCCGCCCGTCATCACCTATAAAGAAGGTGAAACATTGATCGAGCCAGGCTCCATCATTACCGAATTCGACATTGAGTGCTTAAAAGCCTATCGCACTGCCGAGCGCGAGCGTGGCGGTAACTCCCTCATCTTCAATCAACTCTTCCTCGAACGCCTGACGCTCACACTCATTCTGCTGGTTGCAGTGATGATCTATGTAAAGCAGGGTCTGCGCAATTTCCACAAACGTAATCGTGCAATCGCCATTACCGCAGTCAGCATCCTGCTCAACCTCCTCATCATCCGCCTGATCATGGAAATCGGCGACATCGCCCTACTCAACAATCGCCCCTCGCTGGGCATGTTGCCCTACATCGCCCCCTATGCGCTGGCGCCAATGATTGTTGCGGTGCTCGTCGGCACCGCCCCCGCAGTGACCACCGCACTCATCATCGCGGTTCTGTTCGGCATCATTCAGGGCAATTCCGTCGAATTTCTACTCATCGCCTTCCTCTCCGGCGTTGTGGGCAGCTTCATATCCGCAAATATTCGCAAGCGCGCCATGCTCGTCCGCGCTGGCCTCATGGCTGGCGTTGCCGCTGCCATCACTGGCGCACTACTCGGACTACTCGGCAACCTCTCGATCGGACTCGTCGGCCAACAAGCGCTCATCGCTCTGATCGTCGGCGCGCTCTCCGGTGTGTTGGCGGTCGGCCTGCTGCCGATTTTTGAGCAGACCTTCAAGATCACGACCGAGATTACCCTACTCGAACTCACCGACTTCAATCACCCGCTGCTGCGCCGCATGCAGATGGAAGCGCCCGGCACTTATCATCACAGCCTGATGGTCGCCAATCTCTCCGAAAATGCCGCCGCAGCCATCGGCGCCAGCCCACTGCTCTGCCGCGTCTGCTGCCTCTTTCACGACATCGGTAAACTCGTTAAACCAGAATATTTTGCTGAAAACCAGAAAGACGGCATCAACCCACACGAAGCAAAAAACCCTTCGATGAGTGCGCTCGTCATCAAAGCACACGTCAAAGAAGGCGTCGAGATGGCCCGCAAGCACAAGCTGCCGCGCGTCATTATGGATGTGATTCGCCAACACCACGGCACTGGACTCATTCAATTCTTTTACCACCAGGCGCAGCAGGAGCAAAACAAGCAAACCAAGCTCCCCTTCCCCGACAAACCAAGCAAATCAAAGGAAGGTAAGAAGGTCGACGAGAGCACCTATCGCTACGATGGCCCACGTCCGGCCTTCAAAGAAAGCGCCATCATCTTTTTTGCCGACGGCGTCGAAGCGGCCAGTCGCAGCCTGAGAAAAGTCACTCAACCAGCGATCGAAGAACTCATCGACAATATGTTCAAAAGCCGCATCGAAGATGGCCAACTCGACGAGTGCCCGCTGACCTTTAAAGAGCTGCATGAGATCCGCAGCAGCTTCACCTATACACTGCTCAACATGCTACACTCCCGCGTGGAATACCCGAAGGAGATCAACGAAAAGCAGGCCAAAGCAGACAGCAACAAATCCGCTCAAGACCATGCCACACCTGGAAATCAGCAACCAATATAAGCAACTCGTCGATCCGATCGCCGACGCCCAAAAACTATTTAGCGCGCTCGAAGCCTCGGCAGTATTTCCAATCACACAAGGCGAGCTCTCCGTCGTCTTCGTCTCCGATGCCACCATCGGTCAAATACACGACGACTTCATGGGCGACCCCAGCGCCACCGACGTGATCACGTTTCCCGCAAACGCCGAAATGGAATCGGCCGGCGAAATCATCGTCTCCGTCGATCATGCACGCAGCCGAGCCGCAGAACTCGGCGAACCCTTTAGCCGCGAACTCAGCCTCTACCTCGTGCACGGCTGGCTACACCTAGCAGGCTACGACGACCGTAACGATACCGACCGCGCAGCCATGCGCATCGCCGAACAAAAAGCCCTCGCGATCTTAGATCAAGCGAGCGCAGGCAGTGACTTTCAGCTCACAACTTAGAGCACCAGCGGATCGACCGCGAAATATTGGCTCGCGTTTAAAAACTCACTCTGGGCTGTCAACCAACGCGCATCTCTGGTCACTTCTTCCATCGACTGCTTGGTATTATTGCAGAGCAAAAAGACACGTGGCCCGAGGCAGATGTAGGCGTCGATCCCTTCGCCGCCGCCCTCGCGAGTAAAACCAAACTCACCGCCGAGATTGTTACGCGTATCGCCCACGTCATTACGTAGCGCCACACTGTCTTCCATCAATTCATTCAGAAATTCCGCCTCACGTGCCCCCTCATAATACTTAAGCGAAAGCGTTGTTGCCTCTGAGGTCTGAACAATCGCGATTTCGTCGAACACTGGCCGACCATAGGCCTCGTTCAGCTTCGTGAATGACTTCCGGATACGGGTAATGGCGGACTCAAGATTCATACGACCAATAAAAAGAGCTTATAGGGATGCTTCAACATTCATTATTCAAAAACCATTCACCACAGATCAACAAATTAAGAACACAGCGTTCAAGTGAAGCGTCATTAAGCGGACTTAATCCTGGCATCGCATAGGCAAACCGCCGTTCGCCACTACAGATCCATCGGACTCACCATCTCTTTCTTTGTCCGACTCTGCACGGTGTGCGTATAGATCATCGTTGTTTTTATATCCGCATGCCCCAGCAGCTCCTGAATCGTTCGCAAATCCACATTCGCGGCCAACAAGTGGCTGGCAAAGGTATGCCGGAACGTGTGCGCCGTCACCCGCTTGGCGATCTTTGCCTTTCTCGCCGCCATCCGAATCGCCTGACTTAAATGCTGCCTGTAGCTATGATAACGCCGGTAGACCCCTAGTCATTTCGTGGTAGATAATTATAGAAAAACGGCAGCTAAAGCAGCCGGCCCCAGTGATTTCAATGTGATGCTTAAGTTCGTGCCATTCCGAGATGACCCCATTTTCAGACCCTCTCGGCGCAGCCGAGCCACCGCCGAGTCACAATCCATCCGCAGGACTCTCTGGCTGTTTACTCCCATCGACGTGGAGATAAATACGCGCTTGATCGCGCAATTGCAGAACTAGTCGGAGTGGGAATGGGAATGAAAAGATGACAGAAAGGACTGACTGCGCCAGCATGACAAGCCCTCAGTTCAAGGCTCTTTGCGCACCAATGCCTCGGCCATGCCGCCAATCAGTCGATCGCCTTCGGCCATCGGATAGCCGCGTAGAAAATCCGCGACCGGTAGCATCCGCGCTCCGGGGCGTTGTAATTCATGAAAGCAAATCGTGCCCTCGCCCGTCGCCACGCGAACTGGGGGCTCAGTGTTGAGCACCGTGCCGGGCTCGGCTGTCTCGGAGCTATCGAGCTCCACGCTGGCGCGACCGACCTTGATTCTGGCCTCGCCATGATCGAAATAGCCTCCTGGCCACGGGGTAAATGCCCGCAGGCGATTATAGATCGCAGCAGCTGGCAGCGAAAAATCAATCGCGCCGTCCTCTTTGCACATCTTGCGGCAATACGTGACCTGACTCACGTCCTGCTCGGCAGATGGCAATTCGCCCGCGAGCATCGCCGCAAGATTGCGACGCAGTAGCGGCACCACGGCCTCGCCGACTTTGGCGCGCAACTGCGGCCCGGTATCCGATTCGCCAATACGCACGACCTCAACATCCGCCACCGCTCCGGCGTCCATCTCTTTGACCACCTGCATCAGTCCGACACCCGTCTCGGCATCGCCGGAGGCCAACGCGGTCTCGACCGGCGAAGCGCCACGGTATTTCGGCAACAGCGAGCCGTGAAAATTCCACATCCCACCCAGCGCCGCGTCACGTAAAGATTTCTGTAAGAAATGGCCGTAGGCCATGACCAATGCGACTGCAGTGCGCTGCTCCACCATCCAATCCGCCAGCTCACGTGTAGGCTGTTCCGGTTGAAGTAATTCGACGCCATTCTCCGCAGCCCATGCCGCGACGGGATTGGGCTGGAGCTTTTTACCACGCCCCTGGCGCCGGTCTGGCTGAGATACGACTGCACGCAACACACACTCGCCCGCCGCTTGATGCTTCAAATAATTGAGCACGGGCAGGCAGATCGCATCGGATCCAAAAAAAACAACATTGGGCAACTCACTCATTGTATTCTAAAAAAGGTCTTGTTGCCCCATCGAATCGCGAGCCGCGTCCGTCGAGGAACTTTGTAAAAACAACCAGCGCAGGCTCATCGCTTTCAAATCCGGTTCTTCGTAGAGTCGCCGCAACAGCAGCGCAGAGGCGAGCGTATCATAAAGCGCGCAGTGGTAGCATTGCCGTTTCTCGGGGCAATACAGCTTCGCCTGCTCGTCCAAATCGGCCTGCAAATTGAACTGCTCAATCAAATCGCCAAGTTTATGACTCTCTAGCTGCGGATAAATTCGACGATATAGATACAAGGTATCGAGCCAAGGCCCCCAAGTCGCGGTGCTTTGCCCCTCTTCTGAAAAATTCGGCGAGTTACGCGGATACGGCCAAACGGTGCGCAGCAAGCCATCTTCCACTGCGGCATTATGCGCACAGAGCGGCCCCGTCTCACGCAGCTCGGCAAAAAAGCTCCACTCCGCATCGAAACGCGCCTCCGCGCTGGCCGCCTCCTCCGAGATACCATGCTGCATTCGGTCGCGGTCGCTAATCGTGCCAATCGGTGCGCACAAGCGTGTCTGCGTCGCCACGATGGTCGCCCCGACCAGAGTGACGACACCATATTCGACAATACCGCTCTGGCGGCTGCCTTCGAAATCGATCACATGTATGGGCGTAGCTATCACAAAGGAGAACTGTTGAACATCGAACGTCGAACGTCGAACATCGAATGAACAGAATTGTAAGTGTGATACAGGCATTGCTACGCCATCTCCGGCAGACCTCCGTCCTGCCTGCTCTGACTGTTAGACCACAGGTAGGAATTTCTGTGCCACTTAAAATCACCTGACTCTACGGTTGCCAGAGTGTGAATCACTGACCAAATTGCTCGGTTTTCAACACGCACACACAGCAGATATGTCAGAACTTACACGCGCTCAAAAAGACGAATTCATCGAATTTATTGCCTACCTTTGCGAAGAGGCCTCCAAAGAAATCCTCCCACACTACGGGCCGGATGTTGAAATCGAGCGCAAGTCCGACAAGACACCCGTCACATTGGCCGACCAAAATGCCGAGAAGCGCATCCGCGAAATCCTCGCCGAGCGTTACCCCGAGCACGGCATCATCGGCGAAGAATACGGCAGTGAGCGTGACGATGCCGACTTCGTCTGGGTGCTCGACCCCGTCGATGGCACGAAATCGTTCATCTCCGGCGTGCCGCTATTCGCGACCTTGATCGCGCTCCTTTACAAAGGCCGCCCAGTGATCGGCGCAATCAATCAACCGGTGCTCAAGCAACTCGTGATCGGCGATTGCGAGACCACCACGCTCAACGGCAAGCCTGTCTCCGGACGTGATGCCTGCCCGCTGGCGGAAGCAACGCTCTGCACCACGGACCCAATCCGCACCACACTTTGGCAGAACAATGCCGACTGGACTGCACTGCCACCGAAGACCGCACTCTACCGCTCATGGGGCGATGCGGGTGGCTACATCCTACTTTGCTCCGGGTTCACCGATATTATGTGTGACCCGATGATGGAGATTTGGGACTGCGCGGCGATCATCCCTTGCCTGCAAGGCGCGGGCTTCACGGTCACTGGCTGGAAGGGTGGCGACGCCTTCGACGAGCGCTGCATCATCGCTGCGAAAGCGCCACTACACGCCGAAGTGATGGCGACGCTCTATCCAAACGGACAGTAAGATTGATATTCGGGGCATCGTATTTAAGGTAGCTAACAACCGAAACAGAAGTGTCCTCGATTTTTCAATACATCAAACAAGCCGCAGTCGCGGCCAAGGATTATAACGTCCTCGACTTCTTTCCGATCCGAAGATCACTCAGCGGCTACCACGGAGATTTCAAAACCCATTTACTCGGCGATACACGCGCCGGGGTGAACGTCGCCCTGCTCGCATTTCCGCAAGGCATGGCCTATGCGTTGATTGCAGGGTTGCCGATCCAATACGGGATTTACGGCTCTGCCATCGCTGCGATGGTGGCACCGATCTTCGCGAAGAGTCACTACATTACGCTGGGGCCGACGAATGCGACTTCGGTCATGTTGCTCAGTGCCTTTGCCAGCCTGGGCATCGCAGGTGCGCAGATGCTCAGCCTCGTGCCACTGCTGATCCTGATGGTCGGCCTGTTCATCGTGGTCGGTGCCTATTTCAAGGTCGCCAATTTCGTGCAATACATTTCGCGGTCTGTCATCACCGGTTACATCACCGCAGCGGCATTATTGATCATTGCCAATCAAATCCCCAAAGCGCTCGGCCTAAGCTTACCGCGCAAGGGTGCGACTTTTTATGATTCCATCACACTGATTGGCTCGTCAATCGATACCATCCATTGGGTCACTGTCGGCATCAGTCTCGCGACGATGGTGCTGTATGTGTTACTCGACCGTTTCTTTAAGAAGCTGCCCAACGTCGCAATCTGCCTAATCGCCCTGTCAGTGCTCACCGCGCTGGCCGTTGGGCAAGATGCAGGCGTCTCGTTTCTCTCCAGCATCAACGCTGCGAACTGGTCGTTTCAAGCACCCACACCGACCCTGGCGGACATTCAGCTACTTGCCAGCCCAGCGCTGGCCATCGCACTGCTCTGTATCCTAGAAGGCATCTCCATCGGTAAATCACTCGCTGCCAAAACCGGATCACGCCTCGACGCCAATCAAGCAATGTTCTCGATCGGCATGGCCAACATCGGTTGCGCATTTTTATCCGGCATGCCCGCATCCGGCTCGCTCACGCGCTCGTCACTCAGCGCCACCAGCGGCGGTCGTAGCGTGCTGGCCAGCTATATCAGCGGTGTCATCGTGTTCATCGGAGCCTTTGTGCTCGGCCCCTACACGCGCTTCATCCCGCAGAGCACACTGGCCGTGCTCGTCATCGCGATTGGTATTTCGCTGCTCAATAAACATGCCATTCGCATCGTCACGCGCTCAACGAAGTCAGACGCCGTCGTATTCGGCACCACCTTTATCAGCGGTCTACTGATGCCACTGGATACCGCGATCTACATTGGCGTCGGGATTTCGATTATTCTCTTCCTCAAGAAAGTCGCCCGTCCGGAGATGGTCGAATATGCGTTTAATGAAGAAGGCCACCTTGCGGAGGTGGAAACCCCCGAGCAACGCAGCACACCGGAAGTCTCGATCGTGCATGTCGAAGGCGAATTGTTCTTCGGCGCGGCAGATCTGTTTCGCGACCAAATGCGACGCATCTGCGAAGACCCCAACCTGAAGATCGTCGTCCTTAAAATGCGTAATGCGCATAACATGGACGCCACAGCGGTCATGGCACTCGAAGAGCTAATGCTCTACATGGCAGAAAAAGGCCGCTACCTGATCCTCAGCGAAGTGAAGGCTGGCCTCATTCGTGTCCTGAAAAATTCAGGCCTCTACGACACAATCGAAGAGCGTAATATATTCACCGACGAGCCGAGCAACCCAACGCTCTCGACCGCCAAGGCTCTCAAGCGAGCGAAGCAACATCTCGGAGACACCGCCGCCAACGTCTCGATCTACGTCGATCCGATCCGCGACAAACAGAAAAAGGGCGAACGCGTCTAAGCGATACCGATGAAAATCATCATGGTCCGTGGCATCTGGGATCGGCTCACCCACCCAAGAGTGCACCAACATATCGTAGAAACTTTGAAACAATCGAGCTAGAGCCGCCTGCTCTAATCCTTTCGTATGCCAGCCACCACTTCACTCTGCTCGATAGAAGCTTCGCGCTCGCTGAGCTGATTCAAACGATCAATCAAATCGTTTTCCACATTGGCGACATAGCGCAGCCGCTCCTCCAACTCACTCTCACGCTCCTCCAGTTCCTTCGTTTTACTCTGAGCGGCACCATCAACAGGTGCCGATTCACTCGAAAGCGCCCCTTGCATCTGCTGCAAATTCGTCTGCTGGGCGACCAACTGGCTCCGGTCGCGTTCTAACTGCTGCTTGCCCCATTCGAGCTCTAGCTCCTTCGCCTTCAGCTCATCCGCCTTCTCATCCAGTAACGCGCGCTCCGCACTCGACACTTCCACGTCCTCAGTCTCGTGCATACGACGCTGTAGATTCTCCTTCAAACGAATCAGATCTGACTTGCTCGCCTCCATTCGCGACGTGCGATCCTCCAATTGATTCTGAGCCTTCTTCAGCTCCTTACCCCGAGCCTCCACAGCAATTCGTTCCTCATTCAACTTCTGACGCTCCACGAGTAACTCTTTTGCATTCGCCTTCAGCTCGGCTTGCTGCTTATCGAACATTTTCTTTTCAAGCGCCAACGCCTTGGCTTCAGCAGAACGGGGCGGTGCCGTCTCGGCTCTCGAACTCATTTTGATAAAATAAGGAATCACGATGGCCTCCCAAACGACTTGCTCAAAACCACTCAACACGCGAACCGTCCCACGGTGATCCTCTAGCCTCACCTTCTTCTCTCCCACGGACTTAATCCGCATGGGATCTTTCAAAGCGCCGATCATCAGCGCCCTCGAATCGGCCAACTGTTTCGTCGGCGGAACGATCATAAGCATCGCGATATTCACGGTCAAAAAGCTGCTCACCGCGAACGCCCCCGTGACAATCAACACATTGAGACTAACATAATACGTCGCCCACGACACCCCGATCGAAACCACTCCCACCAACAAAGCAGCCATGGCAACGCGCTTTGCAGAATGCGCATCGTAAGCATTCTCAATGCGTTTCTCCAGATCAGCTATAGCATTGGGGGGAGACATCGTAGTATACTATTTGAGCACATTTTCTAATATATGCCATGAAATTCTTAGCATTAACGAGACTTACCAAATCGCAGGCGATAGAGTAGAAACACGGCACACACCGACACTAAAAAATACCAAGGAAACCATCCCAGCGATTCCACAAACATCGTATTCTCAAAATCAGCGCCATTGCCCCTCCCCGAGGGCGAATTCGCGGATCGGATCGACGCAATCAACCCCGCATACATCAACGCAATCGCAGCAAAAAGCAGGTTCGTCGATAGCCCTCGAAAACTCAAAACCGTAGCGCGCTGCTCAGACGGAGCTGCCTCATTCAGATAGCGGCTCACAAAATAGCCCGTCATCTGAATCCCCGCATACAGCAGGATGGTCGGCAATATCCCCCAATAAGGAATCGCCATCGAGAGCCCGACCAACCCAAGCAGCACCCCCGCACTCACAAACAAGAAATTCCATAGCGGGGAATACCGATCCGCCATTTTCCGCGCCATTCGTGGCACAAAGACCCCCATCAGCGCCATACCGGACCCGATCAATCCATAACTCGCAATCGGCAACTCAATCACATTCCAATACTCACTCGCCAAGACCAAGAACTGCCGCACCGTGCCATCCAAAATCATCGCGGCCAAAATCACTCCAAAAGGGAAGGCAGTCACCCAGATCCATCGACTCGCAGCAATCGACTGCCGCCAGGACTTAGCCAACGCCGCCCGCACACTCGCATGCGCTTCGACTGGCCTCTCCTGCAGCCGTAGTGCCATCGCCAATACGATCAGCGCCGAAAGAAAAGTTAGAGCAATCGGTAGCTTAATGAGCTGTTCCGGCGCCACCACATGCGACGATCCGACAAACAGCAGCACCGCATTGACCATATCCGCATCATACACCGCCGCCCCAACCATCATCGCAAAGAAAAATGCCAGCGACGTATCCCGCTGCACCCGCTCCAGCACATGCCCCCAACGGCTCTCCTGCCCAGCAGCCTTAAGCGAATCATACACCAGCGCCTCATCCGCACCACTGGCCGCCGCCTCCGCCGCGCCACTCAAGACACGATTTACAACAAAGAGACTAAACAGCAAAGTGCCGCCACCAATCGGAGCCACCAGCAGCATCGCCATTTCAAGCACCATCAATACACCGGCCACAATCAGCAACTTACGCCGCCCCAATGTATCCGCCAACGCTCCGGAGGGCACCTCAAGCAACACGATGGTCGCCGCCCACACGCCATTCAATATCCCAAACTGCTCCAGCGTCAGACCATAATCTAAAAACAGCAGCGCATAGATCGGGTAATAAAACCGCGCCGAAAAAAACATCCGAAACAATGTGAAGGCACGCATATTGCGCTGCGCAACGCGCTCTAGCTCAGAATCAGACATTACAATCATTCAGCCCAAGACTTTGCGTAGAAATAACTCCCGATGGATCGGGCTCGCACCGTGCGCATGCAGCGCCGCGCGATGCACTGCCGTGCCATAGCCCTTATGTTTCGCGAATCCATAGTGCGGATATTTCTCGTCCACACGTAGCATTTCACGATCACGCGTCACCTTGGCCGCGATACTCGCCATCGCAATCGACAACGACTTACCATCGCCCTTCACGATGCCCGTGTGCGTATAAGGGAACGGCTTCAACGGCCGACCATCGACGATCATCCGTACACCGCCCGCAGTCTCAAACAGCGGTCCATCCGCCGCCAACAACGGCAACTCCCAGCCCTTCGCACGTGCCGCCAAGCCCTCCACTGCCCGGCGCATCGCCAAACGGGTCGCACCCAAAATATTCAACTCCGCGATCTCTTCGACCGAGCTAGAGGCGGCCTCGAAGTCTAACAATCCCCACTCTCGTAGCGTCTCTAATATGGTCAACTGCGCCTCACGCGCTTGAGCCGTCAATTGCTTCGAATCATTGATCGCCACACTTAACTCCAATGCCCGCTGCGATTTGAAAAAGTCGCGACCGAGCACACACGCTCCCGCCGTCACTGGCCCCGCAAGGCAACCACGCCCCGCCTCATCGATTCCGATCAACTGATCGAGCTCGGCCAACAGTGCGGCATCATGGTTTTGGAGTGCATTCATCGTTTTGACTATCAATCGTTCTAACAGGTTATCGCTACAAAGTATCTCAACTGATGTAATTCCAGCACAGCCCACAACGATATAACTCTCAAGCGCTAACATTTCACCGATACATTTGTTTATAGCGAAAATTTGGTTAGGATAGCTACCCCACTCTACTTGTTATTCACCTCATTAAAGGAACAAACATATGTCAGACATTAGTAAATGCCCCGTGATGGGCGGCTCCCGCGCCAACAACGCCACTGCCACCTCGTCCAACCAGCAGTGGTGGCCCAATCAGCTCAACCTGAGAATGCTACGCCAACACTCCAATTTGTCGGACCCCATGGGGGAAGACTTTGACTACATAGAGGCCTTCAAGACCCTCGATTTAGACGCGCTCATCGCCGACCTCAACGCCCTCATGACCGACTCGCAAGACTGGTGGCCTGCGGACTACGGGCACTACGGCCCCTTCTTTATTCGCATGGCGTGGCACAGCGCCGGCACTTACCGTATCTCCGATGGCCGCGGCGGCGCGATCAGTGGCTCACAGCGCTTCGCACCGCTCAACAGCTGGCCCGACAACGTCAACCTCGACAAAGCACGCCGCCTCCTCTGGCCGCTCAAACAAAAATACGGCCGCAAAATTTCCTGGGCCGACCTCATGATTCTCGCCGGCAACTGCGCACTTGAGACCATGGGCTTTAAAACCTGGGGCTTCTCCGGTGGCCGCGCCGACGTCTGGGAGCCAGGCGAAGACATCTACTGGGGCGCAGAAGGCGAATGGCTTGCCGACGAGCGCTACAGTGGCGACCGCAATCTCGAAGAACCACTCGCCGCCGTGCAAATGGGCCTCATTTACGTCAATCCCGAAGGCCCCAACGGCGAGCCCGACCCGCTCGCCTCTGCACGCGACATACGCGACACCTTTGGCCGCATGGCCATGAACGACGAAGAAACCGTCGCCCTCATCGCCGGTGGCCACACCTTTGGTAAAGCCCACGGCGCAGCCAATCCCGACGAACATGTCGGCCCCGAACCCGAAGGCGCCAGCCTCCAAGAGCAAGGCCTCGGCTGGACCAGCACCTACGGCAGCGGTAATGCCGGCGACACCATCAGCAGCGGCTTAGAAGGCGCATGGAATGCGACCCCAACCAAATGGGACAACAGTTACCTCGATACACTCTTCGCGTTCGACTGGGTGCAGACAAAGAGCCCCGCCGGTGCCACACAATGGGTGCCCGCCGATGGCGCAGCCGCAAAGACTGTCCCCGACGCACACGACCCCGACAAACGTCACGCACCGATCATGTTCACCTCAGACCTCGCGCTGAAGGTGGATCCGATTTATGCCAAAATCAGTAAACGCTTCCATGAAAACCCCAACGAATTTGCCGAAGCCTTTGCCAAGGCATGGTTCAAACTCACACACCGCGACATGGGCCCCATCTCACGCTATGTCGGCCCACTCGTGCCGGAATCCACTGAGCTCTGGCAAGACCCGATCCCAGCGGTCGATCATCCGCTGATCGACGCACAAAACATCGCAGACCTAAAGACCATCCTCCTCGGCTCCGGACTCTCGATCTCACAACTCGTCAACACTGCATGGGCCTCGGCCTCGACCTTCCGCAATTCTGATAAACGCGGCGGTGCCAATGGCGCACGCATTCGCCTCGCTCCACAAAAAGATTGGGCAGCCAACAATCCCGAAGAGCTCGCCAAGACCCTGCAAACACTGGAAGGCATCCAAGCCGACTTCAACAGCGCGCAGACCGACGGCAAACAAGTCTCCCTCGCGGACCTCATCGTGCTCGGTGGATGCGCCGCAGTGGAGCAAGCCGCGAAAGCTGCAGGCCATGCCATCGACGTGCCATTCACCCCCGGCCGTATGGATGCCACCCAAGCGGATACCGACGTCGAATCCTTCGCCCCCCTTGAGCCGAAAGCAGACGGATTCCGCAACTATCAGGATCACGAGCTAAAGTCACCAGCCGAAGCCTTACTGATCGATAAGGCGCAACTGTTGTCCCTCACTGCGCCGGAGATGACCGTCCTCGTCGGCGGCATGCGCGTGCTCAATGCCAACACCGCGCAGTCGCCGCTCGGTGTGTTCACCAAACGCCCAGAAGTATTGACGAACGACTACTTCGTTCACCTGCTCGACAACAACATCCAATGGAAAGTCTCGCCACGTTGCCCGCACTTCTACGAAGGTGCCAACCATGGCAGCAGCGAAACCAAATGGATGGCCTCGTCTGTGGACCTAGTCTTCGGCTCCAACTCTGAACTGCGCGCCATCGCCGAAGTCTACGCCAGCAACGACGCCCAAGATAAATTCAGACAGGATTTCGCCGCCGCGTGGGTCAAGGTCATGCACCTCGACCGCTTCGACTTAGCATAGCAAAAAAACGTAGGGGCTTTGCTTGCGAAGACCGCGACAACACCAACGGCTCCAATATCAAAAACAAAGCCCCGTCGACTCAGACGGGGCTTTTTCGCGTTCACCGCATACTATTGATTCAGCCAAAACTGTTCTTCTTCAGTCTGCTTCACTGGCTTCAAAGAATCACGCTCGACATGTGTCACAGTATCTTCAGGTGATTTACCGGAATAAAAATCAGAATTCACATCATTAATATCCCCTTCAAAGACCCCAACATATTGATGATTCTCATCAAACCACATGGTTAGAGAAAATATATTGTTGGACAGCTCGATACGCTCAGAAATCGCAAATGGCAGGCAAATAACATCACCAACCCCCAACGTCATTCCTCATACCATCCCATAGCCCTGCCCACGCAAAGCTTCTTCATAAGGCCCCGTCCTAGTGTAAACGGCACAGTATGAAATGAAACGCTCTTCAGCAGTTTCCTCAGTGCCCCATATAAATGGCGTATCTCCATCACTGTCCTTTATGTATGCGCGATATTCGTCGCTATTCCGAATCTTAACCTGATTCGGGTAGTATCGCGACCATGTAGGTGTTCCGAGCCTTTTCTCAACGAGTTCCATAGTCGTAGAATCCTTACTCAAATAGTCATGTCGTTTACCGGAGCCGACAATTGCACCCGAGACACAACCCGAAAGCAGTAATACTAGACACATCCCGCTAAATACTATGATCACCTTCATACTAATCGCTCTTTAAAATAGAGCTTCCTCTATTTAAACTTCGACCAGGCTGGCTTCTTCGGCGGCTCTAAGCCCTGCGCTTCATACGCCGTTTTAAAGTGCATCTTCGCATAGCCCGCCAACTCGCCTGCCCCCTTCGCCGCTACAATCTTCTTGGCCTGCTCCAGCACCTTACCGCTCGCCCCTTTCATTAACGGCTCTCCCAAAATCGGCTGCAACTCATCGGACAGCCGCTTCATTTCACGCACATAAATCGCACGCGCCACAATCGATGCCGCAGCCACCACAGGGTCAGACTCCGCTTTGGTGCGGCTGACCAGTTTAAAATCTCTACGGTCCTCCACATACGCATCGACCAAGGGCTGCTTGGTAAACTGGTCCAGCAAGCCCCACGGAGCCGGGCGCTTGTCCAGCGCTTCATTGAGCCCGCGGCCATGATACCATGCCAGTAGTTTGTTCAAATTACTGCCAAATTTTTTATACAGATGGTTGTATTTCGTCATCCGCGCAAAGGCAGTCGCGATCACCACGCCCTTGGTTTGGCGAATCATCTTATCTAACTTCAAAATCGTGTTGTCGGTGATCTTCTTACTATCGCAGACGCCCGCCTCAATCCAGCCGCGCACCATCGCTTCGTCAGCCACCACACAGGCCACCACCAGCGGGCCGAACAGGTCACCCTTGCCGCTCTCATCACAACCCGCATGCAGCGTGAACCACTCGGGGTTGTGCACGTCATCGTAGCCCAAGCGCGCCTCGCCCGTGATCTCGGCTTCTAAAATATCGCGCACGAAGTCTTCTGTCTTTTTGCCCTGCACCACCAACTTACCACTCTGATAGCCGACCACATTCACACCCTCGCCCTTAAACGCGAACTGTGAATACGCCACATCGTAATGGTTCCACTTCCCCGCAGGAGCCGAATCCAACCGCTCGCCCAATTGCTCCAGCTGTTCTTGAGTCAGCTTGATCGTATAGATCTTTTTAACTTTTGGACCTTCGTCCTCCGTCTTCGGTGTCTTCTTTTTCGGCATAGTGGTGTAAATCAAAAACGAGAAAGTAAAATCAGCAGCAAAGCAACGCTTGATGAGCAGAACATCTCATTCAGAGTTCGACCTACAAGTAGACTCGTCCACCTTGGCTCATTCCCACTTTCATACTTTGTTCCTTCAGCCGCCCAAAGGGCACCCGCTTCAGTCACCTCTTCGGGGCAAACCGAAGACGGTTCACCATCTCCCTCCTACGCCAAGGCTACGGCGGACATGCCGCGCTACTCGCGCTTCGTCCCAGCTTCATACTTTCCCACCTCCCCACTTTCCCACTTCCAAAAATGTCACTGCTCTCACAACCCGAAGCCTTCCAACAAGCACTTGCCGACTGGTATGCCAGCGCGCAGCGCCCACTCCCGTGGCGCACGGCCCCCTCGCTTTACAAAACCGTCGTGTCCGAGCTCATGGCGCAGCAGACACAAATCAAGACGATGCTGCCCTACTTCGATCGCTGGCTCAAACGCTTCCCCGACTTCGTAGCCCTCGCCGACGCACCTAGCGACGATGTGCTCAAACACTGGGAAGGCCTCGGCTACTACAGCCGCGCCCGTAACCTGCACAAGCTCGCAAAGGAATACGTCGCCCTCGAAACCAAACCAACCACCGCCAAAGAGTGGCAAGCCCTGCCCGGCATCGGACCCTACACCTCCGCCGCGATTAGCTCGATCGCGCAAAACGTTCCGGCCGCCGTGGTCGATGGCAATGTGGTGCGCATTCTCGCCCGCCTGACCAACGATGACCGCGCATTCAAAAACAACGGCGACGCCGTCAAAGCCTTCACGCCGACCGCCGACACCGTCCTCAACCACGACACGCCCGGCGATCACAACCAAGCCATGATGGAGCTCGGTGCCACCATCTGCCAAAAAGCCAACCCACTCTGCACCGTATGCCCCGTGGTGCAATTTTGCGCCGCCGCCGCCGCCGGCACCCAAGAAGGCATCCCGAACATTCAGCGCAAAGCGATCCAGCAAGTGCAGATCGACCGCGTCTGGATCGTCCAAGACGACAAACTGCTGCTCCACCGCATCCCCGACGACGCCAAACAACTGGCAGGCCAATACGAACTCCCCGCCACCACACACTTCGACGAAACACCCAAGCTCGGCAAAGCGCTCGCCACCAAATCCCGCGGCATCACCAACAAGCGCATCAAAGAAACCATCTACCCCCTCAAATCTCCCATCTCAGCCCTCAAGTCTCAAGTCTCCCCCCTCCCATCTCAGGTCTCAGCCCTCAAGCCTCCCCCCTCTCAGCTTCACTGGATCGCCCTCGACCAACTCGACATTATCACCCTCTCCGGCCCCCACCGCCGCTGGACGAAGGAGCTGCTGAAACAACGGTTATAAAAATGGCTCTTTACTTTAAGTGAAATTTTGTTCACCTTAAGTCTATGCACGATTCCTCTGCCAATGACGAAGAAAACGACACCATTGAACGCGTTTTACGCATTGCTCAATTACGCGCCGAAGTCGAACAAGTGGCAGGCACGCCGATCGTCGGTGAAGGTGGCGCAGGTGCCACACTTGAAATACAGGAGAGCTTTTGGTCGCACATCCACGCCTTCGAAACTGCGCCCTATATGTCTCTCAAGGCAGCACTGCTAGAGCGGCACGGTTTCTGTGCCGTGCCCCCCGATCAACTCACGACTGACGACGACCTGCACGCAGCCCTCTGGAAACTCCTCAGAGCCTTGGCGACCATGCGTGTGTTCTTCTATTGTAGCGACCATCTCTCCGACCGAGTTTTCTACGACTTACTCTTCAACGAGGTGCTACCGGAAGAAACGCAGATCATGCCTGATGGATCTGGATGGAATAGCCGCTACGACATGACCGAATTCCCAACCGAAGATACGCCTGAAATGAACGGAATTCACCTCAAATACTACGCCGACGACACGGAACGCGATGACTGGAAACATGAATTCCCCGAGGATGTAATGCCGCGCAAAGCCGAACGACCTTACGACCGTGACCGCCTCCTACCGATCCCTCCCGAAGAGCAGCAGAATACAGGCACCTAGCACTGCGCCCCGCGCCACTCGTCTGTAAAGAGAATGCACATAAAAGGGCTGGTCTTTTTTATTCTGTCCTCAAGAAGCCACAATAGCTAAACTGACTTCAATCAACGAATCCAAAAGACAATGAGTCAGCAAGACATCGACATCATCCAAAGCAAAGAAGGTCTGGCGACTGACGTGCGCCGCATGATCGAGCAAACCCGCGAAGGTGTGGCTCAAACCGTCAATGCCGGCATAACTTTGCTCTACTGGCGTATCGGTAAGCGCATTCAGACAGAAATCCTCAACAACGAGCGTGCCGAATATGGTAAAGAGATTGTGCAATCACTGAGTGCACAATTGACAGAAGAATTCGGTCGCGGCTTCAGCCGACGCAACCTCTTCAACATGATCCGCTTTGCCGAGATTTTCCCCGAGGCGGCAATTGTGCAGACACTGTCTGCACAATTGGGCTGGTCACATTTTTCTGCCCTAATCCCGCTCAACCAACCATTTAAACGCGAGTTCTACGCCGAAATGTGCCGCGTCGAACGTTGGAGTGTGCGCACGCTACGCGCCAAGATTCAAGGGATGCTCTTCGAGCGCACCGCCATTTCCAAGAAACCCGAGGAACTCGCCAAAGCGGAAATCGCCGAACTCCGCACCGAGGACCAACTCTCCCCCGACCTCGTCTTTCGCGATCCCTATGTCCTCGACTTCCTCGGCCTCAAAGATCGCTACCTAGAAAAAGATCTCGAAGACGCGATCGAAACAGCCCGCATACGTTTCGACAGCTAGCACGCATCACCTCGGGTTCAAAGCCACCGACCTCACCGCTTACATCTCCAGTAAAAGCAACACCTCCTGATTCGTAGTCAGGAGGTAACACTAAGCTCAAAATCCCCAGAATCGGCATTTTTCCCACGCTAACGCCAAAGAACGCTTGAGCTACTGCCGGATTATCGAACAATCAGCGCCGATGTCATTTAAGCTCGAAGATCTCCCCTATCAGCGCCAAGCAATTGACGCCGTCGTCCGCCTTTTTGATGGTCAACAGCGCAATTATTTCGATTTTGAATTTCAGGGAGACTGCTTCCCTAACCGCCTCGAAATAGAACGGAAGGACATGGTCGCCAATGTGGAGAAGATCTCAGCCGAGAACGGTATCGGTCACGGCGAAGCCCGTGTATGCATCGATCCTGATTACTGTATCGAAATGGAGACCGGCACGGGTAAAACCCTCGTTTACCTACGCACCATCTACGAACTCGCGCGCGAATACGGCTTCACTAAATTCATTATTCTCGTCCCCTCGGTTCCCATCCGTGAAGGTGTGCTCGACACCATTGAGTCATTTCGCCCGCAACTGGAGCGACTCTACCGGATTCCGCTCCATGCGTTTGAATATGACAGCAAGAAGCTTCCCAAGGTAAAGCACTTCATCGAAGGCAGCGACCTACAGGTCATGATAATGACCACCCACTCGTTCAGCGCCGATGACAACATCATCAACCGCAACGAACGAGACGATTCCCCCGATGGCCTGTCCTACTGGCAAGCGATGGGCAAGGTCCGCCCTTTCATCATCATGGATGAGCCGCAAGAAGGTATGGACACTGACAATCTACGTCCACGTCTCAATGCCCTGAATCCAATCGCACGCCTTCGCTATTCTGCAACTCACAAAGTCCTCCGCAACCTCCTCTACCGCCTCACTCCATTTGAGGCCTACAATCAAGGACTCGTCAAAAAGATTGAAGTGCTCTCTGTTGCGGAAATCAACGACGAGGCCACCCTCAAGATTGAGCTTCTCGAAATCCAAACAGGCAAAGGCCCACCCAAGGCCAAACTCAAGGCCTGGCGTCAGATGGCCAGCGGTTTCAAATATACCGCAACCAAGTGGCTCAAATCTGGCGACTCCCTCGAAGACGCCACCAAAAACATCTCCTACCGCGATTTCACGATCTCGCAAGTCCGCGCCAAAGGCCTACGTGGCGGCGGCGCTCTGGTCAAATTTAACAACGGCGTCGAACTCACCCCTCAGACTGCCACTGGCGACGTCAAAGGGATCTTCCGTCAGCAGCTCTATTGGCTCTGTTTCCGACACTTCGAAAAGCTCGAAAAGCTCAAACCGATGGGCATTAAGCCACTCTCACTGATATTCATCGACCGCGTCTCCAACTACATGGACCCCGACGGGATGATCAAACTGCTCTTCCTCGAAGAATTCCCACGCGCCTATCGCGATCACTACGGTAAAGATGCCCCCGCGGGCTTCGCCGACGAAGTGCAGGCTTACTATTTCGCCAAAACCAATGCCGGCGAGTTTACTGACAGTGAAAATTCAATGGCCAAGCAACGAGAGATCTACGACGAGATCCTCAGAGACAAAGAAGCTCTCCTCGCCTTTGACAATCCGCGTCAGTTCATCTTCTCACACTCCGCGCTAGGCGTCGGTTGGGACAACCCCAACGTCTTCAACATCGCCACGCTCAACCAGACCTACTCGGACATTAAGAAACGTCAGGAGATCGGACGTGGTCTGCGGATTTGTCGCAATCAGTCGGGCCAGCGTATTTACGACGCCGACAATACCCAAGAAGGCGAAGAGATTAACCTGCTCACAGTGATTCCCAACGAGAGTTACAAGACCTTCGTCACCCAATACCAAGACGAACTTCGCTACAGCGTCCCCACCCGCCATTCGCCCAAGGGCAAAAAAGCAAAGCCCAAGAAAGTTCGCCTCAACAAAGAGCGCTTCAAAAGCGATCCCTTCCAGCGCTTCTGGAAGCGGCTTTCCCAGCGCACGGACTACAGCGTCAGCTTCGACGAACCCACGCTGATCAAAGAATGCATCGAAAAACTCAATGAGATCGAACTCCAGCACTACAAAGCCGAAGTCGAACTCACCCACATCGCACAGCTCGATGCAGAAAAAGAAGCCCGTGCCATAAGTGGCGGCAGCGAGACAGTGCGTCTGGCCGCCGATTTCTCGCCGATGGACCTGATCGAAGAGCTTTCGGAAAACACAGCACTCGCCTACCCTGCAATTGTCGACATCGTCAAAGGGCTCACCAACCTCGACCACCTAGTGCGTAACCCACCGCGCTATCTCCACCTCGCCACCGAGCACATCAACCGAATCGCGATCGACGAAATGGTGCGCACCATCGATTACGAGCCCACAGGCGAAGTCTATGGCTTCGATCTCTTTAAAGACATCGTCGAGACCTTCCGCGCCATTGTGCCGACGCCCAATACCGGCATCTACGATCACGCCATACTCGATGCCGATTCCACTCCGGAATACCGCTTCGCCAAAGAAGCCGACGGCCATCCACGCGTCCGCGCCCTGCTCAAGCTGCCTGATTGGTATAAGATCCCCGTGCCCTCTCTCAAAGG
Source organism: uncultured Puniceicoccaceae bacterium (assembly GCA_905479975.1). Taxonomy (GTDB): domain Bacteria; phylum Verrucomicrobiota; class Verrucomicrobiia; order Opitutales; family Coraliomargaritaceae; genus Lentimonas. The sequence goes on along the minus strand of CAJQOS010000001.1, from coordinate 1,214 downwards.
TGGCACCACCACTTACACGCCCGACTTTGGCGTCGTGATCTCGCACAAAGGCCTGCGCGACGATGAGGAGGTCGAACTGCACCTCGTCGTCGAAACCAAATCGACCAGCAGCCTCGACCAATTATCAGCCGAAGAGCAGATCAAAATTAAATGCGCGATCCAGCACTTCGATGCGCTCGGCATCAGCGCCAATACCACGTTGCTCTATCAAGCGCCCGTCAGTCGCTTCAACCCCAATAAAGTCGAGGAGCCCCAAGGCGACTACGGCACTGCCGATCAGAACATGGGCTTCTTCGCACCGACCGACCGTTTCGGTCCCACCCTCAAAAAGGCGACTGCGACTAAATAGACTTAAACGATTCCACTTTCCATGACTCAAGACACCACACCCACAGATCGCACCACAGTCAACGACCTCCTACCCACCACACCGGATGGACAGGCGGAACGCATCGCCGCGCTCAAACAACTCTTCCCCGACCTCTTCACCAACGAAGGCCGCCTCAACCCCGACGAGCTCAAGCAACTCGTCGAGCCCAATACAGTGCATGAAACCGAGCGCTACGAATTTAAGTGGTATGGCAAAGCCGCCTCCAAGCGCGAAGCCTTCACCCCGACGACCGCCACCCTCGTTTACGACGAAGCCCGCTCTGTCAACCCCGACAAAGCCGATGGCAATATGATCATCGAAGGCGAAAACTTGGAGACGCTCAAACTCCTGCTCAACGCCTACCGCGAACAAGTCAAATGCATCTACATCGATCCTCCTTATAACACCGGCAAAGATTTCATTTACCGCGATAACTACAAAAAAGATAAAGCCAACTATTGGGAAGAGACGGGCGCTGCAGAGAATGGAATCAAGTTGGATACGAATCCCGATACTTCAGGACGGTATCACTCGGATTGGCTGTCATTCATGCAATCAAGACTGTTGGTGGGTAGAAGTCTACTGACAAGAGACGGAGTTGTATTGTGCTCAATTGATGATTCTGAATACCAGAACATTAAAAGACTTTTTGATGAGATTTTCGGACAAGAAAATCACGTAGCTACTATTATCTGGGAAAAAGGGGCTCTTCACGGAAGTGCGTTTTATAGTTCCTTGCGAGTGGATAGGTTTGGGAGGTCGTATATTTTCAAATGTAGATAGCCCTCATCTCTGTATCCGTATGCCTGCCTAGTGAGCCATCCTATCTTGTTGTTGAAGCCTT